>CAZNBY010000013.1:0-67291 GCA_964571525.1 uncultured Planctomycetota bacterium
CAGACCCGCAGCCAGTGGTGCACCAATACCTGGATGAAAGAATGCCAACCTCTGGGTCTTAATCCCTTCTTCGTCAGGGAGGGGATTCAGAGCTTTAGCGCCATCTCCCCTCGGGTTCGATTCGCCCTGGAGTCTTAATCCCTTCTTCGTCAGGGAGGGGATTCAGAGCGCGAAGGTCTGCGGGCTGGTGCTTAAAAAACTCGAAGATCGGTCTTAATCCCTTCTTCGTCAGGGAGGGGATTCAGAGGGCACCCCTCTGAATCCCCGTTAGAATGCGGTCTCTGAATCCCCTTTGTCGAAACCTCATTTTACAGGCTCTGAAATCGGCGAATCTTCGGTTGTCAAAGATCCGGTTATCGTCAGCAAATGGCGTTTAAACGCCATTTTCGCCACTGTCGAAACCTCCCCCTAAAAAAGGGCCTTTTTGAGGTTTCGACATTTCTACACAGATTATACACGCTCGATTGGTTTACGCAAGGAAAACTTTCCACTTTGTCGTGCGCAAACAACACACACATTCTACCACACTTTTTACACTATCACAACATCAGGCTCGAAGAAGGGATCGGCGGTTACCAAGCCAAGGTCAATTACCTTCGATGCGCAAGGCGTGCATAGTGGATAGAGCCTGACCTTATCCTTAACTGGATCAATTTCGGCAGAAAGCGCCATTTTAAGTTGCTCAAGCTGCCTGTCATCTGCAAGAAGCACCTCGAACACCGAACCCTGCACGCGGTCGCCGAAGCCCTCAAGAGCCTTAGCAAGCCTTGTACGCCTTCTGTCGTCGGGAATATCATAGGCAACAACCCAGTGTATCATCTTGCCGACCACCGGTAGGGAGTGAAGCTGATGCTGCCCGAAAGAAATGTCGCGCGAAGCTGCTCGACCGACTTACGAATCTCTTGGCGAATACCGAGCCGCCCAAGGTGTTTTTCCCACTCAAGGAAGAACTTGCGCAGGGCATCGCGGCTCATCCTCATACCGCCCTGGTCGTCAGGTTCGAAATCTTGGGGCTTAAAAATACGCAAATTGAACAATCGGACAACAAGGCGGTCAACAACGGGTGCGCGCATAGGCTCCATAAGGTCGAGCGCGAGGGAAGGGCGGTTGTAGTATTCGGCGTGCAGAAATCCCAGAAAAGGGTCGAATCCCGCCGCATCGAGCATAGATGTGAGCATGTTGTCAAGCATCGCATATCCGAACGAAAGCGCAGCGTTGACCGGATCGGGGGATGGATGCTGCTGGCGAGAGGTGAACTCTACACCATCGGCCTTAAGCATTGTGCTGAAAGCTGTCCAATAGTACCTTGCACAAATACCCTCGAAACCAAGAAGCGAAGGGATTTCCTGAACCTCAGAAATTCTGCACGCTGAAGCTTCCATTTTTGATATACATTCGCCTATTTCCTTCTGAAGGTTCGAATTATCAAGGCTCCAGCGCTTTAACACCTCGACCTGATTGGCGATTTTGGCCGCAATTATAAGCTTAGCGCACTGTAAGGCAAAGGATGGGTCTGTCTCATACTTATACTGCGCTTTGCGAAGATCAATATTGCCGCCAAAGGGCGGGGTTAACTGACCGAGCAGCTTGCCGTTGCGCGAAATAATTGCAAGCTCGACGCCCTTTTCGAGCATTTCGGTAAGAGCCTGAGTTGTTACCTGCACGGTGTTTAGCACGAACGCGCCCTCAAGGTGCATTGCCTCGATCTCTGCGACTTTTTTGTCGTCGGGATCTGTAACTACAAACGATCCGCCGCTTTTTCGCACTTTTGCGCCGTCTGTAACAACATATAGAAAGGTCATCGTTCCCCCAGTTTAGGCAAATCAAACGACGAGATTCTTTCTTCTGTGGCACTTTTGCCATGGATCTGCGACACAATTTCGAAAATGAGCTCAAAGTAATTTTCAACCTTTTTTGCCTGAGGTTCGCCGACATTCATGCCGTGCGAATACTGGCTACCGTGACGAATTTTAGAGGCAGAGCTTATTTTCTGAAATTGCTTTTTAGATATGCGCACAGGGCATCTTTCTCCCTCTGCTCTATCATCGCACGCCGCAAGGGCCTCAAGCAGCAGCATTGCAGTTGAGAAGCTGATTTCCTTGTTAGACACCCTCCTTTCGTCAAAACTGCCGTACCTTGCAATGCTATTCCTTTCAATGCTAAATTGCTGTTTTTGCGTAAAATTGCTGAATTTAGGCTTGTCATTGACGCCGAAATAATGCTTCAGGCAGAATTTTAGAAAGCGTTCTAACGACGCATAGATAAGCAAGGCGGCCTGGCTGCATGCACCACGCTTAATCAGGGCGCGAGACTGCGACAGACCAAACCACACCGTGGATAACAGTGTACCGATATCAGGCGCGCTTGACACGCGATAGAGCTCGTCAAGCCTCGTCATATATTGCATGAGGCTTTCGCGGTTGTTTAAATACCACTTCCACCTGTTCTGCTCTGCCAAGCTGTCGCATTCTTTCAGTGAGAGACCAAGTAACTCACGAGCCTTAAGAAAATTGAAGGCTGAGGCTCTTTCCATGGACTCGCACAGCAATCTTAGCGCATAAGGCTCTTTAGAATAATTGAGTCTTTTTTCCAGTTCCTTGCAAAGCGCGGTTGCAGCCGAGTAGTTGCCGTTGTCGAAATCGCGAATTACATTATCGAATTCGATATCGCCGAAGACCTCAAGCGGATTGCGTATAAGCGAAATGAACTCAGAGAACGGTTGTGGCCGTCTTTCGATATAATACAGATAGTCAACATACAGAATCGGTGTGCCGAGATAGAATCCCGCAAGCGCAGCCGCAGCCGACATTGTCTTTTTACCGCCCGTTATCTCTACTGCCAAGTCAGAAGGTGCGCATTGCAGGTCAGTGAAGAACTCTCTGACAAAGCGATACAGGTCAATTTCGATATTATCATTGGATGCAGTACGGGTGATGACATTCTGTGGTGGGATTATGTTGTGCAACCGCAATATGTCGAGCACCGACAGGTCTTTCACGGTGTTTTTAAGCGAATCTTCAGTTGCGACGATCAGCATCTTTTCAGGGCGCAACCATGCAGCGGTAAGCACGACCGGCTGCCACGATAGCCCGAGCACCGAGACGAGAAAACGCGGCCGGACGAAATTATGCGGCTGATTGTGCAGGGGCAGGGCGCAGAAATCGTCAAGCAGGTCGGGCAGAATGTGTTCAAGAAAGAACTCATCACGCGGTTTATCCTTAAGACCAGAGAATTCGCTTCTCATCTTAGCGCGTCTATCTGAAAAGGGCACAGAGTAGTCGTTCATAATTGCCTCCTATGGGAGAGGGGGGAGACCACAAGAATTCAGCGATTTTCTTCTGATTTAATAAATATATAAAGGTACTTTTTAATGTGAATCAATAACCTCATACTTCCAGAACATCACTCCCTCCCGTTTAGGTGTTGAAAGCGGCTCAGGAAGTCTGGCCGCTAAAAGACGCGATCGGACTCAAAATCCCCAGGCTCCCAGTCGTCTTCTTCGTCTGGGTGCTCTATACCATCATCGTACATCTCGCGGTACATGCGGATGTATTCTGGGTCCTCGTAACCGAACATCTCGTAGTAATCCTCATCAAGGTCGTCGTATTCTTCGTAATCTTCCATCTGATCCTCTTCGTAATCGTCGCATCTGCGACCGTGTTTCTTAAGGTAATCCAAATAGCCGCGAAGCTTTGTATCGTACGATGCAATGCGGCCATTTTCAGCCTCTATTTCATCATCTTGATTGTAAGGGCAGTCGTCTTCCTCAAACCTTGGTGCCTTATCAGACTCCCTCGCGATGCCGATCGGGCGACCATAAAGGGGCTCGTTGCCCGAAAGCACAGGTCTAATAATGAACTGGTGCGAACCATCAACTCTTAATACAGGTTTTTGGTCGAAATGCAATGGATTGTGGATGGATTTTGGGCCTGTATTGGGCTTTGAATCGTCCTGCATATAGGTCTCCTTTGCTTGAAAGCTGTGCAATTGCGCTATTGTGGATTGTAATAATCGAACAGAGCGAAGTGCTTATTGGGCTCATCATCCTCAGGCTTAAGCCTTCTCTTCTTGCGTGCGCGATAAGCTGTAAGCACAGCGCCGTCTGGCGACACGACAACATGAATGCCCTCAAATTCGGCAATGTTCACGCCTTGGTTCTTGCACTTCTGCACATCGAGCCTTGTGATACGATAGTACCACGCCTTTCGCGTGAAGCGAACCGAGCCGTACTGAAGAGCAGCTTTAAGCGCGCGTTGCGAGATGCCCCGCGACGCCATGCGATGCTCAGCGTGTTCTGTCATGTCGAATGACCCTCCACGCGATTGCCTTGTTTTTCGTGAGATGCGAATTCTGTCGGTCATATCTGCCAATATGCAATGAATGTGCCAAATCAGCTTATTGAGGTGTTTTGCATCGGCGGGTAGATTTTAAGTATCGCGCTCGAGTCGGCATTCTTTCAGTATTGCAGAGCATTTTGCGATGATTAGTGAAAGCGAAATCCTTTGCGCAATAACAGCGTGAATGGCACGAAAAATCGAAAATGGCTGCGGAAAACCGGATGCGAATGGGAAGGGGTTGGATGGTTCAGTGCAGTAAATGCGGTATTTCGTGATGAAATTCGGAAAACCGGAGATTTTCGAAGTGAGTTGAAGAAGGAGCAGGCGATGATGTAATATCGTAACTAACTATGGTGCAGCGACTTACGATGAATTTTGCCAAAAATCAACAATTTGGCATTCACCTTGCATCTAAACAATGCCACGGCAATTAGCCAACAGAAAAATAGACAGCATTAAATTGGCAAAATACAGGACTGGGAATGGAAGCCATACACCCCACAGCACCACGGAAAGCGTTCAAGGATGAAGCACATGGATGTGCAAAAGGTCAGCAATCGAATGATGTTCGATAAGATAGTACCCAGTATTGCATTAAGCACACGGAAGTGCGAATATGGGCCACGGGTTTCTGCCCGTGGCCTGTGTTTATTTACCGCGTAGATCGTGCTTTTTCATGCGGTCGCTCAAAGTGCTTGGTTTCAGGTCTAAGAGCTTCGCTGCCTCGGTCTGTGTTCCGTTTGCCTGTTCTATGGCCTTCTCAATCAAAGCCTTCTCAATCTTGCAAATGTATTCGTCAAGCTTAAAGCCCTCGCGAGGTACTGGCAAGAAGGCGGCAAGGTTTTCGTCTGACTCATTTAGTGTTGCGACATCGTCCTC
This sequence comes from uncultured Planctomycetota bacterium, assembly GCA_964571525.1. GTDB lineage: Bacteria > Planctomycetota > B143-G9 > B143-G9 > B143-G9 > CAZNBY01. The sequence goes on from CAZNBY010000013.1 coordinate 5,217, forward strand.
TGTGATCTCGTTAGAATCTGTCGATTGAACAAGATTATCAATTTCCTCATCCAACATGCGGATATTGCCTTTCCAGTACATTCTTTGGAGCATATTCACTGCGCCAGGGGTGATGGTCTTGCCGGTATCCTTTAGAAAATGCTCACACAGTATCGGGATATCACCAGCCCTTTCGCGTAGTGCAGGTATATTTATGCAGCGTGACTTGATTCGAAAGAACAAGTCTTGCTTGAAAATACCTTTGCTCACAAGGGCTTCCAGATTCTGATTTGTTGCACAGATTACTTGTACATCTACTTGAATTTCCTTGTTACATCCAATTGGGGTAATCATATTGTATTCTATTGCACGAAGTAGCATGTTCTGCACATCAAGTTTAAGGTTATGCACCTCGTCGAGAAACAGCGTTCCGCCACTTGCTTCTTCAAACACACCTTTGAGATCCTTAGTTGCTCCGGTGAAAGAACCTTTCTTGTGGCCAAATAGCTTCGATAGGGCAAGATTTTCACCGATTGTACTGCAGTCAATAATGAAGAACGGCTTTTCGCTTCGAGAGCTGTAACGATGGTATAGCTCAGCAAATGATGTCTTGCCGGTTCCTGACTCACCAGTAATTAGTATGGGCTTCTTCCTCCTATTGCTTTGGGCATACGAGATTGTTCGTTCCATTGCCTTTACAAGTGCTTCTGAGTTGCCAATGATGTTAAGTGACCGAGCTATATCGAAGATATTCAACGATTTGTCTTTGATTCTTACTACCTTTGTACGCTGTCGTTGAGTTATTCGCGGGAAGCAGGGGTCTGAAAAGTCAATCTGAACTATGCGAGGCTGGCCTTCTGCCAGCTTTGTTGGGTCGCGCACATACATTGCACGAGCCTTTATCTCACCAGACGAGATAAGAAATGTCCACACAATAGACATTGAAGTTGTCCCCGATGCGGTGCTGATCGCCACATCGGCCACGCTGATTAGCTTTTCGTTCTCGTAGTACCAATCGCGCATCAGTTTAAGGAGCGCCTGTATGTCGGTTGGGTCGGAAATATCCAACAGAACGGGCTCGATTTCGGGCGGGTTGTCGAGTTTCTTGATGGCTTCTAAGGTTCTGTCGGTATTGCTTTGCAAACTTGAGTTGTAAAACAAGTATGCACGATCGAATTCTTCGTGCGTTAACATTGACAAGACAGGCCCTTCGCCTTTTGAAGTTGAAGGGTCGCTGCTACCGATGAAAGACAACATGATCTTCAAGGCTCACCTCTGAGTTAACATTAGGGGTTATTGCAGCATGAATTCTAACCAGTCTTTATGCTCAGTTCAAGCAAATTGCAAATCGATGGATGGAGATAGAGATTAGGATGCAAAGTGAAGATCTTGCCATCCGTTCGGCGCATCGCGACTTCTTCAAGGCCTGCAAAAGCGCTTCGCGTATCTGTGTACTCTGATTAGTCATCTTTTTTGATACTAAGGAACCGGGTTCTGAGGCATAGCAATGGAGCTTTTCACTGTCATTTCGTTCGGCATGGGAGACAGGAGTCTCTGCTGCTCGTAAATCACAATTGTTGCATATGCCGACTCAATCAACGCGTCTTCGAGAAGATGGTCGTAGTTCGTAGTAACGAAGAGATTTGTGGGCAGCTTTACAATGGACTTGTGGTAATCGTGATTGTTGTCGGCTGCAGGGGTCATCATGGCGGTCAATTGGCTTCGGAACTCGTCTCCTCCAAGCAACCATTCAATACACCTGTGCTGGATAACTCTGCAAATGCAAACTTGGAATAATTTGTTGTGAAGAGTCGCATGCAAGTCATGCAGCACTTTCCTTCTTGCTCTTTTCCCACGAACTGCGATAATGGCTGCTTAAGGATGGTGCAGCATGAAAAATGAGAGCATATCAACGGTGAACTTGCAGCCGGGGGCTATTGTCCACCTGCGTGGCGGCAACTATCGCGGGCGCGTACACTGCCAGAAAGAATAGAGGATGCTCCCCCGTCAAATTGCCGAACAAACTGACCATAGGCTCGGGCAGAAAGATGTACAGTGCCAAAATCCCCCACGCCAGCCCGAATGTGATGAGCATAAAGGGCGCAAGGGCTTTCATTGGAACCTGTGTTCTGTTCGACAATATCGTAGATGCTGTCATGTTGCCCCCCAGACAGAGTGCTAATAGCAGAGCGCGGAATTATATCGCTTGCTCGGTCTGTTGAAAAGCAACTCAGTGCGGGATATGGGAGTTAACAGGCGCAAGAGCATGTTCATTGGGAGCGGTTGCGTTTTATGCAAAGATTATCGCACAAACAAAGCTGGCAGATAGATGGGCTTTACAAAGCCAGAATCTGTGCCGTAAACAAGGAAAGCGCCATCTGGCGAGAGTCGAACAGACCTGATATTGTCAACTACATCGAAGGTTGCTGACTTACCTGTAACCATGTCAACTGCACCGAAGCTGTTTTCAGCCCTTGCGACAAAGTAAATGGGTGAAGGCAATTGGGTCTCTTTATTTTGGTTTCCTTTGTTTGTTTGTGGTGAGGCAAGAGCGTAGATCTTCCCCTGCAGAGTTCTGCCCTTGTGCAACTGCTTGCCGTCTGGGTACGAGTGAATGGAGTACTCGCCGGTCTTTTCACTGAAAACAGCGATATAGCCATTGTTTTCGTAAAAGAAACAGCGAATAATGCTCGCGTTGCTGACTCCGGTTTCGAATTTGTGAAGGGGAATCTTTCCCTTATCAGGATCGTACGATGGCCGACTTTCTGGACAATCTGGCATCTTTCCACGCCAATTTCCAAAGTATACATCCCATACTCCGACCTCACCAGATGAAGAACATGCGGCAAGCAGAGACCTTTCGGTGTTGCAATGGATAGCGCTGAAGTCTGTCGAAAACGGATTAGGGATGCTGAAGAATGCCTCTGGATTTAAGTCGGGTTCATTGTAAACAGTGTTGTCGCAATATACATGGAAAGAAATGAATTTTGCTCTCGATAAAACTACTGAATCATCATGTATCAGAACATTAGATTCATTTGCGCCTTCCATCGTGAAGACCGAACAAAGATCACTTCTCCAGAGGTTTGCTGCTATAAACTCTTTGTCGGTAAAGAGAATCGCCTTAGAACCATTGTTAAAAAAGGAGACTCCACTTATACTGTTTGATGTTGCGAAGCTGAATTCCGAATTGTGACATCCACGAAATACAATCCTACAGCCCATATCTGTAGGTGCGATAACAGCGATCGACCAGTTTGAGAAGAAGACATCATTACCTTCTGGGACTTTGATCTCGATGGAGGATGTCCTTTTGTCAATAGGTGGGTCAAACTTAATCATGCTGTTTGTCGCATATCCGATGCTATCGCCTCTGTAGCCAACGCCTATTACCGGTTGCCCGTTGGTTGAAATCGAGATAATGTCATCAATACCTTCGGAGTAAAGGGATGGATTCTCGTACCCTGCAAGCCTCGCCACAGCCCGAAGTGAATCCACTGCGGCAACAATGCTAAGTCTGTCTCCTAATCTGAATATCTCTATTACCCCATTCTGTGCAAGCTCAAGGGCTCTTTCCACCTCACCATTTCGAACAGCATTTAAAGCAGGCGCAAGCAGGTTAGTGAAGCAATATGTCCCTTCCCTGAGCACATTAGACAGGAACTCAGAAATTGGTTTGCGAAACGCGGGAAGGAACACTATCTGCATTTCGCTACGATCAAATGTGAACAAGAATTGCTCATTTTGTGATACTGCTACACAGCACTTGCTTTCGTCGGGAGACAAAATACCCACATACTCACCTGTTGATGCCGATAGAAGCGAATGCAATCCGCTGGTGCAGAAAATGGCAATCAACCCTTGGCTGTACACTGGTATCACCTGGCGAATGTACTCGATGTTTCTTAAGGTAACATCCTTAATCTTATCTCCAGTTCTGGAGGAAAAGACTGCGCATTTCGCGCTTGATAACAAGAACAGCAATGATGAATCAGAAGAGAATGCTGCATCCTCAAAAGAAACACCTTCAGGAATGTTGAGGTTGATTATAATAGACATTGTCTTTAGGTCGAGAATTTCTGACTTCGCGAAGAATAATCTGCCGTCAGGAGAAAACGCTCCATATTCTGTATCTGGGTATGTTCTTAGCAGGTTGTTCGTGGCGATCTCTCTGAGTTCTACCGATTTCTGATTTGTATAGGAGATGTAGCGCGAATCAGGTGATATCTTCATCCTTCTTGACCATTTCTTGCTACAAGTATTCCTGTACAAACAACTGCCAACTGACAGATTGAACACGCAGAGAAGTGACTTATCAATATCCGTCGCAACTAAGTACTTGCCATCAGGAGTAATATCAAGGAAGCAGTCGTCCCCTTCGATGCCCCTTAGTACACCAATCTGTTCGCAGGTTTCAGCATTAAGCACTGCGATTGCACTGGATTGTGCGAAATAGATATACTTTCCATCTTTCGAGAAACGTGCGCCTGTGCTTGGTTTGTACGAAGACTTGCTTCGCGCAACAAGCGACATGTCAGCGGTATCGTAAACACATACTGAATCCGTATTGAGAAGTAGCAATCTTGTGTTGTCAGGGTTTGTATCCACTGCATTGTAACATTCTCCTTTATTCACAAGCGATTTGAGCTTAGCAGTCTCTGCATTGAGCTTCAATATTTGCTCATAATCGGTCGAAAGTTCACAATATGAGTTCAAGTACAACTGCGACGCAGCACATCTTGTAAGGTAGTTCTGAGAATCATTCATCAGGTCTTTTGCGGTTTGAGCCGAATCCACCCAGCTTTCTGCTGTATTCACATTGATGGCGTTGTGATACTTTGCAAGTGCAGCTTCAAGAGTTGTATCCTTGTCTCTGGCATTCTCTGGTCGCTTCTCGCAGCCAATCATTGCAAGAATCACCAGCATTGCGAACGACAAGGTTAGGTATCTACGCATTGTCATGCCTCCTAAGAAGTATCAGTCTAAAAAGCTAATGCTGCCATTTGCATAACCTATGACGATTGCTGTACTATCAAGTCTTTTTTGCATTGCTTGCTCATCTATTCCAAGATGAAACCTGAACGAACTGATACATGTGACGGGAACAGGTGTCTGGTATTGCTTAACAACTGACCAGGATTTGTCATCCATCTTCATTGCAGTCAGATTCCCATTGCAGTCTGCAAAGAAAAACCTTACCCCTATTGTCGAGACACTTCTTAAAGGGCAGGGGATTGTCAAAGCAGGATATCTCGTTATGCTACCGAAGGTACTCTCCACAACACCATTGCCTTCAAGATAGTAATAGCACATTGAATAGTCTGTCATCGGCCCGAAGGCAGTTGGAGTGAAAGGTAACTGCAAGTCCTTTGTTTGTTCTATCGCTTGTCTCTCGATGGTGATTATCCTCATCTTGCCGTTGGCAAAAAGCAGAGCGAGAGCCGTAGTTGTTTCTCTTGATTCGAACTGAAAGTCGAGGATAGGCTCGTCTACCTTTAGGTCTTCAATCAAACGGACTGTGTAGTCAGTCGCCCATATCCCAATGCTTCCATCCTCGTACTTAGTTGCGCATGCCTTACCACTTAGAGAAATGTAAGCCTCGACTATTCTCTTGTCTGTGACAAAATCACGGATAATGCCATTGCGTTGCTCAAATATGTGTGCTGTGCCATCCTCTGTCACCGCAAGAGATTCGAATCCCCAATCTGGATATTGAAGTGACTTCAATGGTTTGCCCACATTGTCCACGCACAACCTTACACCGAGACTGACATTGTAGCTGAATATCCTGTCGTCTTTTGTAACAACAGAGACTATGCGACCACGTATACATTGCGCAATAATCTTATTCTTGATATCCAACTTATCGTGCAGTAATCTCTTGCTGTCTCTGAGTCTCCAGATGCATATCTCGCCATTTTCAAACGCAGCAAAGAGGTTTTCGTTTGCATTATCGGTAGTAAGAAAGATGACAGGTGACGCTATGTCCGACGACAGCCGCGATAACAGTATAACGCTTTCAAGCACCTTACGAACGGATTCCTTCTCATCGTTGAAGTAGGTCAGCTTGGAACGAATATGTTCGATCGCAAACCCCGTGTGAAATGGTGCACTCTCTACAATTGAAGTCTTAAGATATCGAATCAGCAGATCTCTGCCTTTCTTTCGCATCTCTTCGTTTGCATATTCATCTGAAAGCATCTGTACAGATTTCAGTTGTTTCAAGAGCCTTCGAGTTCCTGTTTCTCTTTCCTCATTCGCTTTCGCCAGCAGTTCGAATAGCCTCAAATGGGTCAGATCCAGATGAACAAGCTCAGCACCCGTTACTTTAACGATGACTTGCGTTCCGTCTGGAGAAAAAGCCAGCTGCTCCACCTGCATCTCATCTTTTGCTTTCCACAGCAAAGTGTTGTCTGGGAACAGGTACACCTCTCCCCCCGTGTTACCGACAATCAGCTTGTTGTTGATGGGGGAAAACGCCGCAGTAGTAAGATAGTAGTTTCCTACATCATAAGACTTAAACTCCCTTTCTGCTACTTTCAGCCCTTCCAAAGTCTTTCTCGTTACCAGCCAGAGCATGCCGTTGTGTTCGTCGTACTCCTGCCACTGGATGTCACTATAAGTTCTAAGTCTTTCAGGCTCCTCCCTTGCTTCTGCATTAACGATGTATATGAATTCATCGCGAATTATGACATACTCATTGCTCTTCGAAATGTATCGCAAGGCCGATTCTATACGCGACCAATTCCATGTTTCAACCTCAAATAGCTGCTCTTGCATCTCGCCTGTCTCAATGCTATATGAGGCACAAGTTACATATTTATCGCCATCCTTAGTACTAGTACCTGTAACCAAATAGTTCTTTCCGTCTGTTGAAAACTGCAGATCCTCTATTGAGAGATTTTCATCCTCATGAAAATAGATGAGTGCATGAGTTTGCGCATCGAACATCTTGAGTTCACTTCTGCCTGACTTAGTTGATGAGCCTAACAGCAAATACTTCCCATCATCCGAGAATGCCGCAGAGACAAGGTGGTATTTCAATTCATACTTCGCAAGCAGTGAACCGTCTTTTAGAGAAAAACGATATGCATAGTACCCCAATGCAATCGGCACAACACTTGCACCGTATGGAGAATAACAGAGCCCCACCACGCTTTCCCAGAATCCCTCAAGACATGCAATGCTCTTAAGTGTTATTGCATCGAGAATCTCGATTGTGCCATCCGCATAGCCAACAACAAGTTTGTTACCATCTGGAGTGTATGACAGGCATGAAATGCTTTTTGCTTTGGTTGAGACACTATGAGACTCGGAGGCAATTTTGAGGCATTTCAGAAGCTCAACCGAGTCTTCCAGAAATGGGGAGGAGGAGAGCACCTGCTTAACAGCCTCGGATGCAACTGTCCAGCTACTGTCTCCGGGTTTCGAGGATTTTATTGCCTTGCCAAGATACAAGACAGCCTCTCTCCACGCCGAAGGTGTGCGGTTTTTCGTAGCTTCTTCGAGGGATTCGCATGCCTTACGGAGATATTCTGAGGGAGTCAGCGTGACTTCCTCAGAAGTACCCTTTGATGAGAACGCGACAAACATTATCAGAAGTAATGCGTATAGACTTTTTTTCATACTTACACCATCAATTCGATTCGATCGCTTCCATGTCGAGTTCCCGAGAATGGGTTTCCAATACTTAGTGTATCGGTTTTATCGCTTAACACAATCAGGCTTTTTTGTTAAACACCGACATACCCGAGTCTGATTTCCCGACTCCTCAACCCATGAAGGAAGTCAAGCTGACCAGTACAAACGACTGGCAGTATTTCTATCTCGAACCGGTTCTATCCGCTTCTAATAAGACTGACCCCGAAGTTCGAGGTGGCCCGCTCGCGATGATGGCCGTCGAGACTAACGATGTAATAATGGACTTCGGGCTGCTCTTAGAGGGTTCTGAAGGCCTTTCCAACAGGATCTTCAGCGTTGGCGAGATCGGCTCGATTCCGATCTTCGTCGCCCGAATCGCCTACAAGTCCGCCGCTGCTGACTCGGCGGGAGTTATTCGCTTCTATGCACCATATGACAAGGATGCTTTGCAGGAGTTAAGCTGATGCAGCCGTCTGCACATGGTATCGGGCATGGCGTGGGATTTGCTTGCGCACGAAGCGCTTCGCCTTTGCCGCCATCTCCACCGGCTCCGCTTGCCAAATGGTATCTCAAGTTCAATTCACCGAATTACTTGAGGGAAGAAGTAAGCGGAAAGAATGGCGCCGATTCATGGAGCCGTTTCGCTGGGTACACACCTGGTAAATTCAACGATTGCTTGAATTCTGCCACTGCCAACGCGCTGCTCTTGTTCTCCGGTTCCGATGCCGCCGTGTTCGGAAAGAACTATCAGGCTGACTGGACGATCGATTTTTACGTCAAAGCGCTTGTCGTTGAAGCAGGCGCGGCGACTATCGTTATCTCCCAGACTGGCTGGTCGAGTGGTGATCGTATGCGTCTGGATGTACAGCATAACATTGCTGGCATCTGGAATGCGAAAATCCAGGCATGGGTCAGTGGCGTTCAGACAGTCAATATGACCCAAGCACTTACCAAGGATCCTTCAGCAGGTTTTGTGCAGATAAGATATTCATGGAACGCGACAGACGGCAAGCTCCGGATTGCCAATGGCGATTCGGTTATTTGCTCGATTGATGCAAGCGCATCGTACTTCCCCAATCTGGCCGCCTTGGGATGTCTCTATCTCGTATACAACCCAACGTTTGGCAGTTTCCTTTTCGACAACTTCGCATTCCACGAAGTCGATCTTATCGCAACGGACAGCACTAATACAGAACCTTCGGCGGAGTATTCATCAACATGAGGCTCTTGTATTAACCGCAATGAATATGAGCGACATTAATTGCTGTAATATTCTCCGCAATTGGCATGTATGATTCCGTCAGGCAGACCACAGCGCCGTGACCAACAGGCAAGTTCAGCTTGTTGAGTGCGGAAAAATGCCGTATGTCGCTTTTGGTCGGCATTGCGGACTTCTTGATCTCAATTGGGTAAATTCGGCCATCCCGCACGATTAGCAGGTCAATCTCCTTCTGGTCGTTGTCCCGGTAGTAATACAGTGGTGCAGTCTTGCCGTTATGCAAGTAGCTTTTGAGGATTTCAGCGATCGCCCATGTTTCAAAAAACGCACCGCTTGCCGCCCCTGCTTCAAGCGTTTCAGGAGTTGTCCACTGTGTCAGATACGCTGCCAGACCCGTATCCATAAAATACAGCTTCGGAGTTTTGACCAGTCGCTTGGTGATATTGCTGTGATATGGTTCCAGTAAATATACCAATCCCGAAGCCTCCAATACGCTTAACCAGCTCTTTGCGGTATTGTGAGTGACGCCCGCATCACGGCCAAGGTCAGAGACATTCAGCATTTGCCCAGTTCGAGCAGCAGCGCTTCTCAAGAGCTTCAAAAAAGCCAGTTCATCGCCAACATTGACAAGTGCCTTCACATCTCGCTGCAAATAGGTCTGCACATAACTTGAGTAGAACAAATCATGGTCGGTTCTTTCGTCAGTGACGACAGCGGGGAAGCTTCCGCGCCAGATATGTTCGTACAACTGAGGTAGCGTAAGTGGATTGGATTGACTGCGTAACGACGCATCTGAGGGCATAAAAGGTGAAACAGAATCTCCCAGTCCAATGGTTTCAGCATAGGAAAATCCGAGCATCTTCAGGATACACACTCGACCCGCAAGAGATTCGGAGATCCCTGCCATCAAGTGAAAATGCTGGGAACCTGTCAGCCAGAATGCGCCCTTGTCTGCACCAGAGTCAACTGCTATCTTAATAAGCGGCAGGAGCTGCGGGGCGTACTGGATCTCATCTATAAGCACGGGCGGTGGAAATCGCTGAAGGAATAGTCTGGGGTCTTCCGAAGCAAGCTCGCGAGCTTGGGGATCGTCCAGTGTCACATACGACCGGTTCTCATCGGCGGAATGCCGCAGACATGTAGTTTTTCCAACCTGCCGCGGTCCTGTGATTAGGATGACTGCAAATTGCTTGCTGGCTCTCTTGAGTGCATCTGTTAGAGTTCGCTTGAAGTACATGATTTCTCCGTGTATTTTCGAGTCCAACTCTAATATACACGAAGAATGCATTTTGTCAAGGCATATATCGGAGATATTCGACTGTAACTCGAATATACACGCCGCTTTTGCCGTTCTTCTAAGTCACTCACACCTTCTGTTGCTTCTGAAGTCGGGAGTTGATGTGATTGGACGGATCGTGCGTTACTGGTCGGCCAGCTTCATCTTATTCAACTGCCCCAGAAACAGCTCCTTGCTCCATAAGTCAAGCGCAGGCTGTTCCGCCACTCGCACGAAACGCTGAACATCCTTTGCTGCTTGATCCCAGTTCGTTGTGACGATTTTCCGTTCCAGCTCATTTAGCAACCACGCCTTGTCAACCGTGATGGATTGACCTTGCCATGGCCCAAGTTGATTGATTGCCGAAGTCAGAAAATCATAATTCACGCTGGCACGATTGCTTGTATACCAGATGAAATCGTACCAATCTCGCCCTTTGATATACTCACGGCAAAGCAGTGCGTGGATCTTTCCGGCGAATAGACTGGGTCTGTCCTGCACAGCTACAGACGAAACAAACGGGAAATCCAAGTATTTCAGCTCAGAACCGCTACCCGATGGCGGATTGGTGTCCACTTCCAGTCTGATTCTAATTTTCGACATCAGACCATCTTGGCAGGCATGACGAAATTCAATCACTTTGCCGAGAGAGCTGTCTTTCAAAAATGCCTTTTTTACCGGCGTATCGGCTCGGTCGCGGTCAGTGATGTCAATGTTATATCCGTAAGCCTTCAACTCATCGGTCAGATACTTGATGTGGAGCTTCAATTGGAACTCAGGATTGGGTTCTCTAAGAATGAAATCCATATCCTCCGAAAAACGATTCAGACCATAGAAGATGCGCAGACAGGTTCCGCCCTGGAATAACGCATGCTTGAAAAAGTCGCCTCTGCCAAGAGCAGCCAGCACCACTTCCTGCGTGATCTCGCGAATAGCTTGTTGCTCCTCAATGTCAGTTTTGCAGTTGTAGCTCAACAAACGCTGTTGGATCATTTGTACGCTCATTATTTCACCTCTCCAAGCCAGCCGGTCAAGAAGCGCTTCACTCGACCATTGCTGTAATTGCTCAACAATTTCTCAAGTTCCTCCGCCGTAACACAGGTTAGTTCATCCTCATCAATTCGCAGACTGCCGATAGGCTCAGCAATCCTCGTCCAGTTCAACTGATGAATGTAGAGATAGTCCGCAAGCGCTTTTGCTGGCGAGGCCATGAAGAAGACATTGTCGTTTTCATCTTTGTAGCGTTCAACACAAAGGAAGAATGTATGCTGTGGAATACGCTTGTAGCTGAATACACCCATAGGCGTCTTGAAGTCCTTACTGCTGCCGAAACTCGCGCAAGTGCAAGCAAAGACCGCTTCAGGGATCCAGCCATGGTGACAAAGGGCGGTCTCCATGCTGATGTAACTGGGACCGTAAATCCTGACTGCTAAACTGTATACACTAATCGGCTTCTTTTGAAATCTTGGGGCCAAGCAGTACAGACCCCGACGGATATTCAGAATCTCCCCTGCGGACATAGCCCGTTTGATGAGCCCGTGTCGGCTGAAATCGGTTCCGTCAATCGAAACCGCTACATCTGATTGGGTAAATACCCCTGTTGGAGTTCGGAAGAAGTGTTCTGTCAGTCTGTTCATCTTTTATCCTTCGCAGAAATAGTCGTCAGATGACTACTTCTGCTAAATATACCGTTTTTTGCAGATAGTCAAAGGAATCACAGAAGTAGTCACAATATGACGATTTCTGTGATTTGTGCTGAGAGGTTCACGAAGCAAGAAAAGGCCGTGCCTTATCTCATAATGCGGCTTTCCTCTTCACCTTCTCCCTTAAAATCCTCTGTTTCCGCCAGTCGGGGATTGCAGCGATTGGTCGAACCATGCGCTCGCTGACGGACCCGCAACTCCCGTCCGTAATGGGCAGGCACAGAATGTCCTCCTGTATGTCCGGCGCGAGGTGAAGCAGGTTCATGAGTTTTCCTTTCGATACATCAGCCGATGCCTGAAGGGCAGGGCGGCTAAAACACGACCACCTTGGCTTTGCCAAAGAGGGTCGTCTGGTGATTTTTTCTCTTCCCTGTTTACCTACCCGGGCTGAGTTCGAAATGTCGGACATGGGGTGCAGAAGCACTTGTTTGAGAGTAGCGGTTACTCGTAAGATTTCAGGCTTCGAGATAGCCGGAAAACCACGAAAACTGGCGCGATGCTCGATCTGATTGGTCAGGAACTGAAAAAGCACGAGCAAGACACCTTGAACGAGAATGGCAACTGGGTACGGCTTGGCGAGTTGAAATACGTGCATGCCAGGCTTTCAGAGATACTCGTTACGCTGATTGGCGGAGAGGGCTGCCAGCAGGCCGCGAAGATGATTCGCGAATACCTCGACACGATAGTGGGAGAGGATCCATAAGAAGACGATCAAGACCTTTGACACACCGCGTGAAGCACTGGATTTTGCTCGGAGGGAACAGGGAATACAACCACGCCATTCGAAAATTCTGCGAAAAAACTGCTGACAATCGTTTATATGCTGAGCATGACGAAACCGCAAGTGAATCAGAAGCGGTAGGTTGATATTGCGTTACTCTGAAAGAGACTTGACGCTGATACTTGACAGAAATCTTTCTGTGATGTAGAATAGCACTTGCTGCCATTGCTCTTCAACGTCTTCAGCTTTCGGTTTGTTGCAAGTGACTACGACATTACTGCATTCAAGTTTGGTTGAAACTGCATTTGCAGGTTATCAACTTTGTGGACGCAACTTGGCTATATGAATACGGTTAAATTCAATCAGTGCCTGACGCTGACAGGTCGAAGTGCAAAATCAGTTAATGCGAAAGATTCCTAATAAAATAATTTCAGAATGTAATGCTTACAATGTAAATGTAATATTTACGAATTGGATTGTCCTTAGTCATGCAGGTTGATTGTCACGCACACCTTTTATTTGGGCTTGATGACGGTACGCGATCCCTTGAGGAATCTCTCGAAATCTCTTCTCGAGAGTCGAAAGCAGGGATTTCGATGATTATGGTTGCCTACCATAACAAGCCGGGTGTCTGGGAGGCAAATCCTCAAACAGCACTTAACCGCGTTGCTGAAATCAGAGCCTCGATGCCTGAATCAGAAAAACTGAAGCTATCATTGATCTGCGAAGCTTGGCTTGATGACAGCCTTCCCCTTAGAGTAGAAAGAGGTGAGATTCACCTGACAAAGACTGGCTCATTTTTGCTTGAAGCGCCAAACTTGAATCCGAGTGTGTTGCTTAACTCAGTCTTTCAGTTCATGAGAGGCAAAGGCCGACCGATCTTGTGCCATCCAGAACGAAACATAAACACAGAAGCAGATTATGAGGCAGTAATTGAGGCTCGGAGACTGGGTGCAAGGATACAAATTGATGCAGGTGCAATAGAAGGTCTTGATGGGGCAAGAGCTGAAAAGGCGGCAAAGAGGCTTCTGAATGCCTATTGTGTTGACTTCATTGGAAGTGACACACACTCGCGTCACGATCCTCGTCTTGAGTGTTTTTTCAGAGTTGCAAAGGAGTTTCCTGAGTTAGTTACAGGAAAAGGCATTGAGTAACGAAATTCGATATACCCAAGAATGTGGAAGAGCAAAGCAGCATGAAGAGCCTTCATCACTTGCGCTCAAGGTGATGGAAGCCGATATCGCGGTTGTGGTCTGCTGTTTACCGCTGCTGTATGCAGGTGTAGATCCAGTTGCTCGAATGTTGTTAAGCCTCAATACAGCGTTTCTTTCATTGCTCATAGCTATCACGATTTATAAGGGAGCAAGAGTTCCGCGTGGGGTGTTGTGGATAAGCGCAGGTATGCTCTGCCTATGTATAATCCAATTGCTCCCGTTGCCGTTATTAGCAGTTAAGGTCATTGCGCCAGGTGTATGGTCATTGAAAGAGCCACTTATCGGTGGAGTTGAAGGGGTTGGTTGGTGGATGCCGTTGGCACTGTCAACATCGTCGGCAGTGTTGTGGGGCAGTCATCTTGCCAGTGTATTGACATTCTTCATTGCCGCGTCTATAGTGGCTACTGACATTCGAGCAGTGAAGAGACTGCTTATGTATATAAGCCTGTCTGCAGTATTTCAGTTGGGTTATGCATTACTTGAGACAAATGGGTATTCCGAATACCTTCTTACGCTTCCTCGGAAGTATAAGACAGCGTTTCTGTCAGGCACATTTGTGAATCGGGATCACTTCGCAAACTTTTTGGCACTTGGATTCGGTGCATCATTCGGAGTTGCGATTGCGATGATCACAAGCGCAAGAGGAGAACGCGGCAAACGACTTCTTTCCATAATCACAATTATCATTTGTGCAATCTTAGGAATTGCGATAATTTTCACAGGATGCAGGGGTTGCACTTTTGCTGCAGGAATAGGGTTAACAATTGGGATTGCGACGCTGCTTCAAGGAACAGCAAAGCTAAGGGGAATAGGATTGGGTGTGACTGTCGCAATTCTTGTTGTGACAAGCATACTTATCCTGGCATCTGACTCTCTATTCTCAAGATTCTTAGAACTAAGAAATGCATTTGATGGTGAATACTCCCGTCCAGCATTCTGGACAATTTCTACTGGTATGTTTGTGTCGTCTCCCATTATCGGAATCGGTAATGGATCCTTCTCACACGCATTTCCTGCATATGAGGCTGTCGCTGGTCTGACTCACGCCGACAGTCTGAGTGTGGCTCATCCCCATAATGATTGGCTTGAGTGGATGGCTTCCTTTGGGCTTGCAGGCGTAATACTTGGCATTGCGCTTCTCTTTACATGGGTGAAGCATTTCTGGATGAATCTCGAGTCTCATCGAGAATCGAAGAGACTTATTGCGTCGGGCATTGCGATCTCTGTTTCGTCTTTCGCACTGCATGCATTTGTTGACTTTCCATATGCGATACCTGCAACGGCAATTACCTTTTCCGTGATAGCAGGATTGGCAATTCCAGCAAGATCTAACTCTGTGACACGGGCATCTCAACTTCTATCTTCACTGGTGTTTGTGGGACTATGTGTCATGCTTTCAATATGGGGGGCGGCATATAATGCTCATGGCCTTTCAAATGGAAATTGGGCTGCATTCTACCCAGGTGATCGGTCTGACCTGTCAGCTTCAATTGCAATGGACAGCATTGTATCTGGTGACTATAAAGAGGCAAATATAGCTCTTTCGAAAGCAATAATTGACTCACCTGCAGACCCATATTTGTGGTTATCAATCGCAACGATTCCCAATCAGGAGTGCGATAGGCGGATTAGGCAACTTCAGCAGGCGGTGACTATCGCGCCTTCTTCGTCTTATATTCGCAATGGGGTGGTATCCGCTGCTCTGAAAATCAGGGACGAGTGCAATCAAGGCGACTATCAGAAGATAGACGATCTAATTCAGACTTGCCTTGCTGTGACAAAAGACGAGATCTCAGTCGAATTGGGAAGAATGATGCTTAGGCATTACAACTCATTCAAGATTGCCTCACATATCGCAGACCATCAAGGTGCATTGTCGCTTGCATGCGCAGCATTTGATATGGGAAGGTATGATTGGTACTATGAGTCGCTATCAGCCAGTATCTCCGATGGGCAATGTCCGCTTTCAGACAGAAGAGTAAGAGCGAGATTCATGCGCGCTCCACGCACCTCGGATTGGCTTAGGTTCGTATCTGAAAACGAAGCCACTATCTTCGAAGTAAGCAAAAGAAGGTTTCTTGATTACATTCTTATGCATGCGCAGGATGGCCGAAAACAGACCGCTCTTAGGAAAGCCAAGGAGTACTTTAAAAGTGACCAAGGCTACCTTCTTGTCGCCATGCTTCACTCTCAGACCCCAGAGGAAGCAATAATCACCTTATCGTCATCTTCCGATGCGATTGACAAACTCGATTCATCATTAATTGAGGCTTTACTAATCGGTATAAAGAATGCAGAGAAAACTCACCAGATCGGCACTATTGCATCGGCACTGGAGAGACTTAATCGCTCACACACAGGCAATTCTTCCGTTGAGTTAGCTCTTGCTGATGCCTATTGGCAGATTGGCAAGTACAAGGAAGCATCTGTGCTTTATGAAAACAGGCAAACACAGCTCTCCAAAGAGAGGCAAACAAGGCTTCGCGAATGCTGGGCAAAACTTGGGTATGTTGAGAAGTTGCGAGATCGGTGATCTCAACATTGGAAACAGGGCTCCACTGCACCGCAGGATAACCCGCGTTTTCGCAGTGAACAAGACAGACAGGAGTGAGTTATGACAAAAGACAAGAACTACCCTCATCAGCCAATTAGGATATCGGCAAATCGGAAATGCGATGTGGTGCTGCAGATACTCAAGGGTAATTCGACAATAGAATCCTCCGCTACGGATTATGGTGTTGAGAAGGAGCAAGTGCAGAAGTGGGTGAGAACTTTCCTCGATGCTGGAAGAGAGTCATTGCGAACACGCCCACGAGCACAGGTAGTAAAGCTGTCGGCAGATATCAAAACCTTAAGAATGGAGCTGGACTATAAGAACGAGTGCGTCTTGCTTATGAAGAAGGTCATCCAATGCTATCAAAGCGGCATATATGGCCGAGAAATGCTCGCGTCGCTGCAATCAGAGGCAAAGGAACGCGGATACAAGATGAGTATCGTAAAGCTGTGCCGCCTCATGGGATTACCTCGAAGTACCGCATACTACAAACCTCATCCAAGGTTGATATCCTGCAAGTGCACTAACCGGAAACCCACTGCAAGCGAGTTGTTTGCAGAAGAGTGCATTGTTCGATCTGTGAATATCAAGGGAAGTGATGATGAGGGAGCTTCCGAAGCGTCAACGAGTGCTGATATCTGTGATTGACGAACATCTTCTGCGAAAATTAGTTCGGCAAGCGTTACAATAAATGGGTGATTTGTTAGAATTTCTGTAACAAGTGAAAAACCGCTATCCCAGTGGTTGGACAACATATATGATGCGTGCCAGAGTCTGTTGCATTTGTAAATACCGTTGGTTATGCTCTATGCAGTTGCACACATCGGATATAACTGTCCAGTATATCAAAACATGGGTGTGTCATTTAGTACACACCATGAGGAATTTAGTATAAGTTGTATAGGTGATGCTCACATGAAAGTGATCGAATATACATTATATAGAAGTGTGGTGATGCAAATGAAGAGCGATGTTCTTGAAGCTTCTGGAAAAGCAATAGACTATTGCGCCAATACATCTGCAAGAATCTTGACAGAAGTCCTGTCAAGTGGTATGGTGTTGTGTTTTGACAGAGATGTGCTTCTTCGTTTCTGTGGCCAATACATTAGGTGTTCTCAACAAGAGGGTTAGATGGCGTTTGACGAAGTTCCTAAGCTCGGTATGTCCTCTGGAATTGACCTTGTGTCGTTCCTTGCGGTTATAAGAAGAAGGTTGCTGATATGCCTTGCTGTTTTCCTCATATGTGTCGTAATTGCCGCATATGTCACCTTCACCGCTATCCCAATTTACAAATCATCAACATCGGTCTTGATATCAAGGGATTCCTCTAAGGTCACACTTGAGGATGTTTTCAGCATGGATGCCGCGCAAAGCTCGAACTTCAACACGCGAATCTCGTTGTTTAAGAGCAGAAAGCTTGCAGCAACGGTTCGAAGCTATCTCGAAAAACAAGGTAAGCTCTCTGGAGACCTATCGAATCTCGGTGATATTGCATCAGCTATTGAGGCAATACCGGTACGAAATACACGAATCGTCGAGGTCTCTGTACGCTCAGTTTCTCCCCAAGCTGCTGCAGAATACGCCAATGCTGTCGCACAGTGTTTCATTGACTCTTACAGCGAAGAAAGCCAAAGATCAGCATCGTTCTACGGAACACAATTGAAGTCCCTTGAAGAGCAGGTTGCCAATATAAATGGACAGATCAACGCGTTTGTTCGTGATCATGGTCTTATTACGCCCGAGATGTGGGCGACATATCGAGATGAGCTAAGCTCATTGCGAGTCTCAACTGAAGCGAAACAGCATCAACTGAGGGTTAGGGAGAGGCGGCTTGCTGAAATCAAGGAGATTGAAAAGACCGACAAAGACTTCACGAAGCTGTTATTTGTAAGGGAAGCTGGCATTATTGCCAACCTTGAGAAAACTCGTATGGAACTTGAAAAGGACATCGCTGTCTCTTCACAAACATATGGGCCGGCACACCCTCGCATCAGGATTTTGTCTTTTACTCTTGAGAGAACTCTTGACGACATAAAGAGCGTTTCTGCCAATCTTGTGCGTGACTTCATAGAAGACAGCGAGTACTTTGCTAAAGAAGTTGAGACAGCAAGACAGGAGCTTGCCAAGAAAGAAGTGACCGTCCGTGAGACTATCTCACTGCTTCAGCAATATTCAAAGCTCGAAAGAGATCTAAAAGCGACGCAATCGCTTCATGATGTTGTGCTTCAGAAGATGCGTGAGACTGGTATGTCTACTTCTGGTGATGTTGAACCAACGCAAATCATTGACGAGGCGACGGTACCGACGATTCCTGTATCGCCCAAGGTCAAACTAAACATTGCTCTGGGAATCATACTTGGCTTGATACTCGCTATTGCGATTGCTTATGCCGTGGACTACTTCGATGATTCGGTAAAAGCACCAGAAGACATACAACTTGCAACCTTCTCATCCGATTCCTCTGAGCCTTCGCCGATTCTCGGATATATTGGTCGTGTCGAGCCGAAAAGCTCTGACGAGCATGCGCAAGAAAAGTTGTGCCTGCTCGAACCCAAGACACCTTTCGCAGAGGCATATCGAAGCTTGCGAACAAGCGTAGTGTTTTCGTTTGCTGAACCTGCCTCACGCGCCATCCTTGTCTCAAGCCCCGGTTCTTCAGAGGGTAAGACAATTAATGTTACCAATCTTGCCATCGCTCTTGCACAAAACGATTACAAGACCATTATTGTTGATGCAGACATGAGAAAGCCACGAGTTCACAAGATATTCTCCCTTGGTAATGACAAAGGCTTGTCAGTCCATTTGACAGGCAATGCAGATATTCAGGATGTTGTTTTTGCGACTGAGATACCTAATCTCAGCGTTATTCCTTGCGGTCCGATCCCGCCTTTTCCGAACGAGCTTGTCAGTGGAGCAAGGTTTAAGGCTCTAATCGAATCGCTAAAAGGTCAATACGACTATGTGATTGTTGACTCACCCCCAGGGATTGTCGCTGATGCAATGGTGATTGCGTCTGTTGTTGATGGAGTCGTTGTTGTTGTTCGAAGTGGCATGACTTCGCGCAGACACCTTAAGATGTTCTTTGAACAAATGCAACAGGCGAACAGCAAAGTGCTTGGAGTGATTCTGAACGATGTCGAGTCGAAGATGCGCTATGGCTATAACTATTACTCGTATCGCTATAAGTACGGTTACAAATACTACGGTTCCTCGAAGGAAGGTTCAGATGTGCAAAAAGCTGCAAGCTGAGCACATCAGAAAGGTGGTCAAAATGGCTAAAACCTTTTGCCCAACTGCGTTAATCCTACTCATGCTCATTTCTTCTGTCTCGTATGCAGACACAGACTGGTTGGTGAAGGAAGGTCCTCTCACAGTGATCCGAGACGGACAGAAAATTGTTCTGAATGCTGGAGACAATCTACTGGCGAACGATTCTGTGACATGCAGCGATAGCTGTCTGATTTCAACCGAAGGCTCTGTAATCCACTGTTTCAAGGATGCCTCATTCACAGTGTACGGTGGAGGCATTTTGTCTCCGAATTCAGGAGAACTTCGAATCAGCGGATTCTCGTGCAAGATTGAGTATCAGGGAAAGACCTGTTTTCCCGAAGGGGATGTGCTTTTCAGCGTGTTTTCAGATGGAGAGAAGAAGGCTCTTGCGATCGCTCCTATCAAGGGGAATGCGCTGATTACCGAATCTAAGACCGAAAATGGGCTATCACGCTCAAGCTTTCGCACGGTTTCTCAAGGGGAGTTCGTGTCATTAGCAGATTCTGCTGGTATTCCTGTGCCAAAACCTATTGAGGAGAATGAGTTACTTCTTAACAAGATTGCCGCAATGCCCGAGTTTCAGAATGCGCCTAAAATCCCAACTAAGAAACCGAAACTTGCATTGCTCGAATCAGGCAAGGGTGAATCGGAGGTGAACACAATTGGCTTTGATGGCACATTCTCTGAAGGCTCCGTGCTTACTGTTCCCCCGGGAAGTGTACAGACGATTTCGGTGCCGGGTGGAAAAGCGGTGGTAACAGGCCCTGCAAAGGTGTCCTTTAAAATGGTTGTTCGAAATGGCAAATCTGTGCCTTGTCTTGTTGTTGAAGATGGAAAAGTAGAGGTCACGGTTGATTCAGGTGATGGCATTGTTGTTGATATTGGGTTCATATCAAGCTATGTTACATCGGGTACTTTTTCCTGCACACGAGGTCCGAAAGGAGCGGAGTTCAGCCAGATCAGCGGTTCAAGCACCGTAAGTGTGACTGGCAATGTAAAATCGAAAGGCTTTCGTGCTTCAGGATCGAACCTGACAGTAACATACGAAGACGGAACACAAGAGACTTTGGCAAATGGGGCGTACCCCAGTAAAGATAACCCTTCAAGTTTCACTCTCTCTGGTTCTTGCGGTTTCTATTTTGATGAAACACAAACGGAAGGCTGGGTTGATAAGGGTGGCGAGGAAAGACCGGTTGAGCCTCCTAAATCTCCAGTCGGACCGGATCGCGGAGATGTATCCCCGCATTGAGAGGTAGTTTATGAGGACAGTAATAGTAGCGGTTTTGGTTCTTGCGTTTTTTCTCGCTCCAAGCAAGGCTGCTGCAGCGGCTGAGCAGTTTTGGCATGTGGGGCTTGACCTTGGTGCAAAGTACGACAACAATGTCTTTGTGATTGATAAGGACGAGTCATCTGATGTAGTCTATGAATATCGCCCTTGGGTTGAATTGAAAACTCCGATTGGACGGATAAGCGTGCTCGACCTGAAGTACACTCTCTCAGGAAAGATGTATTCCGATTTCTCAGATTCAAATAGTGTCGAGCATGATTTCAACGCGACCCTTAAAATCCGAGGCAACACTTACTACGGAAAGGTCTCAGAGTCATTCACATATTCAAGTTATCCTATTGCCTCAGATGTTGCAGGCAAGACTGACAATTGGAACAACAATCTGTCAGCAAGTCTGGGTGCAGCTTATAACAAATTCGGGTGGGAATTCGGCGTTGGTCTTGCATTTCAGGGATTTCCTGATCTCAAGATATTCGATTACACCGATATCTCAGTGTTCGGTGAAGGTAACTACCGTATTAGCGATAAGACGCAGGTCTTCGCACGGCTCTCCTATGGAACAGTCAATTACAAAGAAGATACTCACAATGAACCAGACTACTACGATGTAAAGATAGGACTTCGTGGTACTCTGACCGATAGGTTGACATACGATATTGGGGCAGGATATCAGACTCGTGATTACGACGATAAAGGCACTCTTGCCGACTCAAGCGACTACGAGAGCTTCTCTTTTGATGGGTCTCTGAAGTATCTGGTGAGTGAGAAGTCTTCTGCTGCGTTCACTGTATCATATAAACCGACTGAAAGCACCCTATCAAACTACAATGAGACCCTCTTCTTCGGTCTATCTGCGAAGCACGGCTTTACGACAAAAATAAGCACGACGGCAATGCTATCGCTTGACATCGGCAAGAATTCGCTTGATTCTGACAACGATTACACGAAGTGGACCTTCTCGTCTTCGGCCTCATATGCAATTAAAGACTGGGTGGGCTTGAAGTTCGAGTTCAGTTATGAGTATCGAAATACAGATGCATTTACCGGTGAATACGACCGGATGACAGCGGGCTTGTTTCTAAGCATGAGGTATTAAGCATGAAGCGGACGATTCTCCTGCTATGTCTTTTTGTGCTTCTTGGGCAGATTATCTGTCATGCCGAGGGATATAGGCTTCGAAATGGCGATGAACTTACGATTAGTGTTAGGGAAGCGCCAGAATTCAGTGGTGCCTACATTGTCGGCGAGGACGGCAACATAGAATTTCCCGAGGTTGGAGTTATCTCCGCTGTCGGTATGCTTGTTAATGAAGTTGCAACGAAGATTAAAACGGGTCTCGAGCTTGAGTATCTCAAAAGGGCAAATGTAACGGTTAGGGTTTCGAAATACACGCCGATACGATTCTACATGCTTGGCGCAATAGCCTCCCCCGGCACTTTTGAAATACACCCAGGGATGACCGTTACAGTCCTTCAAGCTATCGCTTCTGCCGGTGGTTTGCGTGAGGATGCAGACACAAAGAACATAACTATCATTCGAAAAGGCAATGGAACGCTGAAAGTTGACCTTTCTGCTGCATTCGAAAAAGGTGATGCTTCGAACGATGTAACCCTTGCCGACGGAGATATACTGATCGTTTTGAAGAAAGAAGACCTATTCGCGTATGTTCTCGGAACTAACCAATCAGGAGGTAGAATTGTCTTTCCTCCTAAGGTTAAGACAATTCCTTTGGGCATATTGATGGCACTTGCTGGTGGAATCGGAGAAGTAACTGATGGCGAAGTTCAGGTTTTTCCGAAAGATGCGCTCGGTATCGTTATCCCAAAGGTATTCAAACTGACAGAAAAAGGACTAAGCAACGAGGATATGGCAGTGCATATTTCACCTGGAGAGACAGTCTTTGTAATTGACCGCAAGACAAAGGTATATGTTCTTGGCAAAGTCAACAGCCCGGGCGCAATTGCGTACCGCGAGGGGCTTTCAATTTCTGAAAGCATCGCTCTGGCTGGAGGACTGTCTGGAGGTTCCGCAGAAAACCGTACCAGAATCATAACTATGAACTCTGACGGAACTCGAACCGTTAAAGAAGTCAACCTTGTCAAGGTCCTTTCTCCATCAGATGGCGAAACCTTTAACGATATTCGTGTTCAGCCTTGGACAATCATTTATGTGCCAGAAAGCAGGATATAGGTAGAACATGAAGTCGAATCTGAACCTGCTGCAAGAGAGTGTCCCAATAGAGCTGTATCAGGACAAGAAATGGATTGTTGCGCATACTCGGGCGCGCCAAGAGAAAAAGCTCGCCGAATTTCTGATCATGAAGGGAATCACATGCTATCTTCCTCTTACCGTGAATGTGTCGCGTGCATCGAACCGCACTCGATATTATGAGAATCCACTCTTTGCTGGTTACTTGTTTCTTGCTTGCCAACCGGAAGAGAAGGGGCTTGTGCTTGTTTCGTCATGTATTTCAACACTAATACCGGTACCAGACCAAGAGGAATTGGTAACGCAGCTTCATAGTATTCAGACTGCCCTCATACACGCGAAGTGTGTTAAGCCCTGCGATGATATTGATGCGGGGACGCGTGTTAGATTCAAAAAGGGACCACTTGCTGGTATCGAGGGCATGATCATTCGGCGCAAAAACCTGTTTCGTATTGTGCTTACTATCTCGATACTTAGGCGAACCGTCGAGGTAGAGGCCGACATTGAGGATGTCGAGCCTATCGAAGATTAGTGTCTTTGACCGCGATTGAATCCGCGGTATGCAATTCAAAATGACTGCGACAGCGCATGACGCTGACAAGGTCGAAGTGCAGCTTGTGAAGACCCGATGGCGAGATTGAAATTGTTGCGAAAATCGAGTTGGCTGTCGTTAGATACTCGATTAGGATGAAAGAAGTTGAAAGGCGCACATTGAATCAGTGGATGACGCTGACAAGGTCGAAGTGCAGTTAAACAATGCCTAAACAACGATTGATTTTCTTAGTGCTTCTCGTATTTGGATATGGAGCAGCAATAGCTGCTGCAATGATACCCGGTCCCGTGATGACGGATTATGGCGTAACTCCCTTTTCTTCGATTATTCTGCACCTTATCGAATTCACCATGCTCGGAATCGTTACATACGGCTACTTCCTGTTAAATGGCGTACGAAGGCCAGTCGTTATCTCCGTTGTGCTTCTCGCAATTCTTGGTGCAATGACTGAGATCATTCAGATCGGTATACCGGGAAGATGCGCTACATTTCCCGATTTTCTTATCAATCTCTCCGGTTCACTTCTCGCAATTATTGCCTATCGCTGCTTCAACGCTATGTCCAACTCAAAGCAGCATCTCTCAGCAGCATGAAAACCATCGCAGTTGCTTTTCTTTCTTCATTAGCTGTCTCACTTGTTGTGGCACCTATTGTATTAGCTGTCTCGCGCAGAAAAAGTCCGAACGAAGACCCTGAGCGCGAGAGGAAGACACACAGCCGCAGTATTCCCTGCTACGGTGGAGTGGCTATTATTGTCGCGTTCTTCATCCCCCTTATTGCTCTTTACTTCTGGGAGAATTTATACCAAATCGAGGTCTTTTCTGATGCAGAGCGAATTGTCTGGTTTCTTCTGCTTGCAGTCGCCTCGTTCTCTCTTGGATTTATTGATGATATAAGGCGTATTCCTGCCCGTTGGCGCCTTCTTGTCCAGATTATCATCGGAATACTCGCATGGAACTCAGGTTTCCGCGTCGAGTCCATCTCCATATTCGATGGTGTTATCAGCTTCTCGCCTACCATCTCGATTTTGTTAACAGCGCTCTGGTTTGTCTTGATTATGAACGCCATAAATCTCATTGATGGTCTTGATGGTCTTGCGGGTGGAATCGTACTCCTTGTTACTTTAAGTGTTACTGTGCTTGCGATTTTCAAGGGCGCGATATTCATGTCGTTCATGACGGCTGCCTTAGCGGGAGCCTTGGTGGGATTTCTTGTCTTCAACTTCAGTCCGGCAAGGCTCTTCATGGGTGATGGTGGCGCTTACTTCCTCGGATTCTCCATCGCAGCCCTGACTCTGGACGCCTCTCTTAAAACCCATGCGATCTGCATAGTCTTCATTCCGGTGCTTGCGCTCGGCATACCAATATTCGATACGGTTTATGCGTTTTTCCGTCGCACACTCAAGGGCATTCCATTTTCGCACGCCGATAAGCACCACATCCATCACCGACTACGCCAGATGGGTTTCAACTCGCGGCAGGCGGTTGCTATTCTGTACCTTATCACCGCAACAGGTTGTTTTGCCGCGATATCTTTCGTTGTAACTGCCGAAAACCTACCCTTTGCCGCCATAGTGGTGTATGGTGCGGCTGCAGTAATTATGGTCAAGCTCGCTGGTGTTCGGGGCATTGTTAATACAATTGCGCATATATGTAAAAAGTACTGCGAGCGCCGCAAACGATTCTGTGCATACAAACGGGCTTGTGATTCACTCTTGAACAAGTCGCCTAACAACGAGATCTTCTCAAATATTTCCGATTTCTGCGCTGTGATGAAGTTCTCCTCCATCCGAATTCAAATCGGTGACATGCACAGCCGCAGGTCGGTGTTCAGTTGGATGTCCCCCAATCAGGCCGATTCGTCCCTGAGAAGGCTCTCCATCCCCGTCGGGCCCAAGAAAAAGCCAGTCGGAGAGATCGAATTCGCAATCGCCGAAGACCTCGCGGATGTCTTCAATCGCGACAAAGAATTCATTGATTCCCTTGCATGGAACATTGGCGAATGGCTCAAAGATTTGCCCATTGGAACATTCGCGCCACGCGAACAGAAAGAAGTACAGACCATTAAAACTCAAATCGTTGCGCCTGCTAAGGCGTTCTATCAGGGAGGCGGACTGTGACACCCCTGCCACGCATCATGATATACGCAACTCCGCACGGACTCGGGCATGCGGCACGACAAGCCGCGCTCGCTACAGAGCTTGTTAAATCCGCAAAGGTTGAGGCCATTGCGATTGGTTCTGCGAAAGCACAACTCGACTTCCTTGCAGGGCAGCTCTCGGCTTACCCCGAAATTACCCTTTTCGAAACCCCTGATGAACCAGGTCTCCCCCTCGACGCAAGAATGAGGCTCGATACCTCACACCTCGTCTCCAACCTCGCTGCTTGGGTGTCGGGATGGGATAGGTGGCTCGCTATTCAGGCGAAGCTCGCGCGAGCCTTCGACCCAGACCTGATTATCTCAGATTGCTCCCCGCAACCCATACTGCTCGCAAAGCAACTGTCACGCGATTCGCTATTCATAAGCAATTTCACTTGGTTCGAGGTCTACGAAGGCCTTTGCGATTCGCGATTCGAGATGTCCTTCATGCGGTTTGCATACACAAACGCCACCAGCTACATCTGGCTGGCGGGAAGCGACCCGCGGGTGCAGCATGATTGCGGTTTCTTCTCGCGAGTCGCCGACGAGACGCGCGTTGCCGAAATTCGACGCGACGACCCAGTATATCCGCGTATGCTGTTCACCTTCGGCGGATTGCCTCGCTTCAACATACACCTGAATGTGCGGGATACACAGGCGACAATCTGGACGACCCTTGGCCCGAACCTTAACAGCCACAAATACACGCTCATTCCCCAAGGGGTGCCCGACTTGCACAACTTTGTCGCCGCTGCCGATGTCGTTATAACAAAACCAGGCTGGGCGACTGTCGCAGAGGCCGTCAACAATCGGGTGCCTCTCGTGCTGCTGTACAGGCATAAGGTTACTGAAGACATTAACACCTGCGAGTTCCTAAAGAAAAAGCGCGTCGCCGTGCCGGTTAAAATCGAAGACGCCGAATCCCAACTCTCCGACGCCATCGCTCAGGCTCTCACGCTCGCCGATAACTACACCGAGTCTGACAGGTGGTGGGGGAATTGTATATACACAATCGCGGACGAAGTTATCTCGCGGGCGCACACACGAATGGAAAGGGTGAAGAATGATTGAGTATCCCCCGATCGCGCTCGTTACGGGAGGGGCGGGATTTATAGGCTCGCATGTCGCCGAGCAGGCCGCCCTCGCGGGATATAGGGTTGTAATCCTCGACAACCTCTCCACAGGCAAAACTAAGCGAATATCCTATCTCAAGTCGAAATACGGCGTGAAATTCATTAAGGGCGATGTACGAGACCTTGGCGCGGTTCTCGACGCCACACTGTGCGCATCCGTCATATTCCACCTCGCCGCACTAATCTCGGTGCCAGATTCAATTGAGAATCCTGACGAATACCGTATGGTCAACTACATCGGCACGAACAAAATCGTGGAAGCGGCCATACTTCGACGCGTTAAGCGCATTGTATTCTCGTCCTCCGCAGCGGTGTACGGCGCAAGCGAGGAAATCCTGCTGTCAGAGTCCGACAGAACCGCGCCATGTTCGCCGTACGGGCAGTCAAAGCTCGAGGCGGAGGAGCTGCTCAGATTGCAAAGCAAGTATGTTGACGCGGTGAGCCTTAGATACTTCAATGTGTACGGCCCGGGTCAGGTGCTGCCGCGGGGGTATGGGGCGGTAATACCGTCGTTTATAACAAAGGCGAGGCTTAGGCAACGGCCAATAATCTTCGAAGACGGCATGCAGATGCGCGACTTTTGCCATGTGCGCGATGTGGCGGCTGCAAACATCGCTGCGGCCAAGTTCGAGTACCCGTTCTACGGCACGGTCTATAACATCGCATCGGGCGAGGCAATAACAATCTTAGAGCTTTGGAACATTATCGCAGAGCTATCGGGATGCAGCAAACTGAGCCCGCACTACCGGCCCTCTCGACCGGGTGACATACGGTGGTCGTGCGCCAATATAGACCGCGCCCGCGAGATCTTCGGTTACGCGCCGTCCGTCTCCCTCCGCGACGGACTTAAAGAGATGGTAGGGGAAGTTGGGGTGAGAAAATTTTGAATAGCAAAATTAGTGGCCAGCAAGAAACAATAATAAGACCGCCTAAAGGATATATACCAATCAATTTCGTCGAATTGTGGAAGTATAGAGAATTGCTATATTTCTTGATCTGGAGAGATATAAAAGTCAGATATAAGCAAACAGCACTTGGCGCATTATGGGCAATAATTCAACCATTCTTCTTAATGATTGTATTCAGTATATTCTTTGGAAAACTTGCAAAAATGCCATCAGATGGCGTTCCATATCCAATATTCGCATACGCGGCACTATTGCCATGGCAGCTCTTTTCAAATGCGCTAACGCAATGTGGAAATAGTTTAATAAATGAGCAGAATCTTATAAGAAAAGTATATTTTCCGCGACTAATTATCCCAATGGCGTCAGTACTTTCAAGCGTAGTTGATTTTACAATAGCATTTGGGATGCTAATCATAATGATGCTGTATTATCAAATACGAATATCAAGCAATATAATAGTTTTACCGTTGCTGATAACTATGATTATATTAACTTCACTTGGAGTAGGAATATTTATAAGTTCATTGAATGTTAAATACAGAGACTTTCGATATATATTACCATTTGTTGTTCAATTCTGGATGTTTGTATCGCCGGTTGTATATTCCAGTAAAATGATACCAGAGAATTGGCAAATATTATATGGAATAAATCCGATGGTCGGAGTAATAGATGGTTTTAGATGGGCATTACTTGGGTCATCATACATTAATTCCAAATCCCTCATCGCCTCCTTCAGCTTATCCATATTGATTCTTGGTCTAAGTCTGTTGTACTTTCGAAGAGTTGAAAACAAGTTTGCTGATATAATATAATGAATAATGTAATTACCGCATGCGGAATATATAAAAAGTATTCAATCGCTTCTGTTCAGAAGTACTACACACTTAGAGATGCAATTGTCGCTGCCGTAAAGAGTTCAATTATCTGGAGAGCTTCAATTGCACCCGGTGACAATGAATACATATATGCCTTGAGAGATGTATCCTTCACTGTGGAAGAAGGGGACAGAGTAGGAATAATCGGACGAAACGGTGCTGGTAAGAGCACTCTTTTGAAAGTACTATCTCGTATTACATACCCAAATGCTGGAGAAGTGAGAATAAAGGGACGAATTGGAAGTCTATTAGAGGTTGGAACTGGATTCAACGCCGAACTAACCGGTAGGGAGAATATATACCTTAACGGTTCCATACTTGGCATGAAACGCGCTGAAATTTCAAGAAAGTTCGAGGAAATTGTCGAATTTTCAGGTATTAACGCATTTCTCGATACACCTGTTAAAAAATATTCATCAGGAATGTACATGCGATTGGCTTTTGCCGTCGCAGCACATCTCGATACAGAAATTCTTCTGATTGATGAAGTGCTCGCAGTAGGCGACGCTGAGTTTCAAAAGAGGTGTTTAACCAAAATGAATGGATTGTCAGAATCAGGTCGAACAATATTGTTTGTTAGTCACAATATGAATGCTGTGCAGAGACTTTGTAACAAAGTCATTATGATGAGTCGTGGAGGTATATCGGAATACAGTCAGGATGTACATGGAATTATAAAAAGATATGTAGGTTCTGCATGTTGCAGAAATGAAGATTATAAGAGCGAGACTCTGACAAAAGGCAACAAATATTACCAACACATCAATTTGCGCGTGACAGATTCGGAGTTGTGTGATGTTGAAATGCCTTGCTCATGTAATAAGGAACTATATGTTTTGATTGAATGTTATATTGAGGAAAATGATCCCTCTCTTACCTTTGGATACGCATTGTATACTGAGGAAGGACAATTATTGTATTGGTCATATCAAACCGATACTGAAGTTGGGATGTGGCCAAAAATGAGTTTGGGAAGGAATCGTGTGAAATCCAAGTTGCCATATAAAATACTAAACGAAGGTGTCTACAGAATTGAGGTTATAGCGTCATTGCATGCAAGAGAGTGGATAATAAAGCCTGGAGAAGGACAGTCTTTCTATATAGAGTTATGTGGTGGTTTGAGCGATTCTCCACTTGTAAATGCTAAACCTGGTATTCTAGCAATTATGGCTAAATGGGAGAATGTATGAAAAAGCGATTTATTATAAAAGTAATGTATGGAGGATTGGGTGATCACTTATTTTATAGCCATCTTCCAAGAATTGCAAAGGAGAAGTGTGGTTTTTCAGAAGTTCTCGTTTCAAATCTTAGTGAGTATAGAAATATTGAGTATAGAGAATTAGTATGGAAGATGAACCCGTTTGTTGATGGTTTTTGTGATGAGGATGCTCCATATCCTTATTCACTTGAGTTTTCTGATGACATGAACTTGCTTGATTCTATTATGATAAATCGTGGCCTTGATGATGGAAAAAGATTTCATGAACCTGAAATATACTATAAACCAAGACTTCGTTCTGAGTATTCACAGATAACAATTTATGATCCTAATTATATTACTTATGCTGGCGAGATATCCATTTTACGTCTTAGGCATTTGCTATCCATAGAAAAGATTGTGCAAATACAACCGTCTGAGAAGGCCTACGCGATTGACAATATTGACATAATAGATCGGCCAAAATCGATATATGAGTATTGTGATTTGCTGTATTCCTGCAAGCAGTTCTATTGTCTTACCTCTGGTGGCGCTACTTTATCTCCTGCTATCGGTGTTTGTGCAAATGTTATATATGGATACGGGCCGAAGATTCATTGGCTTAGGTTTCATCATTCAAAGAAGAATCGTTACATTGAATTGGCTCCGCGTTTTATGATTGTAAGGCGCGTTTATAGACGAGTGAGCAGAATATATGAAAATTATCTACGCATCTCATAAGTATGATTATGGTGTTAAGGCACAAGGGCTGAGCTATGAATATTGTAATCATTATGATACATTTGTGCGAATGGGATTTGAGATTATATATTTCGACTTCTGCGAACTCTGTGATAGATATGGACAGAGGAGAATGAACGAAATGCTTATTGATGTTGTACGAAAGGAACAGCCTGGTCTACTCTTCTGCGTATTATTTCAAGAGCAGATTTATAAAGAGACTGTCAGAACTATATCTGTTACGACGCCAACTACGACGATAAACTGGTTCTGTGACGACCACTGGCGTTTTGATAACTACTCAAAGTACTGGGCACCTTGCTTTAACTGGGTGACTACGACAGCCTCCTCTGCTCTGCAAAAGTACGAGAAAATCGGATACAAGAATGTCATAAAGACGCAGTGGGCATGCAATCCGAACCTGTACAAGCGCATGGACTTGCCAAAGAAGTACGATGTGACATTCGTCGGAATGCCACACGGCAACCGCAGGCTGATAATAGAAGCACTGCGCTCTGCTGGCATAGATGTGAAGTGCTGGGGCAGAGGGTGGGAGAACGGGCGTCTGTCACAGGATGAGATGATTCGCGTGTTCAATCAGAGCAGAATAAACCTCAATTTATCGAATTCTTCATGCTCTAAAAGGACACTTCAATCACGCTTGATTACATCAGCATCGCGATGTATCAAGATGTTGCCGTATGGCAGCGCACTCGTCAGCAAGGTGAAGCGAGCGGCTGAAAGCAAGCCGATAGACCTTGACATACCCTTGAATCGCGACAACGACCAGATAAAGGGGCGTAACTTCGAGGTGCCGGGCTGCGGAGGCTTTCTGCTGACAGGTGCTGCCGACAACCTCGAGGACTACTATAAAATCGGCCAAGAGGTCGTCGTGTACACCACGGTGCGCGACATGATTGACAAGATTCGCTACTATCTTGCACATGAAGACGAGCGCGAGGCTATTGCGCAAAAGGGGTACTTCCGTATTATCAAGGATCACACATACGAAATTCGATACAGAGAGATATTCCGGCAAATGGGTTTCGAGGTGAAGCAAGCTGACAACGAGCCTTGCAAGGTGATTGAGGTAGAATGAGCGTGCCCTTTTTCACAGTCGTAATACCCCTTTACAACAAGGCTCCGTATGTCGAGAGGGCATTGAAGTCAGTATTTGCGCAGACATTCACAGACTTCGAGGTCATTGTCGTTGACGACGGCTCAACCGATGGGGGAGGGGAGATTGTAAAGCAGTTCAATGATCCTCGCCTGCGGCTCATCACTCAGACGAATCAGGGTGTCGCTGCCGCCCGAAACAGGGGTATTAGAGAGGCCAAGGCAGACTACATCGCATTCCTTGATGCGGACGATGAGTGGTTACCGAACCATCTTGAGACGCATAGAGCGCTGATTGACAAACACGGCCGTCAGGTAAGCATCTTCGGCACGAATTACCTCACTAAAGTTAGTGAAAAGCTAACCACAGAGCCTTATAAGTCTGGCATATACAAGTACCATGAAGGAGTGTACAAGAGGGAATTCTGGTTATGGACATCTGCAACAAGTATGTCAAGAAGTCTTCTTATAAGACTGAATGGGTTTCGAGATTATAGTCTCGGACAAGACATAGATATGTGGTTTCGTGCAGGCTTTCACAGCGATGTTGCGTTTAGCAGTGTACAAACGGCAATATACCATGATGTGCCGAACTCAGCGGTTAAGACTCCGCTGTGCAAGTCGAGACATCCAGATTTCATAGAATGGACAGAAAATGCAAAAGGCGGAAATAACAAACACGCGGTAGACTTTGCGCTTCAAAGACATAGCATGCTAATAAGGTCATTCATCGACAGCGGTGATATACTCAGTGCAAAATATGAACTAAGACGCGCAAACAGTCATCTTTGTAACTACTATATGATAACGAGAAGGTTAGAGCTTTATACGAACACATTATATAGAATATGCAGCTACATCGCGAGTATAAAGAAATGAATACTGGAATCAGCAACAGAACAATCAAATATTGTAGTTTTGTTGGCAGCAAATTAGGAGGCACACTCAGCGCTGATATGATTAGGACAGAACGATTGAAGACTCACAATTTCCATCGCGTAGAAGTGACAAATAAGGATATAGACAAATATGAAGCACTTAACAATTCTGAATGTGCACAATTTAATGCTGAATATATGAATAATAATAATGTTAATGTGATATTCGTTGACCTCCTTTGCACGGTATTCTCGGCGAATATTGTCAGATATCTTCCAGAAAACATTATTCGAGTTATATGGCTTCATAGTATAACTCCCGGAACCTATTCATTTGCGAGAGTCATAAGACCATACGCGCATCTTGCGGTCGCTATTTCACCTCGAATATACAATGATTTAGTAGATAAATGTGGATACGATAAAAATAGAATTGTACATATTCCGAACTCCTTAAATAATTGCATAACTGGATATCCAATACGGGGTTACAATTCAAAAAGAATTAGCATTTTGGTTATGGGGAGAATTGACAATGTGTCAAAAAATCTCGGAATGATAAAACAAATCGTTAAGCATCTAAACAAGGTTGAATGGACAATGACTATTGCAGGCGATGGGCCAGATTTACAGTCATTAAAACACGATCTAAAGGAATGGGAGTCGAAAATCAGTATTATTGGCAGATATGCGCCAACAATGGCGACTGAATTTGCTGCATCACATGATATATACTTGCTTACATCACGATACGAAGGCTTTTCAGTTGGTATGCTTGAGGCTATGTCAGTTGGATGTGTTCCAGTTGCTTCTCATATTAGCGGAGTTACGGACTATGTTGTTGAGCATGGCAAGACGGGCCTGTTGTTTCCCGTAGGGTCTGCGAGAAAGGCGGCGGAACACATTAAGTACCTTGCTTTAAACCATGATGTAAGGCAACGGATGTCAATTGCAGCATATAACGATGTAAAAGACCGCTTTGATGCTGAGAGTAACTACGCCAAACTCGCCGTTGCGATAAGGTCAGTAGTTGAGAACCCACCTCCCATCGCAATGCCCTTGGATCTTTTGGAATGGTCAATGCCGAAGGAATTCTCGGGTGGTATAAGGCGATACATTCCGCGGCGAATAAAGAATATGCTATGGCTTATAAAGGAGAGAATGAGAATATGAAATTAGTATCAATTGTCATGCCAACATATAATCATCAGGAATATATTTCGTTTGCTATTGATTCTGTTATAAAGCAGACATATCCAGATTGGGAGCTAATTGTTGTAAATGATGGATCAACAGATAATACTGGAGAAATTTCCGAACGATACGCAAAGACCGAACACAGAATCAAGGTTATACATCAAGGGAATTGTGGAGTATCGTGCGCCAGAAATAACGGAATTCATGTTGCATCAGGAAAGTATATAAAAATTCTCGACTCAGATGATTGGTTGGATGAAATGTGTCTTGAGACCCAAGTCAATGAAATGGAAGACGATATAAAACATGAAGTTATATATGGCGACTACGGGTTTGCAAATTATAATTACAATCGTAGATGCATCAAGCTTAAACAAGCCAGTAGACATGATGATATCATTGTTTCGTTATTGAGGAAGGTAATGTATCCAACATTTTCATATTTATTCAAAACTTCAGTGTTTGCGGAGACTAATTTTGATGTGCAGTTAAGAAGGGGAGAAGACTACGATTTTTTACTAAGAACTGCGGCAAAAGGCATTTCATTTGGATACAAAAAAGGTATAACAGGTTATGTTAGATTGCACAAAGGATATAGATTATCCAATACAAACGACGATGAAACTGCATTTATTGATTTGCACATATTTACAAAAGTTACGAGTATGATGGAGAAGTCCGGCATGTATAATGATGAAAGGCGCAATGCATTGGCTAATGCATTTATCGAGTCAGCAATGCTTTTATGTTCAGATCCTACGCACAAAGATAGATGCATAAATCAAGCAATGCTAATTTATCAAGACTATATGCCAGCAAGGGTGATCAATAAAATAATATATAGTATTGTGGGCATTAGGAACTATATATATGTAATGTCGAAGCTTAGGAGAATTAGGTGTCTCAAGAAAGCATTATTGTAATTCTGGCATACGACATAATTGGTAAGTATGCGTGGATATATGATCAAGCAAAGTATTGCATCTTATCAATATTATCAAGGAGTGATGAATCGGATGGAATACGATTCTGCGTATACAGTGATAGTATCAGTCAATTTAACATCATGAAGGGATGCTCTGATTTTGTTGGTATTGATGAGAAGTATATATTGAGTTCATTCGGGCATAATCGTTACATGCATCGATTGAAGACTGTAGTTATTCTTGATGCTCTCGAAAGGTACAAAGGAAATGTCGTGTTCTGTGATTCAGATATGTTCGCTAAGAATAATATTAATAAACGGATTAGAGATATTCGTGATGATACTATAGTTGTATTTTGCATCGAAAAGCTTATTAGCGAATATAGGATTGGATCATCGGACATATATAGGATAATAAAAACACCATTTATACAAAAATATCAAAGAGAAATTCTGGACTCATGTATTGTTAACTCTGGTGTCATTGGAATCTCATATAACAACAAGAGTGTAATTGCGGAAAACTTAGCAATTATGGATGAGGGTCTGAGAATTATTGACTGCCATATTTGGGAGCAATTAGCACTGTCGATTGCGATTCATCAGAGTGGTTTAAGGGTATTGACATGTGATGAGTTCTTACATCACTACTGGGATCAGCGCGATGAGTACACAGCGGCAATATCTCCGATAATACGACATATCGAGGGCAAGAACATGCCTATTCAAGACGCAGTAGAGTATGTGCGCTCTCATCCGCTTAATGTGCCACCTTACCGGCGCCAATCCCTCCCTATCAGATTGTGGCGCAAGATCACTGGGCAGAGCAGAATGCCCTCAATTCGAATACAAGATGATATCAGAAAATTTGAGTAGTGCTTAACATTCGTGCTAATGACCCCTTACGCAGACTATTCAGAAAAATAAGGATGTGGTACTACCTGAGAAAGTATGGTTTGAATTCCGCCCATCCCACCCTCTACCTCGGTGGCCCCTGCGATATTGCGCGCGACTTCGTCGCAGGCCCGTATTGCTACATAGGCCGCAATGCTAATATATGCCCCCGCGTCACCTTCGGCAAGTATGTTACAATCGCGCACGATGTGTCAATACAGGGCGGCGACCACCAGCACAGGATCGCGGGCATCCCAGTCTATTTCACCCCGCGCCCACCGATGCCGCAGACTGTTATCGAGGACGATGTCTGGATAGGCCATCGAGCCATAATCATCGCCGGTGTGCGAATTGGGCGCGGCGCAATCGTCGGCGCTGGCGCGGTCGTTACAAAGAATGTCGAGCCTTATGCAATTGTCGGCGGTGTGCCCGCAAAGAAGATTGGCGAACGCTTTTCCAACCCCGCTGACCGTGCTATACACGACAAGATGCTATCAGAACCAGCAAGGCCGTGGCCGCTCCCTGGGCAACGAGTGCCCGGTTTGAAGGGCAGCAACTGATTTGAAAACCGTAGCGATTCAATACCCATCATTTGGCCCGCAGCACCCGCCGAGGCTTCGTGCAATCGCTTCAAACGCCCCGAATGGCTGGCGTGCAGTTGCAATGGAGATGTTCAAGCGCGACAGCGATTACGAATGGAACCCCGTCTCAACACAAGACCGTGCCTACACCCGCTATACGATGATGGATTGCAGCTCTGCAGAGGGCAGGGCACGCAGGGATTTGAAGCGCGTTGTGTATCGCGCACTCGACGAGCTTGCGCCTTCTGTCTTGGTGGTGAACGGCTGGGGGCACAGGGAGAGCCGCGCGTCATTGTGCTGGGCGCGAAGCCGCAGGTGCCCGACCGTGCTTTTGAGCGACAGCGTGTATGAGAACCTGCCACGCAACTGGTACAAAGAGCTTTATAAAAAATGGGTTGTGCGAAATTGCGCATCAGCATTCGTCGCTGGCACTCCACAGGCTCGCTACGCGGTTCGACTCGGCATACCCAAACACAAGGTATTTCACCCGGGATCGTGCGTTATTGACAACGAATATTGGCGTATTGAGTCGCAGAAGGCGCGCGAAAACGCGATGCTATTGCGCTCTCGGTACAACCTGCCAGACAGTTATTTTCTTTGCGTGGCGCGATTTTTAGACATAAAGAACCTGCCATTTCTTGTTCGCGCCTTTGCTGCATACAAACGGCACACAAATGACAGGGAGACTGGCCTTGTTTTAATAGGCTCTGGCCCCGACGAGGACAACATTCGGGCAGCGATACGCGAGTCTGGTCTAAGAAATGTACTTCTTCCCGGCTTTCTGCAGGCCGATGTTACCCCTATTTACTATGCCCTTGCAAGTTGCTTCGTGCTGCCAAGCGCACGGTTCGAATGCTGGGGTCTTGTTGTCAACGAGGCTATGGCGTGCGGCCTGCCGGTGTTGGTGAGCGATCAGGTGGGCTGTGCAGAGGACTTGGTGCGCTATGGTGAAAACGGTTACACATTCGACCCGACCGACATAAACGCGCTCGCGCAGCTTATGGCGAGGGTGATTGGCGATGATGATAAGCGAGCGAGGATGGGCGTTGAGTCGCAACGAATTATCGCGGGGCACTCGTGCGATATTGGGGCGCAAAACCTTTGGAAGGCTGTTGATGCGGCAATTAGTTAGTGATAATTCGATACGGTTTGACCATTCAAGCGTGCTTGTCACTAACTCTGTGCGCACCGGCGTGCCGATCATTATCTGGCTATTCGTTATAGAGGCGATAATCGCGTACTCTCGTGTGCCGTTTCTTCGAATCCCGTTCTCCATGCACATGATGTTGACTGGGGCTTTTTTTGCATTATTCAGCGCCTATTGGTTTGGGATGACTCATGTGAATAAAATCAAACCCCACATAAGCAACATTGGTGGCATTCAGCTTGTCTTTATCCTGTTGATGCTTTGGGGCATGGCCAGTCTGGTTGTTCAAGACGATCTTTTGACAAATCTTCTATACTGGATGATGTGGTGCGGCGGTATAGTCGCTGCATGGTGGGCTTTGCCTTTGCTGCTCAGAAATTTAAGTCTTAAGGACATAATCCGTTTTCTTGATATTCTGCTTGTGTTATTCATAGTATTCAGCTATCTGTCGCATAGAAGTTATGGAGCAGAAAATGAACGCTTGGGCGGTTTGTTCGGGAGCGTGACCGTTGCCGCGCGTTTCTTTGCGCTTGCAGGCATCTACTGGTTAACACGCATCCTCTATAGTAGAGGCACTTCGCTCTGGCTGTATGTTGCGTTTTCCGCATCCGTTGTGATGCTTGTGATGACGCGCACCCGTGCCTCGATAGGCGCCTTTTGCCTTGGTGTGCTGCTTGTCTCGTTATTCAGCCTGATCGGCCCACTTCAGTCACAAAGCTCAAGGTTCACCCGATTTCGTGCGCTCGCGCTAAGTGTTTCCGTTGTGCTTCTGTTTATATTCGCGATGTATGCCGATGTGTTCTCTAATACAAGCGTGCGCGAGCATTTGAGAATATCGGGCGGTGTTGAGGGCGTGTATGAGGCGCGTTCAATGAACTGGGAACGCGCGCTAAAGGAACTGCCTGAGTATGGCGTTCTTGGCTGGGGTTTTATGTCGAAATACGGCGCTCAGACCTATACGCACAACATTGCAGGCATATCTATACCAGCCTATGACTGGACAACTGCATCAGATCCCCTTAACATCGCGCTGTTAACAAGCCAGCAAATAGGTATCCCCGGCGGTCTATTGGTGATCGCCCTGTATTTTGCGCTGTTTGTCGCTGCATGGCGCAGTGGTTCTGTATATGCGTTGGGGATAGTGGGTGCAGGGATTATCTTCGGACTTCTGGATGGAAATTGGCTCCTTTCTTTCGGCGATCCGGTTGACCGTTTCAGCATGGTCGCTTTGGCGGCCTTTCTAACTCGACCACCCTCTGCAAAGATTTGAAGAGTCTATGAAAGAATACAGATATCGGGATGATAAAATTAATATAAGCTATGAATATCTTTCGCCGATTCTAAAATCACTATTAAAACAAATCAAGCATAAGAGAATATTCGACCTCGGTTGTGGGAATGGTTCATTTGCAAATGTTCTTTCTGCGGATGGTTTTAGTGTAACAGGCGTTGATCCTTCTGAAGAGGGAATTAGAACAGCGCAAAATGCATATCCAAAATGCAATTTACACATTGGATCATGTTATGACGACCTCGTGTCGAAATTTGGACTGTTCCCAATTGTAATTAGAGTTGAGGTTGTCGAACATGTGTATTATCCGAGAATTTATGCAAAATCAATATATGATTTACTTGAAGATGATGGTGTCGCTATTGTGACAACGCCATATCATGGCTATTGGAAGAATCTTGCGTTATCCTTGCTTGGGAAAATGGACTCACATTTCTCTGCTCTTTGGGATAATGGTCATATAAAATTCTGGTCAAAAAGAACGATTACAACTCTATTCAAAGAAGCAGGTTTTAGATCAATTCAGATTAAATATGCTGGCAGATTTGCACCTTTTCACAAATCAATGATTGTAATATTAAAAAAATAGCTTGTTCTCCATCCTCCTCCTCTCATACAATGAAGAAGCGAACCTATTGGCATGTCTGGACAGCATATCATGGTGCGACGACATTGTGCTTATGGACTCGTTCAGCACAGACAGCACGGTTGATATCGCAAGGGCAAGGCAGTTGCGCGTGTATCAAAGAAGGTGGGACCACTTCGCCGGGCAGAGAAACTGGGCGCTCGACAGCGTGGCCTTCAAGCACCCGTGGGTGTTTCATCTTGATGCCGACGAACGCTTTACTGACCAGCTTCGCGACGAATGCACCGCCGCTGCCAAACGCGATGAATGCAGCGCGTATCTTGTGCCAAGCAAGATGATCTTCATGGGACGGTGGTTGAAGCACGCCGGCATGTACCCAAGCTATCAGATGAGATTCGCCAAAGTCGGCGAGGCGCGCTTTGAAATGGCAGGCCATGGCCAGCGCGAAAGCGGCCTGCTGCGCGGCCTCGGCAAGATGAAATCATCTTACCTTCACTACGCCTTCAACAAGGGCATTGAGGACTGGTTCGCAAAGCACAACCGGTACTCAACCGCCGAGGCGGCAGAGAGCCTCAAGAGCATTTCGGACGGCAGGCTCGATATCGGGGGGCTGTTCTCGTTCGCTGACCCAGTCCGTCGTCGTCGCGCAATGAAGGAGTTATCGTTCCGTCTTCCAATGCGTCCCACGCTTCGCTTTCTGTACATGTACGCCCTGCGGGGCGGGTTTCTCGACGGCTCGCCCGGGTATCACTACTGCCGCATGATCTCGTATTACGAGTATATGATAGTGCTTAAAATGAAGGAACAGCGCCGGCGCGAAAAGGGACTTCCCATCTGACCCCCGCATCTCCCCACGAAAGGACTGACTTATGCCCACCGCGCTAATAATTGGAATCACAGGTCAAGACGGCTCGTATCTCGCCGAACTTCTGCTCGGCAAGGGTTACACCGTGTACGGGCTTGTTCGGCGCGCGTCGTCGTTCAACACCTCGCGCATTGACCACCTCTACGCCGACCCGCACTCCAACCCAAGGCTCAAGTTGGTGTACGGCGACCTAAGCGACGCGAACTGTCTTGCGGGCTTTCTAAACGACATAGAGCCTGACGAGGTTTACAACCTCGGCGCGCAGAGCCATGTGCGGGTATCGTTCGACCAGCCAATATATTCGTTCGACATAGCCGCGACGGGGACACTAAGGGTTTTGGAGGCGATACGGCACAGCCGTGTTCGTCCTCGTTACTATCAGGCGTCGTCGAGCGAGATGTACGGCGCGGTATTAGAGACGCCACAGCGGGAGAGCACGCCGTTCAATCCGCGTTCCCCGTATGCGGTCGGCAAGGTTGCGGCGTATCACCACACGGTGAACTACCGTCTGGGTTACGGGATATTCGCGTGCAACGGGATATTATTCAACCACGAAAGCCCTCGTCGCGGCGAGACCTTTGTAACGCGCAAGATCACCCGCGCGGCGACTCGCATCAAGTTAGGGCTTCAGGACAAGCTATATCTGGGCAACCTCGACGCCAAGCGCGACTGGGGCTTTGCCGGCGACTATGTAGAGGCCATGTGGCTTATGCTTCAGCAAGATTCACCCGGTGATTATGTCGTCGCGACAGGCAAGACATGGAGCATCCGCCAGTTTCTCGACGCTGCGTTCGGCCAATTGGACCTCGACTGGCGTGGGTATGTCGAGCTTGACGAACGCTACAAGCGTCCCACCGAGGTCGAATTGCTGTTGGGTGATCCCTCCAAGGCTCACCGCGAGTTGGGGTGGGCGCCTCGTGTGGATTTTGCGGGTCTTGTTCAGATGATGGTCGAACACGACCAATCGCTGGCCGAGGAGGAGTATTTGATCAAGCACAAGCTGGGCCGTGTACACACACCCGCCCACTTTTAGGAGACAAGATGCGATATGTACGAGTAATTGTAACAGGCGGTAAGGGCTTTTTGGGCCGCCATTTGTTGTCTGTGATGTCGCAACGCGGCTGGAGCAATGTAGTCGCGATAGACCTTGAAGATTACGACCTGACCGACCCCAGTCAGATACGGATAATGTTGCGCAATGAGCGTCCGGATGTTGTGATACACCTCGCCGCGGTTGTGGGCGGCATCGGCGCGAACCAGCGGCATCCGGGCAAATTCTTCTACGAAAACGCTGCAATGGGCATACACCTGATTGAGGAGTGCCGGTTATACGGGCTTCGCAAGCTCGTGTTGATTGGGACGATATGCGCGTATCCCAAGTTCACGCCTGCGCCATTCAAAGAGCATGACCTATGGAACGGCTATCCCGAGGAGACTAATGCGCCATACGGCCTCGCGAAGAAGATGCTTTTGGTTCAATCGCAGGCCTACCGCACCGAGTACGGGCTGAACTCGATATTTCTATTACCCGTCAACTTATACGGCCCCGGCGACAACTTCGACCCGCAAAGCAGCCATGTGATCCCCGCGTTGATTCGTAAATTCGTGCTTGCGAAGGAGCAGGGCTCCGGGGAGGTCGAGATATGGGGGACAGGCAAGCCCAGCCGCGAGTTTATATATGTGACCGACGCCGCTGAGGGCATTGCGCTCGCCACCGAACGCTACAACGAAGGCGAGCCTGTTAACATCGGCACAGGTTACGAAATCACAATTGCAGAACTTGCAAAAGAGATTGCAATTCTTTGTGAATACGAGGGCAAGATGGTTTTCAACCCCGCCTATCCCGATGGCCAGCCACGGAGGTGTTTGGATGTATCAAAGGCTCGGGAGTTGTTCGGCTTCACAGCGAAGACAACACTGAGCGATGGGCTTCGCAAGACGGTAGATTGGTATCAAGCACAGCATAGGGCTGAACGGTTTTCAGTGAAATGAAGATAACGATTGTTACCGCCTCATTCAACAACGCGTCAACAATAGCAGAATGCATAGACAGTGTTCAGCACCAGACTGGGGTGGACTTCGAGCATCTTATTGTGGATGGAGGCTCGACGGACGGCACCGTTGAGATATTGCGCACCACGAAGGGTATCAGATATATTTCTGAACCTGATAGAGGTCTTTACGACGCTTTGAACAAGGGAATAGAGCTTGCAGAGGGGGATTTCATAGGCACACTTGGGGCAGACGATGTGCTTGCCTCTTCTGATGTGCTTGAGCAGGTTTCAAAGACTTGTTCGGCGACCAATTGCGATTGCTGCTACGGCGACTTGGTCATTGTTGATCGCACCGATCCATGCCGCGTGGTACGCAATTGGCATTCGGGCGAATACCGGTGGGGCAGGTGCCTATATGGGTGGGTGCCACCGCACCTCGCGTTGTTCATTCGCGCAGAGCTGTTCAGGAAACTTGGTAAGTATAGGCTCGATATGAAGATATCGTCCGACTATGAACTAATGCTTAGGTTTATTCATTTCAACCACCTGAAGTGCCGATATCTGCCAATCGTGATGGTTAGGATGCGAAAGGGAGGAGCAAGCTCCAGTGGGCTTCGCGGGCAGATAAGGCAATTTGGTGAGGATATGCGTGCATGGCGACTGAACAGACACCCGTTCCCTCTGTTACCTGTGATGCTGAAGAAGGTTTCTAAACTTAGGCAGTTTTTATAACGGATTGAGTTAACCCGATCTGATAGTGTGCGATGAACCGCGTGCAAACGCGGTTTTTTATTCGTATTGATAATACCCCAAAGCGAACGGGGTTGTTAACTTCTGAGGGGGTATTAAACAGAGAATCTTGGAGTTTGTCGAGAGATTTTTGGAGCGCTGAAAGCAACCATGGAGGTTGCGTTCGGACGCTAAGTACTCTCTGTCAAACCAGAGAATTTTACACTGCTTTTCCACATCGCGCAAATCCTTTGTTTATCCCAATACAACGAAAAACCTCGATGCTCGTGCCTTCGGGGTGTGGTGCTAACTGATTTGCAGTCGGTAAAATCGTTAAAAAAGGAATGGCTCCCCAGCTTGGACTTGAACCAAGAACCTAGCGGTTAACAGCCGCTCGCTCTGCCGATTGAGCTACTGGGGAGCATGTCGGTATATACCGAGGAAGATTATATGTGGCACCCCCAAGGGGATTCGAACCCCTGTCTGGAGAATGAGAGTCTCCTGTCCTAGGCCG
Organism: uncultured Planctomycetota bacterium; assembly: GCA_964571525.1. Classification (GTDB taxonomy): domain Bacteria; phylum Planctomycetota; class B143-G9; order B143-G9; family B143-G9; genus CAZNBY01. Next base: position 48,557 of record CAZNBY010000013.1, read on the forward strand.
GGCTAGACGATGGGGGCTAAAGAGCGGATTGGCTGGGGGAAGAGGACTCGAACCTCTAATGCCTGATCCAGAGTCAGGTGTGTTACCGATTACACCATCCCCCAGCAACACGGCTAAATATATCGGTTTGTAGGCACTTGTCAACTTTTTGAACGCGTTTGCCGAATTTATCGCTATTCAGGCCCCGCGTCAAATGTGTCGCTGTGAACGGGCTTGTAATCAGCGTTCTTTGCTCTATCAACCTCGCGAAGAAACGCTTCAACCACCGTTTTCTGAATGTAATCGCGAGCCTTAGAATTGATCGGATGAGCAATATCAGCGTGAAGTCGCGCTCGGCCCCTCTCGTCAAGGGGTATCTTCGCGTCAGGCAGCTTCGTGCCGCATTCGTTGCAGTATTGTGACCGCAACGGGTTCTTCGTGTTGCAGCGCGGGCAGTGTGTCGTGAGCTTGCGACCGGGCATTGCAACGAAATAACTCTGTGAGCCGTGAATTACCTTCAGGTCGCGGACGACAAATTCGTTCTCAAAGGTGATTGAGGCATACGCGACAAGTTTGTCAGCCGAACCCGAAACCAGTTTGACTTTTACATCGGTGATCTTCACATTCTCTCCTTTCACCTACCGTTGAAGTCCGGCCAAGATGATACTATAAATGAACGAAAACCTGCAACAGGCGGTATCTTTGATCGCAACGCAATAGCATCCTCTTGGGTTGCGACCGGTGCGTAAAACGCGCTGCCCGAGCCTGTCATCGTCCAGGAATATGTCGGTAGCTGAGAACGATATCTTGATAAAATCGGCGCAACGGACTTCGCTGAAGCCCATAACGCATTAAATATCGGGGCTTCGGAATTCTGGCTCCAAGCCCGCAAAAACGACGCGGCATCGGCGTAAGGGGAGGGCAGTCTCTTACCGCTTGCCCATGCAGCGTACACATCTGCCGTGCGCACATGAATGGGTGGAACTGCGATTACATACCACCCGAACGGAGATGAAAACGACTCAAGGGGCTCGACAATCTCGCCACGACCCCGGCATATTGCGGGCGAATTATACAGGAAAAACGGTACATCGCTACCAAGTTGTTCGGCAGTCATGCACAATGTTTCAAAGTCAATCGGTTTGCCGTATGCATCATTCAAGGCGCGAAGCACACACGCGGCGTTGCTGCTGCCGCCGCCCATTCCCGAGCCGGGCGGAATGTTCTTATGCAGTGCGATTTCAAACGAGTCCTTTATACCGGTGCGTATCCTGAAAAACTCGGCAGCCCTATATGCAAGGTTTCCCACATCGGCAACATCAAGCGATATGCCCGTAGTCGAAAGCGTTGTTACTGGGTCTTTTAAACCGCCAATTGCAATCTCTATCTCGTCGCAAAGCGATACAGGTTGCATAATGGTCTCAATATCGTGAAAACCGTCCATGCGGCGACCAAGTACGGCAAGATAGAGGTTCAGCTTTGCAGGAGAAAGAAGTTTAACGACAGGCGATGAGGGTTTCATTTCGGCTCCGGTGCGTACCACACGATGTTCTTCTGCCTTCCTGTCATCCACGAAAAGCCCCATCTTGCCCAAAAGCCTCTTGTGTCAATATGAACAGCCGCACCCATTGACTCATCGCCTGGGTATTCATAGGTGCCAACTCCACCCCAAGGCAGGGCGAAAGTCGTTTCAAGCTCCTCAAAGACCGAAGCTATTACAAGAGCATCCTTCATATCTATGCGCCGATCGCCGTTCAGGTCGTCCATTCGCCAGTCGTCGTTAAGGTCAACTATTATGTCGAGCGCGTCACCATATATGTGACGACTGAAGCTCGAACCACGCTCACGCTTGTTGTGCGCAGGTGTGCGAAACCATGATATAAAGCGCCAGTTCGGTATCTCGGGATTGCGCGCTGAAAACAACTGCCAACCCGCTTCGACTTTGATTATTAGCGAATAATCTACCGGCGCAAAATTCACATGCCGTGTGGGGTTTTCTTTGCTCGTCGGACAGACGAGATCGCCAATCTTGACTATCGGCGATAGCTTCAGCGACTCCGTTTGTTCGTTTATCTCGACAAAGTAAGTTGGTGCCACATGGCGACTCGGGTATTCGCGCACCTTGTCAGTGCCCTGCGATGGATTGGGATATTTCCCGATTGAGACACCAGCGACTGTGCCGCTTACGGCATCTGGTGCGTGGAATGGTACAAGGCAGTACACGGATACTGTGGGGCAGCCCTGCGTTGTGAAGTCTATGCGCTTAAGTCCGGGTTCTTCAGGCACGGCGAAACGAAGTGTTGTGGCTTCCTCGCTTCGCGAGGAAGACGGGGAGGTATATGTGCCTTTTATCGGCTTGCCACCGTGCTCAGCGCAGACAGATATGTTTGCCGTAGAGCCTGGTAAAGGCACGAAAGCACTGTTGGGCGCGATATCGAGCTTGTAGTTTTTAAGCGGTTGCGATGCTGTGAAGTTGACAGAAAATCGCAAGTCTTGGATACGAAGCTGCGAGGGAGGCTCGGTCTGGCCTCCGTTGGCAGAACTTGTAACTCCGCTTCGAATGGCGAAAGTCATGATGATAACCGCCACGATCGCAATCAGAATTGCGATGCGGCCTTTGAATGCAGACATCCCGGTTGCTCCAGCTCGTTTAAGGAATTATACTGCATAAATTGCAGAAATTCAAGCGTCTTTTTAGTATATTCTCTGTTCGATGATCTTGATTCTCTGCGTGCCGCGAATCAGTATGCACTCGACTGTCTTAACGAGCCTCTCGCTCGATGCGCGTGATATGACCCTATAGTAATCCGAGCCATACCCGATTGCTGCTCCAACTTCAGAGACATTTGTCATACCAAGTGGAACAAGTTCGTCAACAGATTTGATGATATTGCGTTCGCGGTAGTCATCGAAAGCGCCAAGCTCGCTTTCGACCTTGTTGAATACGGCCATTACAACCTTCCTTGGCGCGGTATTGATGTTGATCTTGCCCGGTCCGTGGATTGTTAGAAGGTCAACAAGCCCCAGTATCTTTTCCTCTCCGTTGGTGCGTGAAAAGAAAACCTCCGGCGAGATATAATCGAAGTCGAGAAGCTCCGTCAGACTGTCAAGAGGGGCGTTCTTAGCCCCGTCCTCAAACTCCCCCTCGGAATTAGGATCAATGTAGTCAACAAGCACATGCACGAATTCGATGTTGATGTCCATATCGAGAAAAAGCCGTTCAAGAATCTCCTTAACAGCAATGTTGACCACATCACCCTTTACGAGTGCGTTCACATTGATTTTTCCACATTCATCCTGAACCTCGACCTCCACCTTAAAGGGTGGCTCGAATGGAGGGCTGACCTTTGCCCATGTGTCGTGTAGCGAGTCAATTTCATCCTGCTGACGGTCAACACGAAGCACATTCTTTGTGTATTCAAGCCCGCCTATCGCCATGTATTTAAGCTGCGTCGCCTCGGTGTTGTTCACAGCGATCATACGGTTCAGCGTCATTGAAAACGAGAACTGCATGACAATAAGCGACATCACGACAAGTATCATCAGCACGACGATCAGTATCGCGCCGTCCTGTCTTGTGTAAGTATCGGCGCGGTTTGCACAGCGGGGAAAGGGGCAGTTAACAGGCTTCTGCGTCATTTTATCCTTATCACATAAGTATGAGGCGTTGTCTGCGATTCGGTAACTGACATGCCTTCAGCAAGAAGCTTTTCGAGAAACTCTGCGACGGTGATCTTGTTGAGAGTAACCTCCATCTTCATCATATCGTCGGTCTGGTTCAGCATATAACGCTGTGAGCCCTGAAAGGACTTTTGTATCATCTGTTCAGCGGTTTTTGTCGCAACGCCATTATGATAAACCATGAAGTACGCCACATGCTTGAACTCATCCTCTGAATACCTGACCTTAAGCCTGTACTTCTTTGCGGTATCAACGCGCTTCTTGCATGTAACGCAGTCAATGCCACCCTTGCCCTTGCAGGTGGAGCAGGCGATTTGCTTCTGCTTGCCATTTTCAACCTTTGTGGTCTTCTTTTCACCCTTGCAGGTGGGGCAGATGCGCAGGAACGGCGCGTAGTGTGCGACAGCGTTGCAGGACCGCTTGATTTCGTCCTCAAGAAGCACGGGCACCTTCTTCTTAAGGGGTTCTTCGATTATAGTATAGACTTCCTTGAACTTATCGTGGTTTTCGACAAGTTTCATCATGTCTGTCATCGCGTAAAGAAAAGCGTCATAGTCCTTCTTGCCAAAGCTTTCGACAGCGGCGTTTGACTTCTTCTTTGCTTGTTCAAATGGATCGCCTGTCTCCTCTTCTGGAACGGGTTTTTCTGTTGGCTTTTCAGGCTCTGGGTCGCCATATTCGATGCGCAGAATCTTCTCTTTCGCGATCTTTGTCGAGACCTTGGCGCCTTCCTTACCGACCTCGATTAGAACATAATGCTCTGTCTCCTCAATGACCTTGCCGTTTATCACCGATCCGTCTTTAAGATAGATAACATCAGCCGACACAAGGGCATACGACGAGAGCAACGCCAGTGCGGCGAACAGCAAAAGGATTCTGCGGATTTTCATAGCCTACTCCACTGATATTATTCGAAACCTCAGAATGCCAATCGGTACCTTGACTTCAACCTCATCTCCAACAGATTTGGATAGAAGCGCGGCTCCGATCGGTGAGGTGGTGAGTATACGGTTTTCGGTATAGTCCTCTTCACCCGCACCGACAAGAGTGTAGCTCTCTTCGATCTCTTCATCAAGGTCAAGTACTGTCACTATACTGCCAAGCTGCACAATACCAGACTTCTCGGCGCGCACGATATAGGACCGAGCGAGCTTGTCTTCAAGCTCGCGAATCTTCGCCTCATTCATGCCTTGATCTTCACGGGCAGCGTGGTATTCGGCGTTTTCGCGCAGGTCGCCCTTTTCACGAGCTTCGCCTATTGCCTTCGATATCACCGCCCTGCGAGCCTTAAGTTCTTCAAGCGTTTTTACAAGGTTCTCGTAACCACAAGGAGTCATCGGGATTTTTTCAAGCATTCCACCCTCTTTTGACGATGTAACTTGTCGCGCGTTTCGTTATTATTGAAGACCCTCGATAAATTTCTTGACATGGCTCTCTTCAATAATACCCGATACACCGAGTTTATCACGAACAACGGCCAGATCAATGTTGTTGACTGCGGCCAGTTTCTTTGCGCGTGGTGTTGCCGAGACTCGTCCGGCATCTTTTCTATGTTCAGGCATGGCAGAATTGACGCTCAGGTCGCCGACCGCAGTGCGAAGGTGCCTTGCGATCAGTGCCTCATTCTCCTTTGATACGGCATCAATATCTACATCCTCACCCACATCAGTAAGAACACCAAGCACATAGCCGATTGGTACAGTTGAGCGGGGCGGTGCGAATACTTTTGCAAGCGTTCCGCCTCGTTCGCACTCAAGCTCGAACTGTGCCTTCTCTGTTATTATCTCGACAACTGGTGCGCCTGCGGCGGCATCAGAACCTTCCTCTATCAGCCAAAGGCCGACTGTGCCCTCGACCATATTCTCGCTTGCGCGGGGCATACGAATAAACTCCATACAAACTCCCGGCGATCGAACAAGCATCAGCGCATTGTTGTCGCCTGTATGTAATCTAAGGTGATATTTAGCGGTGAAAAACTTGTCTTACTCTTCTATTGTATTATAATTCCATAACGGGCAAGGTTTTGGCTGAATTTTGCGGTGTGTTATGCACAATCTTTGCGAACCGCCGTCCTCCAATCCCTTTTGGTGTTAGATGGCGCGTGATTCGCTAAGCTCAGCCTGCCCGACGATAAAATGACTAATCTGCCTCGGGTGTCAGACCTTGTCTTTGCCGTGTTTGACCGACCCATACACCCTGAAGTTCTTTCAGGGCTTAGGTCGAACAGGTACAAATCTTCGAAGCTGGCGGTTCATATCCACTTGACCAGCCTCGGCCACATGATTGTGTTCTGCGCCGAAAACGGCGTTATCACCGAGCTTGTTTCACCCCGGCTGTGCGAGTTTTCTTACGATGATGCGATCAAATGCTCATCTATGGAAGAGCAAACCGAGCTAATGTTCTCTCATTCTGGCGTTTTGAAATACAAGACCCTTCTGCGAACAACACAGCTAAAGCCCCTTGACTACTTGCGGAAGGCAAATGCTGTGATTATGAGGCAATCTAAGGGAAGGACGATACAATACAAAGCTGCGGGTACCGGCGAACCTCTATCGTTCTCAATCGCCGACACCAGGATGGTAAACAATGGAGTGCTTGTCGAAGTGAATCACTTTTTTGGTGCGTGTTCTTCGATTATGACAACCTTTTCAACAATCGAGAAAAGCAATGACAACGGATAGCGAAAGAACCACAAAACCTGCCACTGAGGGCATTATCACGATGCAAGGTGACGGTCGTCCTCACTTCTCAATGATCGAGTTTAGCGGAGTTGTACTTGTTTTCGTATTCGTCACTGTCGCGCTGCTTGTGCTGTTCTTCTATCCGCGCGACTGGAAAGCAGACGACGCGAAGAATAAGGAAAAAACAATGGCGCTTATGAAGGAGCTATATGCAGCGATGATTCAGTACTCGACCGATTTCAACGGCGGTAAGTTTCCTCCTGAGATTGACAACTTTTTGCATCATTCACCGCTTGAATGGAGGAGGCTTGGTGTCTGTCCGGCATCAAACAAACGGTTTTCGATTCAGATCATCCCCGGTTGGACGCTTGAGGACATCAAGAAACATCCGACCGAGCTGTTAGCGTATGACTACAACGAAGACGAGCTTAGGTACAAGGACTTGGACTATAAAAAGGTGATTGATGAAGCAAAGACAAAAGCCGAGGGAAAAATCGAAGAGCGCCCCTTGAATCGCGAGGAAAAATGGGCTATCCTCGCAAACCGCATTGAGGATGTACCACCTGCGAATTACAAGAACTCTAACCAGCTTTATTCTGTTCGTAGCGCGCTGCTACGCGAGGCAACACTTGGGCGCAACTTTTCAGACGGCTATGTGGTGATGACCCTTGATGGAACGGTAAAGTTTGTGCCAGATGTCGAGTTCTGCCGTTATCGAATGAGGATATTTCATCGCGAGCTTGTAAAGCAAGCTGAGAACAACGAGCGTCGCTTCCCGAAGGATGTTGCTTCTGCGGTTATCAACATGTTTGCAGATGAAACAACTTGGTGGCTGAAAAACAGCCTTGCGATATGCCCGGGCGACACATCGTTAATTGGTTTCGATATGCCACAAGAGGTGCTGACGCTTGATGACCCGGGAACGAGAATTTTGCTCTATACCTCAAAACCTGAGCTTTTTAAGGGCAGGAATGTGTTGTTTATAGACGGCACGGTCAAGTTCATGACCGAGTCAGAGTTCAGAAAGAAACTTGTCGAAGAAGCCTCTAACAATGAGGCTGAATAAAGGAGGCAAGATGATAAAGGTGCTTGTTTGCGACCCTATTGACAAAGAATCGTTCGCCAAACTTCAACAACTCGGCTACGATGTCGTTGAAAAGACTGGCATGAACGAGGAAGAGCTTGTCAAGACAGTCCCACCGTTCCATGCGATGATCGTAAGAAGTGCGACAAAGGTCACGCGGAAGGCGATCGAGGCCGCAACGAACATGAAAGCCATTCTTCGTGGCGGAGTGGGCGTTGATAACATTGATGTCGCCGCTGCGAAAGAGAAAGGCATCAAGGTTCTCAACACGCCTGCTGCTTCCTCTCTTGCCGTTGCAGAACTGGCCATCGGCCTGATGTTTGCACTTGCCCGCAAGATCGCAAAGGCCGACGCCACAATGCAAGCTGGTGTTTGGGAGAAGAAGAAATTCTCAGGCACCGAGCTTAACGGAAAGACTCTCGGTCTTATCGGTATCGGTCGCATCGGCAGTGAAGTTGCCCGTATCGCAAGTGTTCTTGGCATGAGCGTGGTCGCCTACGACCCCTATGTTAAGAACTTCGCTTACGGCAAGATCGTTGCCACGGTTGATGAAGTCCTTACTATCTCTGACTACATCTCGCTCCACATTCCTTTGACCCCTGATACAAAGTACATCATCAATGCTGATTCAATCGCCAAGATGAAAAAGACCGCTTTCGTCGTCAATTGTGCCCGTGGCGGTGTTGTTGACGAGCGCGCGTTTGCCGAAGCTGTTAAAGCTGGCAAGATTGCTGGCGGTGCCTTTGATGTGTTCGAAGTCGAACCTCCCAAGGAGAATGTGCTCGCTGGCTTTGATAACATCATACTTACGCCGCACCTTGGCGCTTCGAGCGCTGAGGCTCAGGCTCGCATTGGTTCAGAGTTGGTCAAGATAATCGCTTCTGAACTTCCTCTCTAAGAAGGAGAACGTAATGGGTGCACATAACTTTTTCGCAGGCCCTGCAGTGCTTCCGGCTCCCGTCATCGAGGCGGGCATCGCAGCCATGAAGGACTTTGCAGGCATGGGTATGTCCATTCTCGAGATATCTCACCGCTCTAAGCAGTTTGAAGCTGTTGTGAACGAGGCTGATGCAGATCTCCGCGAGCTTATGGGCATTCCTGCCAATTATAAAATAGCCTTTCTTACGGGCGGCGCTTCTACGCAGTTCGCCATGGTTCCAATGAACCTTATGAAGGGTGAAGCAGACTACATCAATACCGGCGAGTGGTCGAAAAAGGCCATTAAAGAGGCCAAGCTGTTCGGCAAGGTCAATGTAATTGCAACTGGCGAGGCGACAAACTTCAACCAGATTCCCAAAGAATACAAGATCAACCCGACAGCCTCTTACCTGCATGTTACATCTAACAACACGATTTTCGGCACCCAGTGGCACTCCTTCCCAGAATCCGGTGATGTGCCGATGGTTTGCGATATGTCATCCGACATCATGTGCCGCGTTGTTGATGTTTCCAAGTTCGGCATGATTTATGCTGGCGCGCAGAAGAACATGGGACCCGCAGGCGTAACCGTTGTGATTATCCGCGAGGACCTTCTTGCCCGCACACCCGCCACCGTGCCCACAATGTTCAAGTACAGCACACACATTGACAACATGAGCCTTTACAACACGCCGCCTGTCTATCCGATTTACATTGTCGGTCAGGTGCTGAAGTGGCTCAAGAGCATCGGCGGAATCAAGGAAATCGAACGAATCAACAACGAAAAGGCGGCAATGCTTTATGCCGTTCTTGACAAGTTCGAAATCTACAAGCCTCACGCCATGCCTTGCAGCCGTTCTTTGATGAATGTTACTTGGAAGATGGCTAATGAGCAGCTTGAGGAAGAGTTTGACAAGCTCGCCAAACAGCACAAGATGTTCGGCCTTAAGGGACATCGCAGTGTCGGTGGCATGAGAGCTTCGATCTATAACGCCTGTCCGGTCGAATCGGTTAAGGCACTTTGCGATCTGCTCACAGATTTCGCTCAAAAGCACGCGTAATTTGATTATCTGCGACAAGCGCCGGTTGGATAACCAGCCGGCGCTTTCGCGCTTCGATTTTTGCTCTTTTCTGTCATTTTTGCGGGGGTTGGAAAGGCGTCTGGAAAGTCTAACAAAAAAGACACGCAAATTGCGACAAAATCACTATTTGTATGTCTTATAATCAGCATGTCGTATCAGATGGCAAACATGAAATCAAGAATCCTCACCGTTGCGGTTGCTCTGCTTCTGTTGCTCGTTCTTGTCTCGGCTTTTCCGACAAGAAGCGGTGCAATTGACTTTTCACTGCTTGGCGAAAGTGGAGAATGGAGCACATATCTGCTTCATTTCAAGCTTTCACGCGCACCCGGCGACAATTCATTACTGCTGTTCGAATACAAAGACACAGGCAATTTTAGGGCTTTTAGGTTCCTAAAGGGCAAGGTCGTGTTCGAGGAGTATATTGACGGCGAACAGAAGGTTATCGCTACTGCTGAGTTACCGCCCAGCACCGCAGGCGAGTTGATGATCAAGCGGGCAAAATCCTACGCCGCACTGATATTTAACGGTAAGACTATTCTGTTAGGCTCGATTGGGAATGCGGTAGGAAAGTCGTTCGGAACAGGTTGTGAAAACGGAGGTTCTGTTCCGGCATTTCAAAAAATGCAGCCCATCGAGGAAGTCTATTTTACAGATTCATTTATGCGCACCGAGGATGCGGGCGAATGGGATGTTGTGTCAGGATTTTGGGAAAACTGCGGCCTGTCATTCGCTGAACGATCCACAAATCCTTTTTCGATATTCTCTCGCTTTCCTGACTCGGAACAGATTGAGATGCTTGAAAATGGCCGACTGCTTGAGGAAAAGACTGGCATCGGTGTGAATATTTCGCCTTATGGTCATGTATCACGCATTGCGGGTCAGGCTCCCGCAGCCGAAGCTGGAATCCAGCAAGACGATGTTATTATCGAGGTCAACAAGGTATCCATCACGCAGATGTGGTACAGGCTTGAAAACGCGCAAGATGGCGAGAAGTTCGACCTGAAGGTAATGCGAGGCAACAAGGTGCTCTACTTTACTGTTATTGCCCGTCGCTATCGTTGGGGAGAGGTTGAAAAAAGGTATCCAATACAACCCGCAAAGATGGATAAGCAGTCGCTGCTGCTGACAGGTTATCCGTTCTGGTTCGATTACTCTTTCCGCGCATCGGTAAAACCGTTGGGCGAGGGTTATATCGGCCTTGTTTTCTACTATCGCGATGCAAAGAACTACTTCGCCTTCAGGTGGTATGGTGATAACTCGCACAGAAAAGGCAAGATCAATACCCTCGAACTCGTAAGCGTCGAAAAGGGTATTGAGACAGTGCTTGCATCCAAGCCCGGTGGTTTTTTTAGTGACCAGTACAGCGAGATGAGGGTCTCGGTAATCGGTGATGAGGCTACTGCGTACATTGACAAGGTTGCCGTGCTTTCGTTCAAGTCAAATTCTCTCACCTTTGGAAAAGCGGGGCTTGAAGTCGGGGAGGGGTATGGAGTTTACTTCGACGATGTGCGCATTGTTAATTCGCACAACTATATTGATGAACCCCGCCGTCGTGCTGTAAACGACATTCACAAACAACAAAGCGATATGCGGGACTGGTCTGACCCGTCGCGCGACTTCAGTGTTCGATTTTCATCAGGCTCCTATGTCTTCAGCTACAAGTATGATTGCTTCAACACCACATCCGTAATCCTCTACCCAAGTGCAAGGTACAAATTCTTCTGCATTGATGCATTTGCCGACGACAAAGGTCAAAACGGCATAAAGCTTTTGTTTACTCCCTCGACAAATGAGTTTGAAATATCCTGTGGTGATTATAAGAAGAACGAGATAGTCAAAGAGTTTAACACGCCTCAGGCAAATATGGAATTTGTTTTCGAACGCAACTCGGTTGCGATATACAAATCTGGCAAGCACTATTTGACGCACAATCTGCCAGTGTCAGCATCGGGCACTCGATTCTCTATTACCGGATTGAACGAGGTCTATCGAGGTCGCACGGCGTGTGTCGAAATACGCGAAAGCGATGATGTAAAGGATTACACTTTCGACGAAAGCCCCACTGACTGGTTTGTTCTTGACGGCAAATGGGGCGTAATGAACAAGTGGATATGCGATCCGCGCTGGTCGTGGTTCGGCGGAGTCAACCTTAATGGTCCTGCGGCGATTGCGAGCAAGTATGACCTTGAGGGCGATTTCTCGGTTGACGCTTACTTCGCCTCAATGATGATGGTAAACGACCCACCTTACGAGATGCTTGGCAACTACTGCATGTCGGTCTGTACAAACGGGCGCGATATATCGTCAGGGTACAGCTATTTCATCGGCGGTTCGATGAACTATTGGATCGGTGTTATGCGTGGTGAGGATGTCATGCGACGCGAGAACCGACGGAGCCGCAACTTCAGAATGCTGCCTCACGATAACCGTCTGCAGTACCTTCAGAACGAGGTTGTGCATCAACGCTGGTTTCATGGCAGGATTACGCGGATCGGTAAGACGCTTAGCTTCTATTTTGATGGCAACCTGTTTCACAGTTTCGATGACCCACAGATGCTTGCAGGTAAGCGCGTGATGCTGTGGACTTACCATAACGGTTGGCTGCTATCTCGCGTGCGTGTTGCGGCGCAAAAGCTCGTTCCGGTTCAGCCTGAATTCAGCACCGAACAGCATTTTGATACAAAATGGTGGAATGATGCCGGTGCGCGTCGCAGCAGATTGTCTGCTGCTATTGATAAGCCCGATAAAGATCTTATCACAGTTACTCTTGTCGAAAATGGCAATTTCGCTGTGCACGCCAAAAACAGCATCATCGAGTTGTCTGAGTTTCCGTCCCTATCCTTTTCGGCTGCGCTTCCACCCGGTTTTGTGGGTGACCTTTATTTTGACCATAACGGCATCACGCACAGAGTTAGAATATCCGGCCCTGCGCAGGATGAACCCCTTATGCCCTCTATAGGTGAAGTTCCATTTGAATGCGATGGCAGACTGCATACAGTTGTTATTCCAATTGCACGCATGTTAGCAGAATATATAGGCGAATCTGCCGGAAAGCTGACTATTTCTAATGTCCGATTTGGGCAATTATACACACATGATTACATTGCAGCAGGATTCAAAGGCAACCGTGCAGGGGCTAAATTTGTCCTCGGAGCGATAGAGCCTCTTGCTTCCACAAGCAAGTATTTTGACTCGCTTGTTATATTGCCGAACGGTGCGCCAGAAGTTCGTCTGATGCTAAACAACGATTGCGGGCGTATAAACTATTCTCGCGCGGTTCTAAGCATAAACGGCAAGCAGACGACCAAAATCGGAGCTACTTATATTAGCAGCGACGGTTCCTGCCTGATTTTCAGCATTGCTGATGTACTGTCGTTTACCGAAGGTCAGAATATAGAAGCGACTGTTTCGGGGCTTCGTACCGTTAATGGCTCGCCAATCGCGCCGGTTCGTGCATCATCGAAATACAACTCATCGGATGACAAGACACCACCGGTGCTGCTTACCCAGTATATCGGCGATAAACCAGCGGTCTTTCAAGATTATGAACTGCCCGATAAAGGTCAAAGGACATATTCCAGCCGCGCCACCGGCACGCTGTTCGCCTTTACTCAATGGGATCGTACTACCGCATCATCAGGGCGAGCATCGCTTAAAGTGTCGTCAGATAGCATCGGTGGAATTATGAGGGCGAACCTGTTCAGCGGTTCGTTTAATGTAACCGAAAATCCGTTGATTTCTTTCGATTACAAGACCAACCACGATGTGCCGCTTTCTGTCTTAATATCGGCATCATCCCGTACTTTCTACATGCTTGGCTTTAATGATGAATCGGGAATGAGCGGAAACTGGTTCGGATCTGGTAAAGAGTCCATCATGCCCAGCGCAAAAATCGGTGACTTTGTAAAGCCAATCGTTGATGGACAATGGCACAACACCTATGCGAAGGTTGATACAAGGCTCTTGCGTGCGACGAATTTTGACACAATTTTCGTCGCGGATACTGGTTTCAGGGGCGGATATGTAAACGATACGATTAACATTGACAACCTTATGGTCTCTCGTTTTATACCTGCTCCGAAGGAACTTCCAAAATTAGAGTTCGCCGAGTCTGGCAAAGTCAGCAAGGTGTTAACAAGCATAACAACATGGCCGGACGAACCCGAAGGTGTGTGGACTCCCGACACTCCTTTCCCCTTTGGCTCTCGATTCTACCTTAATGTTAAGGCATGCGATCAGGCGGGCAACTGGTCAGAGACAAAGCACATGCAGTTCTTCTGCGATTTTGAACCGCCACAGCTCACCCGCATTTTCTGGAGAAATAAGGCTCTGTTCCTTTATTGGAAGGACGATAACCTAATTGACCGCGACTCGCTGCAGATCGAAGTTGAGGGCAAACCGGTGAGTGTTAACAAGATTGCAAAGTGGGCTACCCCCAACGAAGTATCGCTCGCACTGTCCGAAGCCGCAAACAAACCTATAAGGGTGCGCATAAGCGATTCGTTAGGCAACACATGCATCTATCAGATTCTCGGCAACAGATTTTCAAGAATAGACACTGTGGAGGATTTATGACCGACAACATCAGATTCCGCATCAAACAGATGATAGTCGAGCGCTTGTTCCTAAACATCAGCCCTCAGGACATTGCTGACGATGCCGCCCTTGTCGAGACCCTTGGGCTTGACTCGATCCGCCTCTTTGAGATCGCAATTGGCCTTGAGACAGAATTCGACATAGATCTGTCTTCCGAACCTTTCGATATGGCCAATTTCGCGACAATAATAAAGCTCGAAGATGTTGTAAAGAGGTTAAAAAAATAGCTGAGGGGTTATCGGTCAAGTTCCTCGATCTCATCGAGCAACGACACGAACGATTTTAAATCCTCATCAGTCGGTCTTGTTGCGGCGATCTCGAATGTCTCGCCTGAATCGGGCGAACGGAAGACATTCAGGTCGCCGCCTTGAATTGGCACGGAATTGACATGCTTAAGATACTTCTTGCGAACCAGATGCCATGCAAAAAGGTTTGCTGTCGCAAGCTTCGCTTTGTCCCCAACCAGTCTTTTTAATAGCTCCAACACCATCTCTGCCGGAAGCCGCTGTTTTTGCGGTTTAATTGAAAACCGTCCATGCCATACTGATACTACCGTACCGCGGCGCGTACACTTGTCGCGGCAATCGCCGCAGTATGTGTCCCTCTGCCATTTTCCATCACCGCCTTCGTTGAGTGACGAAAATACTATCTCGCCGTCCTCAAACTTGCGCTTGCACGAACAGCATACCTTTGGCGATGAGGGAATAGGATGGCGTATCAGCATTACTTCTGTCTTATGACTTCCATTGCGGTGTCGTAGATATACTGTGTCAGCTCGTTTACAGCCTTCTCTAAATGATCGAGATTCTGCACAAGTTCCTCCTTGCCCTCTCTTTCGCCCATTGTTGTAAGGTTTATCTCGACATTCAGTCTGCCGCAGTAAAACGCCGAGCGCAGCATCAATGCAGCTACCCCGACATCCGAAATCAGGTTAGCGTTACCAATCTCGACCAATGGAGCCAGAGCCTGCAATGTCTGTGTGGATAACACGCAGACATCTAATGGCGCTTTGACGGCATTTTGTATAGCAAACTGCATCGCAGTCTTGCGCACCATCTTCTCCGCTTCGGTCGAGCGCGGCATCTTCATGGCGGCATCGTACTTTGAATACGCTGCCGCGTCTGCCTCAACAAGCTCGGCAAACTTGCCCATTGCCTCTGCAAACTGCTTCATCATCTCGTCAATCTGTTCCTTCGCCTGCGCAAACTTATCGCCTGTAGAATACGCGGCGCTCATGTGCGCCATAGAGCAGCCCAACGCACCCGCCAAAGCTGCGATTGCGCCGCCTCCGGGCACGGGTTTTCTATCTGCCGCCTCGCGCAAAAAGTCTATAACTGGCATTTCAAGCATTGCTGTTCACCTTCTGTTTGCTGGAAATTTAGGTGGTATTATTTCGAATCTTACATCATGCAAGCGGCTCTCCAATTCCCTTTTCAATAAGGGCAGCACAGGAGCCTCACTCTGGCCATGTCCCGCTATGACAGTCAGCACTCCCCGGTGGTTTGGTTGAAACAGGTCTGAATACTTCGCCTCGCCCGTAACAAAGGCATCGCAGTTTTTCGCGACAGCCGCACTATAGCAGTCGAATCCAGCGCCCGCAGCAAATGCGACGCGACGCACCTTTTCCTGTCCGCGATATCCCGCCACCTCCACCCACTCGACGCTGAGTGCGTCTTTAAGGCGGGTGATAAAGTCATCTGCGCTCATAGGCTTGTCGTACACCGCCACTACTCCGTTGCCGTACCTGTTGTCTTCATTGAGCAGTGGAATAAGGTCGTATGCGACCTCTTCGTAAGGATGAGCTTTCTTCATTGCACGCACTACATCGCCGATTCGGTGCTGCGGCAGCACGGTCTCTATGCGGATTTCCTGGGCAGATTCAAGCTTTCCTGGTGTGCCAATAAAGGGATTTGTGCCCTCATCGCCTCGAAATGTGCCAACACCCTGCGCAGAAAACGAGCATGATGAGTAATTACCGATGCATCCCGCACCAGCGTTGAACATCGCATCGCGCACCGCCTCCGCCTGTTCGTGTGGAACAAAGACGACGAGCTTCGCCAACTTCGCGCCTTCGATGGGTGAAAGCGTCTCTATCACCCTTGCGCCCGCAATCTCGGCCAATGCGCGTGACACAAGCACAAAGTCGAGGTTCGTGTGCGCCGCGATGCATGAGATGTCTCTTTTAACAAGAGCCATCACGCAGTCGGATGTGAACTCGCCGTGGCGCAGGTACTTTATACCGCCGAAGATAACTGGGTGATGCGAGATGAGCAGATTGCATCCCGCTTGTGCTGCACTGGTGATTACCTCAGGGGTAACATCAAGGCAAATCGCAATACCGGTAACTGTCGTCGAATAATCACCGCAGATCAGACCAATATTGTCCCATCTCTCAGCCAGTTCGCGAGGTGCAAGATCGTGCAGAATTCGTGCAACTTCTCTTACTATCATTGCTGAATTATACTCAAAAAAGCAGATCCGCAACAAAATAGGGAAGGATAGTGTTTCCGTCGAATAGAATTCCTTTTGCGGTTTGAAAACCCTTGACACCCGCCGATTACGGTGTATCCTTAGCATGTTGCATTGGCACCTTGAACGCTAAACGCGCAGCGTACGCTGATCCGATTAACCAAACAGAGGGTGGCATGACTGCACTTACAGCGTGCAGAGCCGCATGCAACCAGCAAGCGCGCTCGATGCGCAAAATGGGGGTATGATGAGACACTTGAGTATTGCATTAGTACTCGCTCTTACTGCACTTCTCGCCCTTGGGAATGCCGTGGAATGCGAAGAGGAGACCGGTATAAGTACAACGCGCGTTAAGAAACTGTACGGCAAGAACTATGTCGGCAAGCTTGAATCAACAGCTACAATACCGTCAGGAGGAATACCATTTTTAACCAAGGATGGCCTATTGCTGAAAGGACCCTATATCTTCGATGGTATGACAGGAAGACTGCTGAAGGACATATCAATCGAAATACTGTATGGAAATAATTTCCGCTTTTATTACAACGGAGAAACGAATAATTACTATATTTTATCGAATTATTCTCTTTACATATATTCGTTATCTAAGCACGAGATTGTTGAGTGGTGTAGTCTCGATGTGTCTTTTAGTGAATACGGAGACAAATATTTATTATTTGCTGATAATGATTATATATATTATTCATGGAGAAAAGAAGGCCAAGATGATGTATATCACTTAGTAGTAAGATGTAAGTATAAAAATGGGAAGTTTGACTACTGCTTATTAACTGATATTAATAACGATTGCGAAATCGGTTATCAAATATGCTATGAACCATGCTTCACAGTAACCGGTTATGACATTAAAAACAATGAATACAATTGGATTGTTGATTGGAGAGCGGATAAACCAGTTATAACAAAGCTTGAATCAGAATATTATAGGGCCGAGTATGTTTCGAATGGGAAGGTAATTGCGTGGAAGAAAGATAATGATAACGATGTGGCTGTATGTTTTTCGATATCAGACCAGCACGAGGTTCTTTGGCAAGTGCCTAAAGGATATGTGCACTGTGAGCGTAGCAATAAGTATGAACTGCTGTTTTATGACAAGGAAGACAAAAGTATATGCGTACGAATTGAGGATGGAAAGGTTATGGAGGAGCGTATGATTCATGACAATACATATGGTTTATCATGGCTTAACGGTTATGTAATAATATATAGTTGGTCGTTAAATGTGCAGAATCTAAGAACATCTGAATTCTTATTACCGAATATATTTGGACTTGAAGAAAGATTAGTCTTTAGCAATGACAACGAGACAATGTGCGCAATTGTGTACGATTCAATTGTTGTATATTCTGTTAAGGATAGGTTGGAGAAGTATCGTGTAAAATATGAGCGCATCTCTCGAGATTTTGACAAATTATATTGGGCTGGAGTACTCAATAAGTTCATAATGGTGCGTGACCGCGATGATGAGTATTATATATATGAAATATCGAATACGGGAATTGCTCAATTAATGTGTGAAAAGGATTTGGGAAATATATGCAAGGAAATTATTAATTTGTGTGGTGTAGGGAGAAGTAGGGATGTCGCGTTGAATATTATCAATGACAAGGAATGGGAGGGGTATGTCAATATTAGCAATCAGGTTATATTTGTAAGTGATTATAAGAAGCGCAATATAAATATTATTAGTAATGGAATTATTAGAACACATGTAAAATACGACGATTCTTTTCGTGTGAGAGATTTTATTGATGAGAAGTATGCGATTGTATACTGGGAGCCGAAAAGTGATTCGTATTTATATTCCTTCAAGACAGGAAATAAATGCTTAATTGACTACGATTGTGCATATGGTAAAAATATTGTCATGCGCGATAAAGATATATATGTATTTAATACTGAGACGAGAAAGTATGGTTATGTACGAAATTTAACTAATCTGAAGATGAAGACAATGTGTGCCGATGACCTTGTCTTTGTCGAACAAGTTAAAGAAAAGTGCTTTCTGATCCTTCGCACCGAGCCATGCGAACCCGACGAGCAAGCAAGGCGCATCACAGAGTTCCTTGAAAACGAGGAGAAACAGTAGATGCTCGAAGGGGTGGTTCTCAACTATTAGAGTTTTGCATTATGAGACGCGCGAAGCGGAACATAGGCTATCGCGAAGTCTGTAATGCCCCCCTCTTCATTGTACAACTAAACGCTTATTTTACTAACAAACGAG
>CAZNBY010000014.1:0-64944 GCA_964571525.1 uncultured Planctomycetota bacterium
ACAGCATTATAGCTCGCCGCTGTGATAGAGAAGTGGTCTATCGTCGCCTGTGGATGAACCGTGATCGTGCCTGAACCGCATGAACCGGTTCCCTGTGTTGCAGTCAATATGAAGTTGTCGGCATTTACCGAGCTTGTGCCCGCGTAGGTCGAGACTTGGAAGACAGCGGTCGCAACGCCGCTCACCGTCGTGCCGATGCTTGTGAAGCCGACTGGTGATGAGTTGTTGTCATTGCCCGGGTCAGCCCAAGTGAAGTTGACAGTCGTGCCGTCAGCAACCGCATTGCCTGCGCCGTCGAGAACATTGACCTTAAAGGTTACTGAACTGCCTGCAACCGGCGACGCTGTTGATAGAGAATTGAATGTAAGATTTGTTGCGACACCGATTACGGATGTGTTCGAAGACGCAAGCCCCGCTATCGGAGTTGAGTCAGCGCAAGTTATTGTGATAACCGCAGTTGTGTTATAAGTTAGAGATACGGTTGTGCCGGTGCCAGAGGCTATACCGGTTGTGGTTCCGCCAAGTGTGCCTGCTGAGCCGCTGACAAGGTTGTATCCCATGCTGACTGTGCCGCCAGTCACGGTGTTGTTATATGCGTCTTGTGGTGTGATGGTGACGCTGAAAGCCGAGCCAGAATTGAACGGTCCGGCTGGTGCGGCGATTGCGTAATGATGCAGGATATTGCCGGAAACCGTGATTGAAGCACTTGTGGCTGAGGCTGAAGGAGTCGTTGTGTCGGTAACAGTAATTGATGTGGTCTCGACCTTGAAGAGCTTCACAAATACCTGTTCGACACCTGCAACAAAAGTAACCGAGCCTGATGTTGTAGTGGCCGGTGAAGCAATATCATAAATCGGAGATGTGCCGGATAGCGCATTTGACGGACCGCTGAATGAAACATTGCGGGTGCCGCCGTAGGTCGTCATCGCGTTACCGTATGTATCAACCGCGTTTAGGAAGAAGTGGAATTCGTTGCCTGCGGTCGGTGTAGTAGTAGTCAGACCGGAAATGGTGTAATCACCAAGCGTGTTGTTGTGCGCAACGGTCAGTGTGAATGTGCCGTTTGCACTCCAGCCAAGACCGGTGATGAAGACAACCGCAGTCAATGTTTCTGCCTTATAGACATAAATGTCCGTAGAGCCTGCGGCAACGCTCTGACCGCTTATGAACTGGATCGTGCCACCAGTTGTCGGATTTGTGCCGTTCGGAGAGGCTGTTGGAGTGCCTGCCGCGTTGAAGAGGAAGCTGGCGGATTCAGTGATTCCTGTGCAGATGTTGCCGAATGTATCGAACAGGTCTGCATCGAGATCGAAATGATCACCAGCGACAAAACCGGTATATACACCATTGAAACCAAGCTGTGTGGGTACACCAGGGGCCGCGATTATGATAAGCCAAGGTGAAGGAGTGCTGCTCTGCAGATTAAAGCGATAGTAATCGCCAGCATCATAGCACTGAAGTTGGATTGTCGCAACGCCGTTGACGAAGCTGGCTGTCAGCGATGTGGTCGCGGTCGCTGTTGAATTGGGGGCATCTGGCGCGCCAGCAACCCAAGAGCCTGATGAATCCTTGTTCCAAGTTACGGTGATGGTCTGATTTCCACTGAAACCAGCGACATTGCCGTAAATATCGCGCATAGTAGTCACGACTTTAAACGGAGCAGTGGCTGTTACAAGCATTGCATCCGCAGTGCTTGAACCAGTACCGGTTCCACTGCGGTAGCCGTTTGCCATTGTGAGCCATGCCATTGGATTGTCAAATGTGTAAGAAGGCTGAGCGCCGGTTGAAGGTGTTGATGCACCGCTTACAACCAAGGTGCCGGAGTTTCCGGTGATGGAATTGTGTGTTACAGTAATTGATGTTGTCTGGGCACGATACAGAATCACATAAACTGTGGTTTCGCCTGTCGTGGGATCGAAAACGAAATTAGTGTCAGTTGTGACTGCGCCTGTGTTGTCATCATAAATTGGCGATGTGCCGACAGGCGCATTTCCTGGGCCGGTGAAGGCGAGGGCGTTGGTGCCGCCGATCGGGTTGCCATATGTGTCTGTTGCCTTGACAGTCAATTCGAACTCTGTGCCCGCGACTGGTGTTGTAGTGTCAGGAGTAACGACAAATGCGGCTAATGTCGCGGGAGATGCATCTGTGTAGAACCAGTCGGAAGGCGTGCTGCTCGAAATCGAGAAGCGATAGTAGGGGGTCGAATCGTAAGAAGTGAGATAGACATCTGTCTCACCACCAGTGAAGTGAGCGGTCTGTGTGAATGGGGATGAGTATGAGGTCAGACCGTTGGGAGCATTGGGGAAGCCCGGCACCCAAGTCGTGCCATCTGCGCTCTTCTCCCATGTGATGGTCAAAAGAATGCTGCCGTTGTAGTTCACCTGATTGCCGAAGTTATCAAGCATAACAAGGTGAAGCTTGAAGGCGTTGCCCGCGGTGACATGGGCTCTTGCGATAAAAGTCGAACCGTCGCCGGAGCCAGTCAAAAAGCCATTTGCTGTTGTAATAATCGTTTCATCAAGGCGATAAGCGGGCTGTGTGGGATCAGTCGAGGGGAATGTCTGTGCGGTAACATTGATCGTAAATGTGCCGATTACCGTACCAACATTCTGAACTGTAATTGTCTGTGTGCCAGCAGTGTAGGCGGTGCAGCTAAGAAGTGAGCTATAGCCGCCTGTGAAGGTCTGTGATGTGTTTGGATAGGAGGGTGCATCTAAGCCAGGTGATGTTTCGAGACCGCTCCATGCAAGGGTCTTTGCACCAGCATAAGCTGTATCGAGGTTGCCCCAGTTGTCGAGTGCCGTAAGTCCAAATGTGAATGCGACACCGGCGACCTGATCAGGCACAACACCGGTGAAAAGGAACTCGACAGCAGATGCAGGATTGATAGCGAAATTTGCTGAGCCGGTCAATCCAGCAGGAACTGAAGAGACTGTGATCGAATCGAGACCCGCGCAATAAGAAGTGCAAGAAAGTGTAGTGCTTTCGCCCGCGGTGAATGTAACGCTTGTGGAAGGATAATCGGCTGGTGTGCCATCGGGTGCGTTGTCAATACCGCTGTAAGCGAGCGTCTTGCTGCCAGCGTATCCGATCGCTATATTGCCGAACATGTCCTTTGCGACTATATCCATATCGAAGGAAGTTCCGGCTGTGCCGGGGGTGCTCGGGGAGATGCTTAAGAAGACATCGAAGAACGATTCAGCGGCATGGGTTACATCAAATGTGTTCGATGTGGCGGAAACTGCGCCCACTGTTGCGGTTACTGACTCTCCTGCTAACGCAAGAACAGCGGTGCAGGGCACAGTCGCGACGCCTGAGATCCATGTCAATGAAGACGGGACTGTCGGATTGCCGAGAGGCGCAACCCCAAGTCCTACAATGTTGACTGCGGCAGGGCCGTTTAAGTTCTGCATTTGGTTGCCGTAAGGATCGTAAGCTGTAAGAATCAGGTTGAACTGCGCTCCGGCGGTTACGGGGCCGGCAACGCTTGCGGTCATCGTTGTCAGAACTGGTGAATTTACGACGGTGATCGAATTGCTTGTTGCTGTAAGTGGGGTTGCTGTGTCATCAGCAATGCCAAGCGTGCCAGTCTCTGTTTTGTACAGAGTTATGGATGCGGTGCCAACTCCAGCGGTGAAAGATACAGTGGCAGGATAAAGAGGGAAGAAACCGCCGATTGCTGTGAATGTGCTTGTGCTCCAGTTAATCGTGTGCAAACCGACATAACTTGCGGCTGGGTTGCCGAATTGGTCTTTTACTGTAAGCGTCGCATTGAATGCGGCTCCGGCGGTCTGTATCGAACCGGCGGAAACTGCAATCGAGTAGGGAACATCAGAGGATACAGTGATAGCAACCAAACCAGTATAGCTGCCGTCTGTGAAAACAAGATTGCCAGATTCAGCCTTGTAAAGGGTAACATTGCCAGTCGCGCTTCCTGCTGTGAACACCAGCGTGGGATAAGAAGGCGAGTTTCCTCCAACCGAGCCAAAGGAGCTGTTCGCCCAAGTGGGTGTGGTCGGAGTGTATGTGGGAATGAGATTGCCATAAGCATCGGTGGCTTGCACGGTGACTGAGAATGGTACACCTGCAGTCTGAGCCGCACCTGTCGTAAGCAAGAACTTCGAAAGCACAGCGGGATTAACGACAAAGTTGTTCGAGATGGTCAGGAGGGTTCCACCGAACGAAGCAGTAAGCTGAGCAGATGACTCTGCCGCATAAGCAGTAAATAATGGATCTGGATCAGAATACCCATTCACAAAAGTTACAGAGAGAGGATAGGAAGGAGTCTGTCCGGAAGGACTGGTTGATAATCCAGCCCATGTGAGCGGTACGGGTGCCGATAAGGGCACGACATTTCCATAAATATCCTTGATTACGCAATCAGCAGAGAATGACGCACCAACTGCTTGCGGTGAAGACACTGTTGCCGTGATATGTGCTGTGGAGACATCTGCTGTAACATTAAAGGTTAATGTGCCGACATTGGTGTTGGGGATTGTGCCATAGGTGGCAGTCAATGTCGCGCCGGTCTGCGCATTGACCGCTGTGCATGTGAGCGTTGTAGTTGCGACACCGCTCACAAAAGTAACAAGAGCGGCAGGATATGTAGGTATTGCGCCGCTTGGCGAATTCGTCAATCCGTTCCAGACGATGCTGAGGTCTGTGCCGGCAAAGCCAGTGGCATCGTTGCCCCACTGGTCTATTGCAGTAAGGGTCACATTGAATGGCGCACCCGCGGTCTGTGTTGTACCATCTGCCAATCTGAACGCATAGATTGTGCTCGGATTCACAGCGATGCTTGCGCTGCCGGTTATTGAACCTTGGGTAGCGGTTAAGGTCTTAGCGGAGTCTGCATTATAAAGGGTGCATGAAAGGCTCGTATTTGACTGACCAGCAACGAAGTTGACAGTTGTTACGGGATAGGAAGGCGCGGTATTTGTGGGTGAGTTGCTGAATGTGCCTGTCCATACCAGCGTCTTGTCTCCTGCATACGACACAGCGGTATTGCCGTAAAGGTCAAATGCGGTAAGGCTAACAGCAAAGGCTGTGCCTGCCGTCTGAGGAGACGAGGCGTTCACCACAAATGATGCGCCGCCATCGCCCTTGACTATAAGGTTTGTTGTGCCCGATTTAGAAAGTACGGTGTCGGTAACGGTGAGAGTTACCGACTCTGCCTTGAACAGAACTATATAGACGGTCGTCTGCCCTGTAGTCGTGTTGAAGGTGAAGTTTGTGGCTGTTGCAAGGGCAGGATTGTCGTCGTCGTAGATCGTGTTGTAAGTAATTGCGTTATGAGTTACCGAAGCCGTGGGGCCGGTGAATGACAAGGCTCTTGTGCCGCCGATCGGGTTGTTGAATGCATCGTATGCAGTGATTACTATATTGAACTGTGTGCCCGCGGTCGGGTTTGCAGTTGATGGATTGAAGGCGAAATGGTCGAATGTGGCCGGAGAAGCATCCGCATACATCCAATTGGTCGGTGTGCTGCTGTAGAACCTGAAGCGGTAAAGATTTGCGGCATCGTAGATATGCAACTCGGCAAGCGGGTTAGATATTCCATTAGTGAAAGAGACTGGATTCAAAACCTGCGGATTGGAAAGTGTGGGTGTCCCGCTTGGCGCGCTCGGTGCAGCCGATGTCCAAGTAAATCCACCATCTGCGCTTCTTTCCCATTCAACATATACGGTCTTATCGCCGGTGAAGTTGGCAACATTGCCGTATGTATCGCGCATCGTCAGTTCAACTTTATAGGTACCGCCAGCGGTAACGAGGAACGGCGTAACAGTGCTGCCGTCGCCGCCATTGTAACCGTTGCCTGCTGTCGCCCAGTTTGTCACATTTTCGAAAGTGTAAGACTGCTGTGTGCCGGTAGATGGGGTAGGATCTCCGACAACGGTAAGGCTCAGTGAGCCGGAAGGTGTGCCGTCGGTAACGACAAGGTTCTTTGTCTCTGCGTTATAAAGCTTTACCGATGCACCAGTCCATACTCCGCTAATGAAGTTCGGAGTTGAGGGGTACAATGGATTGTCCCCCATCGGTGAAGCAGTAAATGTGCTCGAAGCCCAAGAAAAACTTGAAGGAGAATAATCGAGCTTAACATTGCCGTAAGTATCGAGCGCTGTTATATCAACTGTAAATGCAGAGCCTGCGGTTACATCGCCTGAGGCAGGAGTATTGCGGGTGATAACAAAGCTACCAAGTGCGGCCGCATGACCAACGGTCAGATTTGCTGTACCAGTCGGAGCGCTGCCCGAAACTGAAAGGGTGAAGCTGCCTGCTTTGTAAAGGGTAACTGGAGCATCATCCCAAAAGCCGCTTACAAAGTTTGGTGTGTCTGGATAATCTGGTGAATATGAGCCTATTGTGCCTGAAGGATCCAACGCCCAGTTAAAAGATGAGGGTGAATATGTCGTTGCGATGTTGCCGTATGCATCTTTCGCCGTGATGTCGCATGTGAACTGCGTTCCGGCGGTTGGTGTTGTTGTTGAGGGGACAAGTGTGAACGATGCAAGAGATCCACTATTCACCTTGATTGCGGTTGATGAGCCTGTTGCTCCGTAAGGTCCTGTCGCAGAAATGGCAGTTCCTGTTGCATCTGCGTTGAATAGTTTCACATGTACGTTTGTTTTCCCACTTGTGAAGGTAAATGAAGTTGTATTTGAACCATTTGAAGATGACGCATATATTGGCGAAGAGCTTGAAGGCGCTGGGGAACTCAGGGGGCCAGAGAAGGTGACAGAATGTATTCCCGAGACTATTTCCTTAGGATTACCATAACTATCAACCACCTCGATAGTCAACAGAAACTCAGCACCAACATCAAATGTAGCAGGAGGTGTCGTGGTTGGGATCGTTAGCACAAGCCCAGTCGCTGTGCCGCTGCTAACCTTTACCGCGGAAGACAAACCAGTCTTTGAACCGTCGGAAAGACTTATCGCAGTGCCGACACCATCGGCATTGAAGAGTTTCACATAAACGGTCTTTGCACCTGATACAAATGCCCCGAATGGATTGGTGTTGTTGTTCACACCGCCTGAATCGATAGTGTATATCGGGGATGTGCCATTCGGCGATGCACCCGGGCCGGAAAATGTTAGGGTGGGATTATCAGTGTAAGTTATCACAGTATTTTCATATTCATCAATTGCAGCAATTGCCAGTTCGAATTCGCTATTTACTTGCACTGCACTTGCCGAGGGAACAAGTTTGTATGCGCTGAATTCTTTAGGCGAAACGGTCACTGTCCCAGATGTCGCTTCACTACTGTAGGTACCAGCACTGACAGTAAGTTTGAATGTACCGGTGCCCGCGGCATATGTCTTATGATACACCGTAACAGAACCACTGGTGAAGGTCACATACATTTGAGAGTCTTTATTGTAATTTGTAGCAAAGTCAGAAGTCGGAGACCATGCTGGATAGTAAGTAGTCATTGGTGTCTGAATAATGGCGCCAGAACCACTTCCGGAGACAAAATACGATCCGACAAAACCTGTGAGATCGGCATTAGAAGCATCTTTCGCGATGATAGTAAGCGTGTTCATGCTCCCGGCAGTGGTTGTCGAGGGATAAGATGTGAACACAAAGGATGAGGGTTGAGAAACCATCACAATGTCA
Organism: uncultured Planctomycetota bacterium; assembly: GCA_964571525.1. Lineage (GTDB taxonomy): Bacteria > Planctomycetota > B143-G9 > B143-G9 > B143-G9 > CAZNBY01. Next base: position 7,618 of record CAZNBY010000014.1, read on the forward strand.
ACATAGTTCACAGCATTCAAATAGTAAATGAACCGTAATTGCACACTACCTTTAAGGGCATCTGTGCTGTTAGTCCATGGGGTCCCAGATGAACCATTACCTGTTAATGTTGCAGTGTTACCAGAATAGGGACTCGTACCTTGATCCATGTATGATAAAAAGCGTGCAAAAATGCCAACAGGACATCCATTTGTTACTTTTGAGCTCCATGCAGCACCCGAGTAGCTGAAGAGATATGTTCCATTTAATGTTGCGTCGCCATCGTTTGTCCCGCCATCATATGCTTCAGTCCATCCATCTTGAGAAGTCAAATCTCCATCGCTACCTGGCCAGTCTAACTCAATTAGCCATGAATTCCAAACGGAAGTTGGTACTAACAAGTTGTTGGATGTGTCGAACATCCTTACGACAACATCTCCAGGTGCATAAGCTGAAGCTGCGGGAATTCTGCATAACGACAATGCCAGAAATACGACAAAAGCGCAGACGAACAGAGTGCGTCTCATAAATCCTCCCCTATGCCAGTGCCCTTACAGGCGGTTTGCGTGGCTCGAACGCTGTTGCGAACGGGCTTTCACGCGAATATTGTCATCGAACTCCTCGATAAAACACGGGTTAAAAGTCGCGGAGATGTTCCGCGGGAGGGGCAAGTATGCAGCCTGTACAACAGTTGTCAAGAGAGGATTTCGATTTTTTTATCGGATGCCGATTTGTTTGACAACCTGTCGCGTGATCTTTCTCCTTTGCGGCTTCGGCGAAGTTTCACGCGAAAACTAACGCGTTATTGCTGGTTTGTTAGCCTTTAAATCAGCCTGATAACAGGGTATGCCGCGTACTCGCGATGAGATCGTAGAAGCACTGCTGCGCTTCGCTTTACACATTAATCGGAGTTAGGAAGTATCAGAAGGCAGAGATTGAAGAGACGCAAAAATCGCCATCGTTCAATTTGCGAAGTATTTTTTAAGACAACAGGCTATGGGTTCTTGATGCATGTTATGAGAGAAACACGAGATTGGCGATGAATGCAGTTGGAAAGACGCTTTGTGAAAACCGGTGATTGCTTACAAGCGCGTCTGGCTTATCTTATTACGCTTTCAGATCGGCTTGTCTTGCGGCTTTGCGGGCGGGTGGGCATTATTAGCATAGCGAAGGATAGGGCGAAAAAAGGTTGCCGCGTGTAACCAAATCGCGAAAATCGCGTCTTACATAAATGGCGTCGTGCAAATTGGCGACGCAGTGTTTAATATTGACACCAATACGAGGGAGAAACGATGAAGTATTCGAAGACGCTCGCTTTCATGCTTGTCGCCGCGGCCTTTTTCTGCATGTTCGCATTTGCCGAAGAGGGTGACGAGGCAAAGCCTGATGCCGTTAAAATGGCTCCCGGCGACCTTTTGATGATGTATTCACCCTATGTGCTTATGATGCGCGAGGGCGGTCTGCCTGTTGCAAATGCAGAACAGCCGGGTGGGGCTCAGGCTCCAGGGCAGGGCTTTGGTATGATGGCGCGCAGTTGGAACGCCGCCTATCAAATCAGCGACACGATGGTAATGTACCCAATAAACATGCAGATGAGAAGCGCGCAAAAATTCCGCCGCGCAATGGGCGGCCTGCATGACGATAAAATAACTGTCGGCGCACCCAACGGTGGTAAATTTGAGGGCGCAGAGCTTGGCATGAAGGTCTCGGCTTGTGTCGCGTTTGCGACAGTAGAGCTTGCCGCGGACGCCGGTGCTGTGAAAATTGACCTTGCAAACGGCAAACCAGCAAAGATAGGCGATAATGTCTATCTTATAAGCCGCCGCGGTGACGAATGGAATTTCGCGCCGTTCTATTTACCCGCTTCGATCAACGGCGAGTTGAAGGATGGCAACACGACTTTTTACAGCCTGACACTTTCGCAGCAGCAGCTTGGCGATGAGGCTCTTGGCGCGCTTGTTGTGCGCGAGGACGGCGATGTGCTTGGCATAGTGTCGCGTTACGGCACAAAGGCATACGGATTGGTCGTCGCGCCGCTTGCGAATTTCAAAGAGGGTGCCGAGATAGCTGTCGCAGATTTCAAAAAGTTGGACACATGGGAGCAGGTGCCCGATATGCCGCGTACTCAGGGTGGAAGGAATCCAGGAGGCTTCAACCCAGGTGGCGATAACACCAACCCAGGCGGTCGCAATCCAGGCGGCAGGAATCCCGGTGGCCGCAATCCAGGCGAGCAGGGCGAAACCCCCCCGCAACAGCAATAGTTTACGGTTTGTAATTCTCGAAAAACGATGGGCGGCGCATAAGTGCCGCCCGTCTTCTTTTTTGGATGTTCGAGATTCAAATATTAAACGGAGGTATAAGGATGCCCTTGTCGGTGACAAAACCCGCGATCAGATGGGCGGGTGTTACATCGAAGGCCGGATTGAAGCATTGAGATTCCGCAGGCGCAATCTGCTTGCTGTTGAAGAAGCGAAGCTCGTCGCACGAACGCATTTCGATAGGAATGTCATCGCCTGATTTAGCGTCGGGGTCGAAGGTCGAAACTGGGGCGGCAATGTAAAACTGAACGCCGTATCTTTCGCATAGAATTGCGTGCAGCAATGTTCCCACTTTGTTCGCTGTATCGCCGGTTGCCGCAATGCGATCTGCGCCGGTTATGCAACATGAGACCTTCATAGACTTATAGACCGTGGGCAGCGCGGATTCTGGGACAATCTGATATGGAATACCCTCATGCGAAAGCTCGAAAGCCGTCAGGCGCGAGCCCTGCAGAAGCGGCCTTGTCTCAGGCACAATGAGCGAAAATCTCTTGCCGCGCGAATGGGCGTATTTGAAAACTCCCAACGCGGTGCCGATGCCGCATGTCGCAAGCGCGCCCGAATTGCAGTGCGTAACATAGACCCCGCCGTCGGCAATCAGGTCAAACCCGGCCTCAGCAATCCGCAAACAAGCGTCTTCATCGGCGTTCTTTCTTTGTATTGCGTATTGAAACACGCGATCTGAAAGCGACGATTTATTGCAAGGAAGGAGGGGGGAAATGCAAGATAAAAGGCCATGAATCTCGTTTGCAATGTTGACCGCGGTGGGTCGTGTGGAGATTATTCTATCGGCGATTTGCGCCGCGTCGTCTATGGCCAAAACGCCGTTTTTCGATTCTCTGACAGCGATAAAAAACGCGAACAGAGAAAACACACCGAGAAGCGGCGCACCGCGTATGCGAAGCGATGCAATGGCCTCGCAAGCCGAATCGAGCGAATCTATTGTAATGTAATTCTCTTGCGAGGGCAGGGCGGTCTGATCGAGGATGATAAGTCTTCCGTTTTGCGCATCCCCATCAAACAGAAGAGCATTTAAGGCGGACATCTTTATTTATTCTGCCTCATCTTCTCGTTTTTGTCGGCGACGGTCTGCTTCATCTTCGCCTTGAAATCATCGAGCTTTTGGGCAATTGTGTCGTCTGAAAGCGAGAGTATCTGTGCAGCAAGTATCCCCGCGTTAGTCGCGCCCGCGTTGCCAATGGCCACAGTTGCAACCGGTATCCCTGCGGGCATCTGCACGGTTGACAGCAGCGAGTCAAGCGCGTTCAATGGGCTTGGGCAGGGCACCCCGATAACAGGAAGCGTTGTATGTGCGGCAAGCACACCAGCCAGATGAGCCGCGCCGCCCGCACCAGCAATTATCACCTTAACGCCTCGTTCGCGTGCGCCTTGCGATAAAGCTGCCGCCCGGTCGGGTGTGCGGTGGGCAGAGCAGATCTCAACATCATAGGGGATGGCGAAGTGCTTTAGCATCGAAATGCAGCCCTCCATAACAGGAAGGTCGCTGTCTGATCCCATCAGCACCAATACTGCAGGATTATCGCTCATCACTTACCGTCCTTTTTGGGCAGGTCTTTCTTGCGAATATCGGCGAAATATATCGCGTCGTAGAATTTAAGAATTGAGTCAACTGTCGCGGCTTTTGGTCCGAATTTGCCGGTCAGGCGGAGGTTCCATATTCGCGCGTTTGCTCCGATGAAGTATATAGCCAAGGCATCGTTTGGCTTGCCGATGAAGGCGAATATTTCCTCTTGCTTATCGTCAACGGTTACTTTTATGCCCGTCTCGACAACCTCGAGTTTTACCTTTCGGCCACCGCGGCGGTATTTTGTCTTTACCGCGTCGTATGGACCGAACTCATCCGGTGCGAAGACTATGCCTCCGCCAAGTCTGTCAGTTTTCATGCACACGCGTATCTGAGAGCCTGTCTCGACGGTCATCTCGAACTCGACGGCTACCTTGCCGGTAAGCGTCTGCTTGAACAACAGCAAGCCATCCTGACCATCTGTAACATAGAGCTTGTTCTTCTTGTCAACGCCAAGGTTGCCTATGTCGCCACCAAAGAGCCTCATAAAAAACGCGTCTCGGTCAAGAGGATTGGCAAAATCGTAATCGCGAATGGCCTCCTCAGGCTTCACCTCTATACTTTTGCCGGTTGCAATGGCGTAAAGCTCTTGAATAGCTTTCAGGTGACTTTGCGTGGTCTTCGAGTCTTTGTATTCCTCAAGCAGCTTTTTGGCAAGCTCGGCGACTTTTTTAAGATCGTCTTTTTGAAACGCCTCAAGCAATGAGCGATAGACAGCCTCTGCCTTATCCTCAGCCTCTTTTTGCGTGTTGATATCGGTAATCTGAGGGGCAGTAAACATTGCAAGGCGTTCGATCCACCTTGTTCTTTCGGAAGAAGGCGCGACTGCCTCGAAAATCGGCCAGACCTGCTTCCAATCTCCCCGTGCCGCTTGAAGAACCGCGATTGCCAACTGACCTTTCATCGTGTCGAATCCACCAAGTGACGCGAACTTGACAATGTCTTCGGCAATCATCGTAGAAATAGTCAAGGCCATCTTGCCCTCAAGACCTTTGTCCTTAAATTCAACATAGTACTTCTTCGATATCTTGGCGACCTTGCCGGTAAAGCGGTTGCCGTTCGTAAAGCCCACCGAAATCAGTTCGCCGGTCTTTATCTTATCCTCGTAGAATGAAGTAAGCGCGTCGAAAAACAAGATAACAAGCTTTATGTCGGTCTTTAGGTGGTTAATGTCTTCTTTGTATGGCGCAAGTGCGGTGTTGCGGGCGATCTCAAGAACCTTCGAGTTTATCTTTTCACTGTCGCCTTCTAATACTTGGGCGAGCAATTGCTGAAGGCTCTCTTTGTAAATCGGTTGTGCCTCGGCGATTAACTTTGCGTTGTGCTTTGCCTGCTCTTGTTCGAGCCTTAGCGTCAATTCGAGTATCTGGTGCTCGAAATTTGCGATCGGCTTCGCGTTAAGTTTGGCAAGCTCAATTGCAGCCTTTTCAAAGTCACCTTCAGCGATTAGTTTGTCAATTTCGCCTATCTTCGCCTTAAGCGCGGTGTCAACCAATGATATCAGATGCTTGCTGATGCCGATAAGGGATTCATCCTGAGCGGTCAATCCCCAGCCTTGCGGAACGGTGAAGTAACCGGCAGCGTCATAGGCAGCGACAAAGTCGGATTTTGCGATTAGTGATTCGACATTCTTCGTCAATTTGTCTTTTAACGATGCGACTTTGGCCTTTCTCTCGGTGAGTATTTGCTCGTTAAAGGCTCTTAACTCATCAGCATCGTCTCCTGTTGCTAACGGAATCTTTTCCTCGATATAGGCCAGCACACGACCGAAGTTCTCTTTTGCAGGTTCATACATTCGTTTGGCATAGCCGGCATATTTTGTGGAGGCTGCTTGCGACGGGGCAGGAGTAGGAGTTGAAGCAACAAAGGTCAATGTGGTCTGCGGAGTCGCTCCATTGTCTTTGCCGTTTCCCTTACTTGTCGCGCTATAAATAAACCAGCCAATAATGACCAATCCTATCACTATCAGAGCGACAAACAGCCCAGAACTCGATTTACGCTGGACAGGCATCTCAGATACTCTTCTTTTAACCTTTTCGGCAGAAACCTCTGAAGATTGCGAGGCACCTAAAAAGTCAAGTATCTCCTGTGGCGATTGCGGTCTATCCTGCGGTGCAAGCGCGGTCATCCAGCGAACAAGGCGCACCATTTCGATCGGTAGGTCGGGTACTTTCAGGGATGGGTCGGGAAAAGAACCGGCAAGATGAGCGTCGAGAATCTTCTCTTTCTTAAGACCCTCGAAGGGAGCAATGCCAGTGAGAAGATGATAGATCGTAGAACCGAGCGAATAAATATCAGAACGCGCATCGGCCTTGCGCCCTAAGATAACTTCCGGGCTTACATAGCGATAAGTTCCGAAAAGCCGTTTAGAATCCTCGAAACTGCGTTTAGCGAGGCCAAGGTCTGCAAGCTTAGATATGCCCGTCGAGTCCATCAGAATATTTGCAGGTTTTATGTCGCCGTGAACGATGCCTTTTCCCATTGCGTGCTGAAGCGCAAGGCAGATTTGCATAGCAATGCGTTTTACAGATACGGGATCAAGCTTGCCTGTGGCGTCTATTTGGTCTTGCAGATTTTTGCCGTCAACAAGCTCCATTGAGAAATAAAGCCGCCCGTTGAATGAGTTTGCCTCATATATTCGCACGATATGGCGATGCGAGAGTTCAGAGGCAAGCACAGCTTCATTCACAAAACGACGGCGGTACTCCTCATCCTGCAGCCTATCCTGCTTCAATATTTTCAGAGCGACTTCGCGTTGAAGTGAAATCTGCAACGCACGGTAAACAACGCCCATTCCGCCTACACCGATGAGCGCGAGAATTTTGTATCCACCAACCTCAGAGCCTGGTTCGAAAAAGTCACCTTTGCGTTCTTTGGCGACAAATGGGGCGTCGGGGTCAAATTTCTCCGCTGAAAACTCGTTGTGATAGTCTGCAATCTCCTCGGAGGTCAGAACGCCGGAGGTCTCAAGAAACTCGACAAACGATTGATCGCGGTTAAGTGCGCGCTTCTCCCATACGCCAATCTGTTCGCGGGTGAATCTTCCTTCCGCGGCTAATATTCGCGCGAGCCATGATGCAAAGCCATTTCCGTCGTTTTGCTTCATTTTACCAATAACCGCATGACTTCTTCGTACTTACTTGCGGTCTTTTCAATTATGTTCTTAGGAATGGAGGGCGGTGGGGAGTTTTTATCCCAACTTAGGGTATTAAGATAATCACGCACAATCTGTTTGTCGAAAGACGGTTGCGGTTTACCCGGTGTGTACTTATCCATCGGCCAGAAGCGTGATGAATCGGGTGTAAGCACTTCGTCAATAAGAATGATACGGCCGTCGGGAAGCTTACCGAACTCGAACTTAGTATCTGCGATAATGATCCCGCGCGACTCGGCGTGTTTGGCGGCAAGTGAGTAAATCGAAAGCGAAAGATCGCGGATTTGCTCTGCTGTCTCACGACCGATTATGTCAACGGCAGTGGCAAAGGAGACATTTTCATCATGCCCTATGTCTGCCTTAGTAGAAGGGGTGAAGATAGGTTCTGGAAGGCGGTCTGAGTCGCGAAGGCCAGAAGGAAGGGAAATTCCGCAGATGGAACCTGTACGCTGGTAGTCCTTAAGACCAGAACCAGTGATATACCCTCGCACGATACACTCAACAGGAATCACTGACGCGCGGCGGACATACATTGATCGTCCTTCTATCGCGGCACGGTGCGCCTGCAATGGTTGCGGCATATTATTAACATCAGCGGTTATCAGGTGGTTTTCAACCGTGTCTTTAAGCAGGTCGAACCAAAAGAGCGAAAGGGATGTCAGTATCTTGCCCTTGCCGGGGATGGTGTCTGGAAGCACCCAGTCGAAGGCGGATATTCTATCTGTAGCGACGATCAGCAGGTTCTCGCCTACCTCGAATATATCACGGACCTTTCCAGATCGAAGGTGCTTAAGGCCATCAAGCTGCATATCTACCTCATTCAGCGTATTTCATCAATTTCACTGAGAAAAACACACGCGATTCTGGGCGACCCTCATAATCAGTCGTCTTAAGATTCGATAACTGCTCGACGACATCCATTCCCTTTATGACCTCGGCGAAGATAAAGTAAGAACCATCAAACTCAGGATTATCAACTACATTGATGAAAAACTGGCAAGTTGCAGAATTGGGCTTGCCTACATGCGCCATGGCAATGGTGCCTTTATAATGGCGTAGTGAGCTTTTTTCATCAGGAATAGTAGGAGGCTCTGTCTGGTTGTTGGTTGAATGGTCGCCGAACTGGACAATCTTTCCACGCGAAACACGGTGAATGAACATGCCGTCGTAGAAGCCCTTCTGCGCGAGCGAGATAAAATTCGCGACGGTCTTTGGGGCTTGATCGGCAAAGAATTTCACATGAATGTCACCCGCGTCAGTCGAAATCACCGCGATCATCTTCGAGTGAGGTGTGTTTGGCGGCGCAGGCACAAGGTTGCGCTCTGTGCCGTCCCCATCCCAAGGAGGCACAACATCACCCAGGTTCTTTATGACTATTTTGTTTATATAAACAGGTTCAATCGGACGGTCATTGCCATCGGTGGCGGCTTTCGAGATTGTATCAACAACTTCGAGACCTTTGTACACAGTTGCGAAAACCGCGTATTTTCCGTCGAGATATTCGTTGTGCTTAACATTTATGTAGAACTGAGAAGTCGAGTTGATATCTGTGTCTTCCTGTGACTTCGCGCCTGCGACGGTGCCGCGCAGGTTTTTAAGGTCGCTTGGTGATTCACGAACTACATCCCTTGGTGCTTCTTCAAACTGTGGGTCGTCGGGATCGGGATCTCCAGATTGGATGACGAAATCCCTAATAACACGGTGCCATTCAAGGCCGTCATAAAACCTGCGTTGAGCAAGGTCGAGGAAGTTTTCCACAAGGCGAGGCGCCTTGTCAGGATGAAATCGCATGAAGAAAGTCCCCATAGAGGTCGAAACTTCAGCGATGATTACACCCTTTGTATTAGTTGTGATCATCGGGGGAAGGGGAGGTGGAGGATTGAATGGAGCGTCGGTCTCTGAGACAATGATGTCCTCGATTGATACGTCCTTTTCAGGGAAAAATGGATTTCCCTGAACATTAATTACGGGAATCATGGATATCTTGTCTATTACATCCATCCCTTCAACAACATGGGCAAATACGGTAAAGTTTCTGTCAAGCTTCTCTATTGTCTTCAGGGCGACATAGAATTGAGTACCGTGGCTGTATCCCTTTGCACGAACATTTCGCGCCATAGCAACGGCTCCGCGAACATGGGGACGGTTGTTGAATTCGTTGGGAATGTTAACAGTCTGGGCTGTGCCGATTTTGTCAGCAGCGCCCATCTGCACGATGAAGTCCTTGATAACTCTGTGCACATACTTATCCTTAAAATGCCCCGAGTAAGCAAGGCGTATAAAGTTCTGGACAGTTATAGGAGCGTCATTCGGAAAGAACCTCATCTTAAAAGAACCCTCTGAAGTGACGATCTCAACCTGCACTTTTGAGAACTTAGAAGGATCGAATTGCTCCTTTGGAGTAGGTTTTGGTTCCTCATTGACAGGAGGTTTTTCTTCGGGCTTTTCCTCGACAAGCTCTTGCGCCATTCTTCTGCATTCGTTTGCAAGATCGCCTGTTTTTGAGATTTGTCCGGGTTTCGCGTTGCCTTCTATCTTACCATTCTCAAGGTTCAACATAAGCATTTCGATGCGGAACTTAGTAGCCTCGATTTTGTTAATGCGTCCCATCAGCAGGATTGTAACGCCGATGTTTTTAAGTGAAGAAGCCGCTGCAGAGCTTGTAAAGAGGTCTAATTGTGTATTCTTGTTTGCTTCGAGAAACTTGAGTAACTCATCGCGATCGAGAACTCGATAGCGCTGCTCAAGGTAGGGGATAATCATCGAAGCGGCCAGTACACCCATTTCTTCATCTTCAAACTGTCCAGCAGGTTGAAGAAGGAAGTCTGGAACAGCGACAAGGGGACGGGTGTCCTTCTGTTCCTCTTCCGCAAATGTAAAAACTGCTATCGCAAGAAAAAGCGATAGCAAAACAGCGATTCGGCGAGACATATCCACCTCCAGAGTACTAACGACGAGGCTTTCTTTGGCGAATTGTGCCGGTAATGCCCTCGGCATCAAATGCATCAAGTGCCTCTTCCGCCTCTTCCTTTGAAACATCGCGAACAGCAATGATTGGTTCGCGCTCGATGATCTTTATTGCGGTGTTTTCATCAACACCAGCAAAGTCCATAATCAGGTCAATTGCGACATTCTCAAGGTCTCTGTCCATGGGGTCGAGAATAACAGCGTAGTCTGAACCAGGAGCAGGGGCTTTCCCACGCACTGGACGCGCAGGCTTCGCTCCCCTTCGCCCTTTATCAGGCATCTCGCGCCCGGGACGGCGCGGTGGACGGGGACCGCTTCTGTCGGGACGAGCTGGTGCATCAGGTCTCGCCCTTCGTGAAACTGGCGATGCAGTGCGAGGCATGTACTCCTGAAGATCTTCGGGCGAAAGCTCTTCGATTGGCTCAAAGTCTCCGTCAAGCTCTTCGGGTTCAAGCTCTTCTATCGGTTCCGGTTCAAGAATCACATCCTTGAGAGGTATCTCTTCGACCTCAATAGCCGTTGTTGGTATCTCGTCTGGGGATACCGCGACAGCAGGGACTACCTCAACAAACTTTTCCTCTGAAAAAGAAGGCTTTGATACAACGATTTGCTCGCCGCAATGTGGGCAATGAAACACGAATTTATCTGCCATCTTACCTCCTCAAATTCACATCGCAATATATTGAGATAGCACATAAAAGCAAGCAAAAAGCCCTTATTTCTGCTGAATACGCTTAACGTTCACATCACTAAGACTCATTGAGTTTGTAAGAGCAATCCCTAACACCCCCGTTGGCATAGGTTCGACCCGAAAGAACGGAAGAACGCTTATGTCATTTAGCTCGACCCAAACCCAAGATTGATATCTATAGACAGTGAATTTCATCGGTTTCACTCTGCAAGTCTTCTTTGTGCGAAAGAGCGTCGTGCTATAGCGTTTTACATCAAGAACTACGGTGTCACCCATCCTCTCAAAGTACAAACTAAGACCAGAAAACACCTCATCTCCCTGGTCGCTATCGAGTATCATCGCGCCGCGAATATCTGTGCCTTCTCTTCGCATAAAGGTTGCAGAAAAAGCGATCATATCTGGCATTCTCGACTTCCTGCAAAGCAACAAACCGACATTTGAAGTGGGATCCTCGGCATAGGGTGGATAGAATCGAGACCACATACACACTGCTTGAACGGGATTGAACACTTCGTTCCTGAAGTTGAATGTCATGTGTCGAACCATCCAGTTCAGAATTGTTCTTGTGCTTGAGAATGAGTCTTCAATAATGGTCTCGCCCAGTTTGAGCGAAGTAACAGGCACTCTTATCCTGAATTCAGGTGGAGGAGCGTTTGAGATCACTATGTTATCAGGAGGTGAACAATCAAGGTTCAATATTCGAACTCGTGCTCTAAGCTTACTTCTGCCATTCACTTTTATAAGAAGCCTGTGAGTCCCCGCGGAAAGGCTCAATGGGACTTTGACGCCATCATAGTCTCCATCGTACGCTGAATCACCGCGGCACACGATCATGTCATCTATCCATACAACATAAGGGCTTGGTGTGGTGAGGTAGAGGTAACCCTCCCACGGGGCGATTAGCTTGTTAAAGAAGGAAATAAGGTGGAAGGAGTTATTATCAGGCTCTTCCATCTCAAAAAACCCGTCTGCTTCGCAGTTCTGAACCTTCGTGTATTCTATATTGGTAAGATCTGCAGGTATACCTTCTGACGGCCACACCTCGAAAATGGATAGCATTAAGTCTTGCTCTTGCTCTTTTGCCGAACAAGGAATGGGGGTGGAGATAATCATTGACCGCATTGTGCCAGATGCTTTATGAAAACGCGTTAACGCGTTGTCATCGCCCAATTTTGCTGCGGATTTCACTGCCTCTAATAGAGCCATCTGCCGAAAGTAGGATGTCGGATTCTCAGATGCTATACGGTTCGCTAATGAGAATAAGGCATTATGACCTCGATGTTTCGCATATTTCAAATCGGCGTTGTAGTAGTTAAGCTCGTCAGAGAGAAGATACTTCAATCCAAGCGGGATATCCAAGCCACAATCCCTGTACCACTCATACGCTTTGTCGCCAAAATATGGCTCAAGAATCTTCATATAGTGCTTTAGCCATTGCTCGGTATTGACGGGCTTCAGCGGATAGCTCTTTAGATCTCGCATAACAGCGCGGAGTTTGCTCCATTCGTATTTTCCATTCTGCATGGGCGACTTAGCGAGAGGTAAAAAGAGGAATCCATCTGCCGGAGCATATTGCTGAATAAGGTTAAACGGCATTTTTCGCTTTACAAAGTAGTCTTCGAAGGATTTGGACGCAAAGGTTCGCGATTCGCTTTCATCACGATTAAGCATCAACAGTGAAAGAGAGGCTCCAAGGTCGGCAATACCCTCGTTAAGTCCAGCGACGGGGAATTCGTATTCGCACATACAGTGCACAAGCTCGTGCATATACAATTGGTTGTCAATTTGCATTGCACTGCTTTGGCGTTTGGAGAACTTGAACGAAATGAATATCATGTCTCCACCTGCATGGCCAGCGGCGTGTCCATATAGCTCACGCAAAAAGACTGTGATCCTCTTCTCTCGCTTGCTTGGTGAAGTATCGAAGAAATCAGCCTGAACTGTGAAGCCGATGTCGAAATTGCGTAGCGATGAATCAGGAATGCGCGTAACCGCATCTGATGGACCGAGGATTATAAAATGGTCGGAAGCACGAGTGGTTATATCTTTGAATGCCTTATGATTGAGTATGTCATCAAGTATCTTTTTTTCGTCCTTATCCACTTTGTTGCAGGCAGCTTCTCCCGCAAGAAGCAACCCTTCCTCAGCGGCTTTGCGATCGCCCTCTGCCATTCCTGTTGTTAAATACAGCAGGTAAGCTGAGTAAAAAGCGAAAGCAGCCTCATACTCCTTCTTTTTGTATGCTTCTGCTCCAAGTCTTAGGAAGTCCTTCTCTCCGTTGGTGATGCGCGCTCGTTCAACTTCTGGTATCTTAGTGAGCCTAAGTTCAGACAAGTAGTCTTCTTTAAACGCTTTGACCTTGTCATCTTCGCGTTGCAGCCCATATCGTTCGCGAATGTCTGAAGCATAGGTCGCTTGCAGTATCTTTGCAGGCCAGCTTAAAGGAAAGTAGCCATACAGCACACGAAGATGCTCATAGAGAAGCAGGGTTTTTGTCCTATTGTTCTCTGTAGGAGTAACCTGCTCGTACCCCTTCATTGGAATGCGCATAAGAAAAGCGACAATCTGTTCTTTAAGAATATAGTCAGGGGTAAGACAATAGGCCTCTTCAGCAATCTTCCGCGCCTTTCGAGGATCATCGTTTATGAACTGCTTTGCTTCTTCAAATAGGGCAAGGGCCTTTTCAGGATCGTCTTTCCACAGATAACCTCCAACTGGAGGTATGTAATTGTCGCGACTTAACACGCGTTTATCATCGGGTTGCGTTGGGGGTAATGATTGCGATGTGGCAGGATCGCTTGACTCCATATCCTCAAGCTTGAACGAGAAATACTCCACTTCGTCGGTAACCCAACCTTTCTGCCAAATCAGTCTGGTCTTTATAGAGACACCGATTCTTCTTGCAGAATTTGGTATGCGAAAGCGCATTACAAAATCAGAGCCTACAAGCTCAGCTCCAATCAAAGCCGCGCTTGGGGGTGCATCAAATCCGACCTTTCCGGTGCGGTTGACCTTGAAATTCACCTTGCTTTGAACAGGTGCGCCAAAGGCGAAACAGGTCAGTTCGAGGTCGAGAAGAAGTTCTTCGGCTGCTGCAGAGAATGGAGGGTTAACAAATGCAGTGCTAATGAGAAGCAAGGCTGTCTGCCATTCGAAAGAAACTGACTTTATATCACCGCATGCCGCAGACCGTTCTGATACTTCGAAGGAAAACATGTCACCAACAGGGTCATCAACGCTTGTCTTTCCCCCTGAGTATGCAAAGCTGAAATAGCATAAGAAGGTGCAGAGTAAAATGGAAACAAAGACCGATTTCTTGAAAAGGATAGAACAGCGCTTCATTGTATTGTGATGGTTTGGTGAAGCTGGGTTCGTCTCGATTACACAACCTTCTGTTTGCATTATATCCCCAGTGCAGCGCGCTTGCCCGCAGCTCCGTTTTGGTTTGACACTTTCAGGCTCAAGACTACAATTCTTAACATGATGAAGCTCAAAGAAAACTATCCCCGACTCATACTGATAACGCTGTTAGTTTTGACGATCGCAACTGTATTTGGTTGCTCACCAAAAGGAAAACAGCTTCCATTATATCCACCCGATCTTACACCGGAAGCGATGCTTCGCATAATGAACCGCCGTGCGATGCTGTTCGGGGGAGGCGATGCAGATGTTAGCATAGATTTTTACTCTGGGAAGAAAAAGGTCACCATGCAGGGTGCTTTCGGATTCGACAGCCTTGATAGCTACCGTTTACAGCTAAACGCACCAAACGAACCTCCCGTCGCTGACATCATACTGCAAAACCGTGTCGCTAAGCTCTATTTCCCAAATGCGCTTAAAAAGATCGAGTCACCACTCGATGCGTTGATACAATCACCTTCTGGACTTATCTGTCTTACTGAAGCTTTACACTATTTGACGAGTGATCTATCAGGTTTTATTCCCTACGGTGTTCAAATGAGTACGAAGGACTTTGTCTTCATTCGGCGAATCGGCACAATCGAATGCATGGCAATGGTACACAGGCCGACGCTTACAATACGCGAGTTGGTATATTCTCGTGGAGATGATGTGTTGTTCACCATCCAATACGGTAAATTCCAACCACTTGGAGACGGAGCCTGGCCGTCGGCATTTCTTGTTACCGTAAAGGATCACGCATTCGAGCTAAAGTTCAAGAGCTTACGGTTATCCGGTCGGCACGCACTCGGTTTCTATGTATTTGAAGAGCTTCCTGACACAGAAATAGTCGGCAGCATCGAAGCGATCGAAAAAGCGTTATGGCGAAATTGATATCATCTGACTCTCGCCAACCTTCCTTAGGATACAGTCTTTCCGAGACAACGACAATAGGCCGTGATCCTCGAAACGACATCTGCATACCCGATGATGGAGTCTCTCGATTTCATGCTGAAGTATCCCAACTTCGCGATGATTTCTACATCCTTGACCTTGGTTCATCAAATGGGACCTATTTGAACGGAAAGCGTGTAAAGAGGGAGAAGCTTAATCAGGGGGATGAGATAAAGATTGGTGATTCCCGATTTGTGTTTCAATACGAATCCTCCACCTCGGATGCATCTGCAAAGACCCAGTTTCGCGCATTCACCCGCGAGATACTGTCTGAAAATCTTCGATCTATCAAAGCCCGCAATATCGAGCGTTTCGATGCATTTGTCTCTCTTTGCGAGATTTGTGCGAAGGCAGACGAGAACTTGAGTTTCGTTTCGGACTTTCAAAAGGGCATGCTTCGTCTGTTTGATGCTGACTTTGCCGCAGTTCTTATTGTGAAAGACGATTCGACCGAAGCCTTTGACGATAGTGCTACGAATTTCACCCCCAAGGCTGACATCTCATTGATTCCAACATCTGTTTTAGAAATTGTCAGAAAGGGCGAAAGCGTACTGATGCGTGATCCCTCTTCTGAATCTCGGTTTGCAAACCGAATGAGCATTATTGGAAAGCAGATTGGCTCGGCCATTGCAGTACCATTAAAGCTCGATCAACAACAAGGTCTCCTTTACGCTCATAGGCTCGATTCGTCACCTCGATTCGAGGAAGACGACCTTAGACTTCTGTTCGCTCTTTCTGCTCCTGTTGCGGCAGCATTCGACTCCGCGACGCGGATTCGTAGGGTTGTATCCGAACGGGACAGCCTTCGTAAAGCTGTTCGATCCTCTTCGATGTTAATAGGGTCACATCCGAAAATCGAAGAAGTAAGAGTACTTATCTCGAAGCTTGCACGAGTAAACAGCACAGTATTGATTACAGGAGCAACAGGAACAGGCAAGGAGCTTGTTGCCCGTTCGCTTCATGACCTTTCTGATCGAGCATCAGGTGCATTTGAGGCTGTTAACTGTGCGGCGATATCAGAGACACTTGTTGAAAGCGAACTTTTCGGGCACGAGAAAGGTGCGTTTACAGGTGCGGATGAATCGAGAGCAGGGGCGTTTGAGGTTGCTGATGGCGGTACACTATTTCTCGACGAAATCGGAGAGCTTTCACCCAAGATACAGGCTAAGTTGCTTCGTGTACTTGAGAATTCTGAACTGAAGCGAGTGGGGGGGAACGCTGTTAAGAAAGTCAATGTGAGGGTTCTTGCCGCGACAAATCGAGACCTTTCAAAGCTCGTTGAGAAGGGTGAATTTCGGTCAGACCTTTACTTCAGAATCAATGTGATGTCAGTGCATCTTCCTGAGCTAAACGAAAGATTGAGCGACATTGAAGAGCTTTCGCTCCACTTTTTGCATGCCTTAGGATACAGAAGCAAATCCCATTGGCTTGAAATCAATCCTGAGGCGATTTTCAAGCTAAAAACCTATATGTGGCCGGGCAATGTCAGGGAACTAAGAAATGTACTTGAGAGGGCTGCTATTCTGTGCGATGGGAGCGAGATCAAAGCGGAGGATATCGTTTTAGGCTCATTTGGGCAACCTGAAAACAGGCAACAAGACGGCATAAAAGACAGTGAGTTTGCCTCTCTGGCCGACCTTGAAAAATCGCATATCCTTAGAGCGCTGAAGCTATCAGATGGCAACAAGAGCAAAGCTGCTGAAATTTTGGGCATTGACAGAAGCACCTTGTACGCAAAGCTGAAAGGCTATGGTATAAATCCGTAAACTCTTAAAGGAGGTTTTCGATGCTTGTTCCGTTCAAAAACGAAGCTCTGACGGACTTCACCCAGTTAGAGAATCAGAAGAAGATGGAGGAGGCTTTAGCCTATGTTGAAAGTCGCATGGGCGAGTCTTACCCATTGTATATTGACGGTGAACGGATAACGACGGAACGGAAGATTAAATCAATCAACCCATCAAAGAAGAGCGAGATTGTCGGGCTTGTCTCCAGCGCCGACAAGGCCTTGGCAGAAAAGGCAATCGCCGCAGCAGACCGCGCATTTAACGAATGGCGCAATGTCTGCCCAAGAGTTCGTTCTGAATACCTTTTCAAGGCTGCAGCGATGATGCGTAGACGCAAGCTTGAGTTCGCTGCCTGGATGGTCGTTGAAGAGGGGAAGAGTTGGGTTGAGGCTGACGCAGATGTGGCTGAGGCAATTGACTTTCTCGACTTCTATGCACGGCAGAACATTGAACTCGCTTCACCAAGAGAACTTGTCCACATACCGCATGAGGACAATGAACTTCGCTACATCCCCCTCGGCGTGGGTGTGGTTATTCCTCCGTGGAATTTCCCATTGGCGATCTGTGTCGGCATGACGGTTGCCGCACTTGTTACCGGCAATACGGTGGTTCTTAAACCCGCTTCAGCTTCACCCGTTATTGCTGCGAAATTTGTCGAACTTATGAACGAGATGCAGCTTCCAGATGGAGTGCTGAATTTCTGTCCGGGATCAGGTAGTGAAATTGGCGACCTTCTCGTTGAACATCCTCGAACCCGCTTCATTTCATTCACAGGCTCAAAGGATGTGGGTCTTCGTATTTACGAGCTTGCTGCAAAGCTGTCGCCTGGCCAGATTTGGCTGAAGCGTGTTGTGGCCGAGATGGGCGGAAAAGACGCGATTCTTGTTGATGAAGAGGTCTTTGATTTTAACGAGATGATTGATGGCATAGTGCGTTCCGCCTTCGGTTTTCAAGGGCAGAAGTGCAGCGCATGTTCACGCCTTATAGTTCACAAGAACTTATACGACAAGGTTGTAGATGCGGTAATCAAACGCGCAAAGGAGACCATCGTTCAAGGCGATCCACGCAAGCGGACGAATAATCTTGGACCGGTGATTGACAAGAATGCTTTCGAAAAGATCAAATCATATATCGAACATACCAAGTCATCGGGTGAGGGAAAGCTTGTACTTGGTGGTAAATATGATGACAGTGAAGGCTACTTTGTCGAAGCTACGATTTTTGCGGATGTTCCCAAGACAGCAAGAATCGCCAAAGAGGAAATCTTCGGACCAGTACTTGCAATCATCAAGGCAGATTCTTTTGCCGAAGGGCTTGATATTATAAACAGCACGGAATATGGACTGACTGGATCTGTCTATACAACATGCCGTATGCACATCGCAAAGGCAAAACGCGATTTCTTCTGTGGCAACTTCTACATTAACCGCGGTTGCACCGGTGCTTTGGTCGGCGTTCATCCTTTCGGTGGATTTAATATGTCTGGCACCGATTCGAAGGCAGGCGGCTACGATTACCTGCTGCTTTTCACTCAAGCGAAAATGATCTCCGAAAGGTACTAACTGTTTTTTATCCGTCTAATTTATGGCAACCCGGCGGCTCCTTTATGAGGAGCCGCCGGAGTTTTCACCTTGAAACGCGCAACATACTGTCTTTTTTGCGCAACCATCTTTAATATCGCATGGTTACCTGAAAGGCATATTTAACGATGAGAAAGCTCGCGTCTATCCTCATTGCGATTGCCCTAATTGCATATAGCAATATTCCAGCCACATCAGCCGAAAGTCTAAAATGGTCAAAATTGCGCACGAAGCCGCTTTCATGGCCTTCAAAGGGAAAGGCCAACAGTTTTCCAGCATACAGGCATTTATCATCTCCGTCAGAGGACTTTCTCAACTTCTCATATCTGCCTTCTGCCAAGTATAGGCTCTTGGATGCTGGTCAGGAATTGGAGATTAACATTGACGGCAGTGTTGAAAAGCTGAAGGGTGCATCCAAAATTGCGCTTAATCTCGCCTTTCCGACTGGGGTAAGAAAGACAACATTTGATGTGTATCCTCCTGGCGATAACGAGCATCAGGCAACTGCTATTGATCGGCTGCAGTGGAAGATTCGCAATTCATCTGCTTTATCCATATCAATCGGAGAGGTTGAATTACTTCTGCTTGATGCTGATGCCAATGGCCATTACTTTGATTACGGGGTTGATAAGGTTGCGAGCCTCTCATCTGCCCAATTTGCAAAGGGGGAATTCGACCCAGAAACACTGAAGTGGAGCAACTTCAGCGGGGTCTTTACAATCGGTGATAAATCCCACATAGTAGCGGGTGATATGAAGGGCAATGTCTATGGTTGTAGGTTGCCTTCTGGCTTTGATACGAATACAGCTGTGGGTATTTCTGTATTGAACGATGTTCGCGCGCAACATGGACTTGATCCTGTCCTTCCCGACCTTGATCTGAGTGAGCTTCTCAAACTCCATTGCACATATTGTTCAAATGCCGGCTTCACACTCGAACAGGATCCAAAGTCATACTACTACGACTCAAGCGCTGCCAAGGTGGCGCGTTTCTCCTACACCACCAGTGCTGCAAATGCCAATCTTGGGATGAGATCAGCACTTTCAACCCTCTATGCGCGAAATATGCTTCTGCATCCAGATACAAAGAGCTTTGGAGTTGCATTTGCTTCGGCTGTCTTCTGTGTTGGCGGTGTAAAAGCCGCTTGGGAGCAACCGTTTACCGGCAGGTATCCGTACAATGGACAAAGGCGGGTGTATCAAAGGTACATCAACGATTTAGTGTCTCCTTATCGTGTAGGTGAAGAGTCTTTTTGTGGCACTTTCATCGTTCTTGGTGGTCTAAGGCCAGAGGCGTCATTGATAGAAGCTTCCTTGACTGAATTTAGAACAGGGGCTCCGCTCAAAGTATCGGCAAGCTCACCGACCGATCTACCAAACGATGATGTAAAGCGTATTTGGCCAGACAACAAAAAGGGTATTACCCTTATTCCAAACGAACCCTTACGAACAGGTTTGATATATTGTGTTAAGATAGTATATCGTGATCTGCCGACCGAACCAGAAAAGACAGCCGAATGGATGTTTGCAACAGAAGAACCGACTCCTCGATGACCGGACACAAAAAGCCCGGTACTATTTGCAGATTCACCCTTTTGGTGATGCTTCTACTCCTTTTCTTGGCAATAGTATCATTAGAAAGGCGAGAGGACGAACCACCGTCGCTCATCAAAAAAACCGCTTCTTCACAACCGTCGCTCGAGAGATTTGTTGAAACGCTGAAACCCGCATTCACCACTGAAATCACAAGCATTGCACAACCAAGACCGGAGCTACTCGATTCACGATTAGCATCTGAGCCGCCTGGGGTTATATGGCCAAAGACAGAGTCAATTGATGATGAGCTTGTACGCGATGAAGTTGATAGGATTGAAAAGAGGCTTGCTGAGACATTCGAGCAAGATTGGAGCCTCCCTCGCAGTTACACATGCGTTTCAGACCTTGCTTGCGATTCTCTGGTGTACTATCGCTATATATCACCAAAGGCCAGACAATATGCTAATCAGCTCCTATATCGTCCGACTGAGAATCCAGATTATTACAACAACACTAACATAGCATATCCAACTGATATTGAGGTAAAGACCATTGTTAATGGCCCATTCAAGGTCTGGTATGTCACAACAGGCTCGCAATCTGTCAGTTATGAATATGCAAATAAGGTTGCCACGCTAATTCCTCAGATACACGCAAAACTTGTTGACAATATGGGATACAATTCTCCTCCCGGTGATGGCACTAAGGGTGGGGAGTTAAATGTCTATGATATATACATCACAAACCTGCCTTCAGGTATCGCTGGTTTCTGTTCGGCTTCAGGAGTAATCGGAACGCCATGGGCTTCATACATCGTTCTCGATAACTCGTTGTCATACAATGATACGCGGACATCCACAAGCCTCTCGACCACGGTTGCACACGAGTATTTTCACTCATGCCAATATGCGTATGACCCAACTGAAAGAACATGGTGGAAGGAGACGACCGCAGTTTGGGCACAGGATGAGGTCTTTGATGATGTCAACGATTACACATTGCTATTGTCTCCGCGATTCTCAACCCCCCACTTGCCCTTGGATTCATCTGATGGCCGCATAGAATATGCGACATCCTTGTTTGCCAAGTACCTATCTGAATCAACTGGAGATACGACAATAATCAGGAAGATTTGGGAATTGCAAGGCGCAAACCGCGCCGAGTCAGTTCCAGAAAATACAATGCCAGCGGTCGAGGAAGTGATTTCGTTGTACGGCAAAAGTGTTGGCACTGCACTCGGGGATTTCGGGGCGTGGCTGTTTAAAAAGGACTTATACGAGGAAGGAGCGCTGTACCCTAATCTGACAGTCTCTGGAACCGTCTCAGCATATCCTGCCAACATCACCGCATCCTCTTTGTCTTCAGGAAGCCTGTCGCATCTTTCGTTTCATGTGCTTCACTTCAAACCTGATACTTCTGGTGCGCAGATACTGTCATTGACATTTGATGGCGACGACCATTTTCCATTTGCCGTCACTGTGTTTGCATCAGGAAAGGGAAGCCTGCCTAACGCCATACAGAGGATGTCGCTCAACACTTCTCAATCAGGAAACTTCGAAGTGAGTGGAATGGGCACGCTATACAGTGCAGTCGCTGTTGTAATCGTCAACACGAGCTTCTATTCCGGTGGTGCGAACTATGCGCTATCAGCCTCAACAGAACCTCCTGCCATAATGACACTCGATAAGACAGAGCTGATATTCGAAGCATCCGAAAACACTAGCCCCGCTTCAAAATCGGTAACGCTTGGAAACGCAGGCAGAGGTGACCTAAACTGGACCGCTTCATCAAGTGCTTCATGGCTTTCCATCTCTCCGACATCAGGGATGATTGACCCCGGCAATGTTGATATGTTAGGCGTATCGGTTAATGTAGCGAGCCTTGGGGCCGCATATTCACCATACAACGCGAAGATAACCTTTTCATCTAATAACGCTGAAAACTCGCCTCTGGATCTTTCAGTAACATTAAAGCTGATTTATGGCACGCCATACCTCTCTATTTCGCCTAATACAGTCCAGGTTGCGATTGCCCAATCTCTAAATGTGCTTTCTGTTGCAAGAATCACGGTTGAAAACTCGGGGCAGGGCAATATGTGGTGGCGCGTTACCCCCAGCGCAAATTGGCTTTATATGTCAATAAGCTCAGGAAAGCTGTCGGCGCGCGAGACTGTTATGACTGATGTGCAGTTAATAGGCTCTCTGCTGCCGGTCTCGGCAAGCACCTATAACGCAAAGCTGATATTCTCATCAGATGAGTCACTAAACAATCCTGTCGAAGTGACCTTGTCTGTTCGAGTATATCCTCCAGATGCTCTTGTTTCAGACCCTCAGGCCACAGGTTACACGATCATGTCAACTCCATATATTTGGGAGCCTATCAACTCAAGCGAGTTCGATATAATGAAGTACTATTCGTACCGTGACGATGACGTTGTCGGATTCTATGTGCCATTCTCACTAACCTTCTTTGACAGGACATACACCACATCTGATGTGTTCTACATCTCGACAAATGGGCTGATATCGTTTTCTGCTTTTGGAGCATCAAGCGCAAGTAATGTTGTCATACCAAGCGCAACGGTGCCTAACGCCTTTATCGCGCCGTTCTGGAGCGATTTTGAGATACCCGAAGACGCTGGACTATATGCGAAGATATTCGAGGTTGACGATAGTTCTCATTACTTCATTGTCGAATACAACAATGTGCTATCAAAATCCTCTGGTCTGCGATATACTTTCCAAGTGCTTGTAAATGCGAATGGGGACATTGCTCTTAGATATGCCTCTGACATGAGGACAATCCAGACCGGCTCGATCGGAATCGAGGATACAACGGGGCAAAAGGGTATAAAACTCGCCTTTAATAATCCCGATGAATTTCCCGATGCCGGTGTCTCGATTCTGTTAAGTTCGAAACGCGACTGGCCGCTACTATCGGTTTTTCCTAAGGTCATTTTCGCTTCGGTTCCGCAGGGACAAAACTTCTCCACTTCATTCCGCATCACCAATTCAGGGGCTGGAACGCTATCATGGCGTATTAATCCGACTGAAGGATTAACCTTTACCCCAAGTTCTGGAGCTGGCGAAGCAGACATAAGTATCTCTGGTTCATCAGTTGGCCTTGCTACTGGCACTCATGTCTTCAGCGTCATAGCCTCTGCAGAAAATGGATACGAATGGGGCGCAGAGTCAAGATTTGTTCTCAATGTGCATTCAGGCCAGACAATATCGGTTACCAAACAGCTCTTGCCAGGGTGGAATGCAGTTCCAATCCCGTTAGCGACTCGGTCATCGCTTCATGTCGGAGATGTGTTCAATCTCGCCAAGAACTCAACAGGCATCTTAATCGCATCAGAGATAAAGTTGCTTGATGGATTCAGCGCTGTATCTTACAAAATCGGAGAGGGCAGCACAGTCTCACTCCTTCCGGGCACCGGCTTCCTTATGTACTGCACAGAAGCAGGCACAATTACCTTGCAAGGAGATCCAATCACTCAAGATATCGCCTATCTGTCAACTGGCATGAACATAATATGCGTCAGTAATTTGCCAACAGGTGAGTTAAAAGCGATATGGGGTTTTCTCGATCACTACTCTGTTAGCTTTATCTCTCCATGGGAAGATTCGTGGCTAAGGTCGTTCAATGTCGAAACAGGGCAAGGAGTGAATATTCAGGGAGACACACCTTTACTGATATCGTGCCGCAAGCCTGCTTTCATCCTTATCAAGCCATGATGTTACTATCTCGTTGTTACACCGTGTTAATTGTAGAGCATAAAAATCAACTATATTTACACCCTCTTCGGCGACTGCCGTAACTCGGCTATTATCCAACAAGTCGTTTATCGTCTTGGCGATGCGTCAAAGCTCATAAAGACGCAATGTTGTGACGAAGAAACAACGACCTATCTGAAAGGACCGGGGAAATGAGAAGAGCTTCTGTCTTACTCGCGCTGTCATTCTTGATGTTTGGCTGCTTTCAGTTTGTCGCGGCCGACACACCAGAACAACTTCCCGTTTTTCTTAAAAACCCACACCTATCTCCCGACGGTAAACTGATTGCGTTCGATTTCGAGGGGGATATTTGGACTGTGCCGATTGAAGGTGGCAACGCGAAGCGTTTGACAGTTCACCTTGCATACGAACGGCGTCCATATTTTTCACCTGACGGAAAACAGATTCTTTTTGCTGCTGCTTACTATGGAAACTACGACCTATATGTAATGCCTGCCGAAGGCGGTAAGCCAAGAAGGCTGACTTTTTCGCCCGGCAACGATGTTCCCTCTGGTTGGTCGCATGATGGCAAGTACATATATTTCTACAGTTTTAGAGATGACCTATACGACTCTTTCAGAATGCCTGCGGAAGGAGGCACGCCATCAAGAATAGCATATGCAAGGCGCGATTACTGCGTTGGTCCTTCTCCCTCCCCAGATGGCAAGTATGTAGCATTTAACTATCGGTCAGGCTATCAGGAATGGAACCGACGGGGATATGTCAGCCCTGATACTTCTGAGATTTATGTGGGCGAAAATACAGTCCCCGTCTCTAAAATGGTTCGCCTTACCGATAACTGGAATCAGGATTTTCTGCCGCTCTGGGCACCTGACAGCAAGACACTGTATTTTGTCAATGATGAGCGCGGTACATACGATTTGTACAGCACAAATGGCTTGAAGAAGAGCAGTGCAAAGCGCATAACGAAGCTAAATGACATGGGAATCCGCTGGTACACAGTCGCTTCAGTATCAGGTGATATTGTTATCGAAATGAACCATAGGCTTCATCGTCTTGATCCTAAGTCAGGAGAAACAAAGCTGATACCCATCACTTTTTATGACCCTCCAAAAGTGCAGCAACCCGAGTTTGCAGTTCAGAAGGTTGACATCACAGACTTCTCCGTTTCACCAGACTGCAAAAAGGTCGCATTTATTACCGGACACGACATATATGTAATGGCTGCGACCGGTGGATATGCCAAGCAACTTACAAACACCGCAGACCGCGAATCAAATATCACTTGGGCACCGGATTCTAATTATGTCCTGTGCAATCGTCTTGTAAATGATGCGATGAATATCGTGAGAATTGATGTTCGAAACGGCGCAGAGGAGCTGATCGCTCCCGGTGCTGACAACAAATACACACCGTATTACACTCCCGATGGCAAGGCAATTGCCTTCCAGCGTGATTATGAAGAGATATGCATGATGAATCCTGATGGAACAAGCATACGAACCATCGTTAAGGGAGTTTTCGCCCGTCGGCTTATTGGTGACGGCAGGTGGTTCGATTTCACACCAGATGGCAAATGGATGCTATATAACGAGAACAATGAGGTTATGGCGTATGCTGCTCTGGCTAAGAAAATAGGCGATAACAGCCCCGCTATAGATCTAAGCACGCTTGGCGGTAATAACTGGCCCGGTGCGTTTACAAAGGATTATCGTCAGTTCATTTACAGCAACTACTTTGCAAATCGCCAGACGATCTACATCGTTGACTTTGATAAGACCCTCGCACCGGTAAAGAGCGATATTGAGAAGCTTGACGAGCTTCTCAATCCCCCCGCAAAGCCAAAACAACCAGAGAAAACTGAAGCGCCCAAAGACGATACAAAGCCTCAGGATTCGAAAGACAAGCCAGCAGAGACCCCAAAAGCGGAGGAAAAAAAGCCTGAAGGTCCTCAACCGGGAGACAGCTTCGACCTGACAAATTTGATTGATAAGACCCGTACCCTTCGTCCTCCTATCCCGATGAATCAGTACTTCATCCATCTTATGAAAGATGACAAGAACGCTATCATCATGGGATACAATGCTGATAACTATGTTGTTTATCTTGCAAATCTTGCGCCTGACAATACGAAGCCTCATGTTGCACTAACTAACACTCCCGGCAGAAAGTATGGCGTCGAGATTGATGACAACGAGAATTTCTTGTATTTCCTGACAGATGGAGCATTGTACTCGGTAAATCTGAAGAACCGCGAGCAGAAGAAGATATCACCTGACACAGTGCGCAAGGAAGTTGATGAAAAGGCAGAGCGGCGTGCGGTTTTTCAAGAGATACTCTGGCTTATTAAGACTGGATTTTACGATCCTAAATTGCATGGGGTTGATATAGTAAGACTCAGGGCAAAATATGCGCCTCTTGTTGAAAAATGCAGCAATGATTCAATCTTCCGCAGCCTTATGGACGAGTTCATTTCAGAGTTCAACGCATCGCACATGGGAGTTGGCTCGAAACCCGGCGACGCAATGATGGGAATGGTGAATGAGACAACGCCGCATCTCGGCTTTTTCTATGACGATGCACTTGCTGCACAAGGCATAATTCGAGTATCACAACTTGTCAAAAACACACCCGCTGGGCTTGAGAACTCGGGCATCAAGGTCGGTGATTATGTGCTTGAGATCAATGGTGTAAAAGTAGGTCCAGGAATCAATGTGTATGAGTGCATACGCAATATGATGGGGCAGGAGATAAAGCTTGTGCTTTCTGATTCGCTTGAATCTGCTGAGACCCGCAATGCATATATGAAGACAATTGACATAAACGGCATGTTCCAGGCACGACTTCTTGACTGGGAAAACAGCAACCGCAGATATGTTGAGCAAAAATCAGGTGGAAAGCTTGGTTATGTCTTTCTTGCATCTATGATGGATCCTGATTATCAGAAATTTGTTGCACATCTGTCTCGCTACATGGCACGCCATGACGGCGTGGTTCTTGATTTCCGCTATAACTCGGGAGGTCGCATTTCGCACATGCTGACCGAGGTTCTCGACGACCAGCCTTGGCTTTTTAGCCGGATGAGGGGAGGGCGCTGGATACCAGAGGATGTGCACCGTGACTTCTCCTTCCAAAAAGCCGTAGTCGGTTTGTTCAACTACCGCTCTTTCTCAAATGCTGAGATGATGGCAGCCGGATTCAAATTGAAGGAAATAGGGAAAACAGTTGGATTGCCGACCGCTGGCGGAGTGATAGGTACATGGCCTAAAACTCTCCTTGACGGCTCAGAAATGCGCATGCCGCGTTTTAGTATCTACGACCGAAACGGAAGAAATCTTGAGCTTTCACCCACTAAGCCCGACTTCAATGTTGAGCGCGATGTTATTGATGAAATGGCTGGCAGGGATCCGCAGCTTGACAAGGCGATTGAGGTTGTGACAAAGGAAGCAAAAAAGAACTCGGCGAGACTAATGCCAAAGCTGCCCAAAGGCACGCAGTAAAATTGGAGCATGCCCTTGACGCGCCGTAAAGCATCGCTGATTCTACTTGTCTTCGTATTCTTATTGTCTTTGCCCTTTTCCTCGGGTGAGCAAGACGATTCGCTTGCGCTGTTTCTGGAGAATCCATCGCTTTCCGCCGATGGCAAGATGATTGCCTTTGACTATTGTGGAGATATCTGGACAGTTCCGATATCAGACGGCGAAGCGAAAAGGCTGACCATACATGCGTGTGATGAAAAGAGACCTATATTTTCGCCTGACGGAAAGTGGATAGTTTTTTCAGGTGCATATTATGGTAACCTTGACCTATTTGTAATGCCCTCAGACGGGGGCGTTCCCCGTCGTTTGACCTTTAGTTCAGGCAATGAACTTCCCTCAGCGTGGTCCACCGACGGCAGATACATCTACTTCTTCGGCAGTGAGGACGGATCGCTCGACTGCTTCAAGATACCTTTCCATGGTGGCATGCCGTTAAGACTTCTAAGGTCTGAAAGAGACACATGCTATAATGCCTCACCTTCTCCCAATGGTCAAACGCTAATCTTTAACCACAGAGGAAATAATTCAGGTTGGTCGCGCACAAACTTCAGAAATCCTTCAAGACCCGAGATTTATATCGCGGCGAATACCACTCCCGCATCTGATATACGAAGACTAACGAACAACTGGGTTGCTGAGTACTTGCCGCAGTGGAATCCAGACGGATCAAAATACTACTTTGTGAGTGACGCGGATGGTTCGTACAACCTTTATGTTGCTGATTCTAACTCAAGCGAAGAGGCGAAGCAGATAACAAAGCTGGCTGGTACGGGTATTCGTTGGTACTCGGTTGCATCATTGACTGGTAGCATTGTTGCGCGCATCGATTATCGCCTGTACAGTATTGACCCAAATACCGGTCAGTCGGAACTAATACCGATACGCGCGTACAATCCCCGCAAATACGATACAAATGACATTCAAGAGGAAACAGCGGTTAATTCGTATGCTGTTTCTCCCGATGGCGCTAAAATCGCGCTTGTAATCGGTCACGATGTTTTTGTCTCCTCGTCATCAGGCGGTTATGCTAAGCGCTTGACCAATACTTACGAACGAGAGCAACATGTCGTCTGGATGCCTGATTCTCGAACGATACTTTTCAATCGCCTCATTGATGGGGCACTTAATGTGGTGCAGGTTGATGTCGTTACTGGCACCGAACAAATCCTCACACGCGGTCATGTGAACAGCTTCACACCAACCCCATCCCCAGATGGTAAATGGGTTTATGTTCACAAAGACTTTGATGAATTCGTACGGATGCGCCCTGACGGGACTGTTAGCGAGACAGTGCTGAAAGGTTCTTTCCCCTTTCTTATCCTCTGGCATGGAGCTTGGTTTCAGCTTACTCGTGATTCAAAATGGCTTGTTTATAGAGAGTCCAATGAAATGATGGAGCACAGTTGCATGGTTTTGAAGCTTGATGGAGAGTCGCAACCAATCTGTCTGAATCCTCTGGGAGGTTCATCGTATCCAGTCGGCTTCTCACCTGATTACACAAACTTCTTCTTCATTAACAATGAATCTGGCACATCACTTCTCTACCGCATTGAGTTTGAAGACACATCAAAGCCCAAAAAGAGCGAGGTCGAGGTTCTTGAGGATTTGCTCACTCCTCCCTCAAAGGAAGAAAAGACTGAGAAATCTGAGCCTAATGCACAGAAAAAGACAAATGGTGATTCATTTACTCCAATCACAGAGAATCTTATCGAAAAGGTGAAGCGTATTGCGCCGACATTCGCTGGTGCTCAGAACTCTGCCGTCGTATTGCCCGATGGCTCATTGATTTTCATCGGCAACACTGCAGGACAAGACAACTTATACCGTGTGTATTTTTCGCCCACTGAGAGAGTTGAACAACTCACACAGACCGCAGGCACAAAGGCAGCGCTTTCGATAGACGACAAGGGCGCGTTTGCGTATTACATTGCATCTAACGCTGTTTTTAAGCTCGACCTAAAGACGAAGAAGCTCGATAGGATACAGCTTACAAACAAGATTATCCGCCAGTTCGATGTGGACGGCATACGCAAGGCTGTGTTTGATGAAGCGGTATGGATTATTGACTTCGGCTTCTATGATCCCAACCATCACGGCAAAGACATCGCTAAGATGAAGGGTATATACGGTAACCTGATACAGCGATGCGATACTGATGCACAATACGATGCGCTTCTTGCCGACTTTTTATCAGATTTAAACGCATCCCACATGGGTTTCTATGGTAGGCAGAGCTTTCCCCGCACCACCGGAGAAGCACGCGAGGCAAATCCGCACATAGGCTTTTTCTACGACAACGCTCTTGCAGAAAAAGGGATACTTCGCATCTCGCGCCTTGTCGAAGGAACCCCATTTGGCGATAATCGCTATGGACTGAAGGTTGGGGATTACATCCACGATGTTAACGGAAAGACCTTTTCTGCAGATGTTAACATTCACTCGCTTCTTCGAAACTGCCCCAACAATGAGCTGAAACTCCGCGTGTCTGATAATCCTGACGGCAACAATTCAAGGATTGTCTGGCTAAAGGCGATATCAGGCAACGATTATAGGCGAGCTTTAAGCAACTCATGGGTAACAGATAATCGCCGATATGTCGAACAGAAGAGCGGAAACAAACTTGGATACATCCTCATCACGCAGATGAATACCGCCGAGTACAATCGTTTTCTTGCAGAAGCCTCGCGTTATATGGCTAACTTCAAGGGGCTTGTGCTTGACTTCCGCTATAATGGAGGCGGCAGTACAGCACACAAGTTCGCCGAAGTGCTTGATGATGCACCTTGGCTAATGCGAAAGATGAGGGGAGGGCGTGACCTTCCAGAGGATGTTCACCGTGATTTCTCTTATCAAAAGCCTGTCGCAGGTATGTTCAACGCCTACTCATTCTCAAACGCTGAAATGATGTGTGCGGCTTTCCGAATTAAGAAGCTTGGACCGTCAATTGGCGTTCCAACCGCTGGAGGAGTAATTGGCACATGGCAGAAGAACTTGCTCGATGGCTCTTCAATGCGGTTGCCGCAGTTTGGCATTTTTGATGTTGAAGGGCGAAACTTAGAGCTTTCTCCAACAGAACCTGAGTACATCGTTGACGAGGACTTAATTGACGAGATTGCTGGGCGAAAGCCACAACTCGACAAGGCGATCGAGCTACTTCTTTCAATCGAAAAGTAATGCTTGCATTTTGCTGTCTCGCGCACAACAGCGACAGCAATCCTGCAACAAAGGAGATATGTGTGAAAAAAGCGTTCTTAACTTTGTTTCTTATGCTTTTCGCTGTTTCGTTCAGCTTCGCCCCACACGCGGAGCAAGGGGATGACCTCCCGCTGTTCTTGTATGACCCTTGTATTTCGCCCGATGGCTCGACGATTGCATTCGAATACCAAGGCGACCTCTGGACAGTTCCTGTAGTTGGTGGAGAAGCGAAAAGGCTCACGCTTCATATGGCAATGGAGCGTCGCCCGTTGTTTTCACCAGATGGTAAATGGATTGTATATGCAGCTAACTACTTTGGAGATTTAAACCTGTTCATTATGCCGGCAACAGGCGGCTCGTATCGTCGCCTCACATTTGGCCCCACAGTCGAACTTCCGTCAGCATGGTCTGCCGACGGCAAACACATCTATTACTATGGTGCAAATGACGGTAACTTTTCAGTGTATAGGGTAGCTGCGGAAGGCGGCACCCCTGTCAAAATCGCAGGTGCGCTTCTTGATCCAGTCGTCGGAGCCTGCCCGTCACCCGACAACTCGAAAGTGGTTTTCACATTTCGTCACGACTATTCTGGTCTTAGCAGGCAAGGCAATAAGACCCACTATTCGGCAGAACTTTACATTGCCGACAATACTCTTCCTGTGGCAAACATCAAGCGACTTACGAACAACATGTATCAGGACTTTCTGCCGACCTTCAGCGCAGATGGTTCTTCGGTATATTTCTTGAGCGATAGAGACGGAGTCTATAACCTTTACTCGATGTCTCCAAATGGCGATACCGATGCCAAGCAGATATCGAAATTCACCGATATTGGCATCCGCTGGTATTCGATAAGCAACAATGGGGCAGTCGTGATATCTCGAAACCGCAGGATTCACATACTTGACAAAGCCACTGGTGAAGCAAAGCTTGTCGAGATCAAGATCTATAGCCCCGCTAAAATGGAAGTGCCTGACTTCTCAAAGCAACCTCCTTCTGTATCGGATTTCTCCGTATCACCTGACAACAAGAAGATCGCTTTCATTTCACATCATGACATCTATGTAATGGGCGCAGACGGAGGATATGCGAAGCAGTTCACTAACACCGCAGAGCGCGAAATGGATATCTTTTGGGCAAAGGATTCAGTGCACATATACTTCACACGCATTGTCGGCAACGCGGTCAATATCTTCCAGATCAACACATCCACTGGAGAGGAAAAAGCCCTGACGACCGGTGCGGGTAACAAGCAGTTTCCGCGAATGACTCGTGACGGAAAGCATTTGTTCTACCATCTCGACTACAACGAAGTGATTCAGGCTGATGCAGACTGCAGTAACCCAAAGACAATTGTTAAGGCGGACTTTCCGATAAATCCGCTTCGCGACAGCGGGTACATCAGCATCACTCAAGACGGTAAATGGTTGCTCTATTCTGCATCGAACGATGCAATGTTCCTTGATATATACGCGAAGAAGATAGGTACAGACGATTCCGCAATAAAGATGACCCATTTCGGTGGCCACAATACCACTGCGTTCTTCACCCCAGACTACAAACACTTTCTTTACAACTGCTATACTGTCAATCCTGATGGCAATTATTCGCTCGCAGCCTATGTCATTGATCTTGAGGTTGACAAGAAAACTAAACCGCACCCCAAAGAGGAACTTGAAGCACTGCTGAATCCTCCGCAAGAAGAAAAGAAACCAGAAGAAGGGGAAAAACAGCCAGATGGAGAGGGCAAACAAGAGAAGAAGGAAGGCGATAAGGTTGAACAACCAGCGAAGAAAGTACCGGGAGATTCGATAGACTTCAGCGACCTTCAAAAGAAAGTTCGCATGCTCTTCACTCGCGCATCAGGGCGCTACTATGTTGCTGACTATATCAACAGCAATGTAGTTATGGTAGGCGTTGAAACCTCCCCAATGCTGTTCAATCTGTTTCTTGTATCACTTGATCCTGAATCAGAGATGCAGCCAATGCAGCTAACGAATGTGAAGTCGAGCATGACGGCATATGGTCTTGATGACTCACGATCTGCGCTGTATTATGTTGAGAACGGCGAATTGTACAGGTACGGCTTAAAGACAAGAAAACTCGACAAGCTAACACCTGCCACAATTACCCGCACATTCTCTGCATCCGCCATGCGTCTGGCAGTCTTTGGAGAAATAATGTGGCTGCTTGATTTCGGATTTTACGATCCAAAACATCATGGTGTAAAACTGGATTACATACGCGCCCGTTACTTGCCTCTTGTCGAAAAATGCACAACGGATCGCGAGTTCTACTCGCTTGTCGATGATGTGTTCGGAGAGATGAACGCATCTCATTTGTCTTTCGGCGGTGGTTCTATACTGCCTGATGTCGGTAGGATACGCGAGCGTAAACCTCATCTCGGGTTTGAATACGACTCAGCGTTGATGGAGAAAGGCATTCTGAAAATCACCGACATCATTGAGGGAACACCCGCGGCCAAGCCAAATTCAGGCTTGAAAGCGGGCGACTTTGTTTTAGAGATAAATGGTCAGAAGATCGCTCCTTCTGTCAACATCCACTCATTTATTCGTAATTCGCTGGGAGATGATTTAGAGCTAAGGGTTGCTGATAACGAAGCTGGAGAAAATGCCCGCACAGTCTTCTTGCCGACTATAAATGTGATGGCATATTTTAACGCTCGACTTGACGCATGGGAAGAGGGTAACCGCCAGTATGTTTACGAGAAGAGTGAAGGCAAGTTCGGTTATATATGGGTGAGAGATATGATGAACTCAGAGTACCGAAAGTTCATCGCCCGCCTTAACACTTACATGGCGGATTATGATGGTGTGATTATAGACTTTCGCTATAACTCTGGCGGTTTCACCGCGGGCAGGATAGCTGAAATGCTCGATGACACTCCATGGCTATTCAGCAAACTTCGTGGAACATCATGGGTTCCTGAGGATTATCACAGGCGCGGCTTGTCCTTCCAAAAGGCGAATTGCGGCCTGTTTAATTACGCCTGTTTCTCAAATGCTGAGATGATGTGCGCCGCCTATAGGCTGAAAAAACTCGGTCCATCGGTTGGCATGCCCACAGCAGGCGGAGTTATCGGTACAAGCCCAGTCGAACTTCTCGACGGCTCATCTATGGGTCTTCCGAGCAATCGCGTAGAGGATTTTGAAGGGCGCAACCTTGAGCTTTCTCCAACCGAACCTGAGTTCATAGTGGATCGCGACATCGCAGACATATTAGCCAATAGAGATCCGCAGCTTGATAGGGGAATCGAGGAACTGAGAAAGGAAGTACCAAGAAAGAAGGCTCAGATGCAGCCTAAGAGCGGCGAGTAATTACAAAGCCCGAATAGTAAAAAAGCCCCGCGATCGGCGGGGCTTTTTTTTGGACAACCGCTTTCAATCAAGGTTCTCTGATAGCTTGAAGATGTTGGAATCAGAATCCTGATAGACGCAAGTTCCATTTCGGTACTCAGCAAATTTCACCTCGAAGTCATCCTTCTGAGCTGCTGAAATCACTTTCTTATCTGCCAAGTTTACAAGATACACGCCCTTGTTCGAAAATGCAATCGCTTTCTTTGCACCAACTATCAGCCTTTCAACAGTGCCGGGAACATGTATCTTAAACGCTATCTCAAGCTTTTCGATATCTACCGCAACTACACCATCGTTGTTATAGCCAATCAGCATCTTATCATCAGGCGAAAATGCCATGTCGAAAAGACCCTTACGCAACGAATAAACACGCTTTCCAGTGTCAAGACGGTATATTTCACTTGGCACAGCTCTGCATGCAATAAGCGATAGATCGCTTGAAACAACGGCTTCCTCAACAAAAGTGACCGGTAAAAAGTTGGCAACGGCGTTTCCTGTTGCGAGGTCATAGACAACTATCTCTGAATCCTTGCCTATGACAACGAGCTTTCCATTACTGCAACAAAAACGCGGAGAGGGCGTTAGAATAGACTGCGGAAAGTCAAACAGAGGTTTAAAGGCGAAATCAGAAGTGCTCAATATACCTGTCTTAGTTCCTCCAACTAACAGCAGCTTGTCGTTTTCTACAAAGAACATCGCTCTGAGGTCAATCATCCCAATCTCAAGGATCAGTTTGTTACGAAGGGGCGTGAAGAACCCACCTTGGAGCGAGTAGAGGAATATCTTATCATCGTGGAATCCCGCAAAAAACTCGCCAGAAGGTGAAAGGGCGAAGAACAAGAAGAGCTTTGGCACCTCTGCGGAGAACAAGCGATCGAACTGAGGAAGAGTGTAAGAGTCGAACGAGTAATCCGTCCATATAGTTAAGTGTTCCTTTTGAACACACAGAATGTTACCGCCTCTGTAACCCGTCTGCATTGAGTCAATTAGCTTTGGCAGATCCCCTGTGATGTCGAATCGCAATAATCTTCCGTCCACATGCGACACAAAGAGAGTCGAAAACAGCATATCAACCGCAATATCCTTGATCTTGACCCCGCCCTCACAAGTGTGAAGTTCTTTGCCTGTCTGCATATCAAGTAGCACTACCCCACGACCAAAGGTATTGGCAACTGCTTTTGTACTTGCTCCAAGCATTATCACCTTTGCGTACGAATTCTCTTTGTTTGTCAAAATCTGCGCGTTGTTTGTGAGGTCGAGTATCTCGCTGTATTTGTTCGGTGTGTATATGACCAATCTTGAACCAGTTTGGTCAAGCGATATTGAGAACACACCATCAACCTTCTTGATTAACTCGCTCGATTGCAGGTCAAGGCTCCATGACCTTATCTCACCCGTGTTCGATGCTGAAACAACACGCTTTGTCAACGGGGTATATGCCAACTGAAACAACTCGCTGCTGATTCTTTCGCTTTCGGCCAACCTTTTGCCGTCATCAAGAGAGAACTTTACAATCTGGTAAAAGCCATCTTCGTTTTGAACCTCCATCGCACAAACAAACGAGTTATCCGACAGGATGACGGCGATTGGTAGCGATACGCTGCAGTCTATCACCTTTAAAGGCTTAATGACACCGGTTTTAAAACGATAGACCTGCTGAGGGAATCGAGTGAATACGAGGATCTCGCCGTTTTCAGCGTCAAACACATCCACAATCTGACCCGCGACTTGCGGCGAAGGCCCCCCTTGGCACTTGACTATCTCAAGCTGAGGTAGAATATTCTCGCATTGAGAGTACGGCTCTATTGACAAAGACAATGACACGAGTATAAACAGTAAGGTAAGTGTTCGTTTAAGCATATCGCAATGCTCCTATGAGCGTGAACAAGCCATATCAGTATTGCCGGTTTGCGGTTCGATACAACAAAACGGCTGTAAAGTAGAGCGTTTCGAGCCTGATGCTACGAATCGCTCCCTTAACCCATTAGATGCATCTGTCTAATCTGGTTCTTGCTTTTCTTTTGTCGCATATAATGTACAATTGTACAACCACAATGGGGCACTATGGAAAACAAAACTTGGGGTGATTACGAACTTTTAGGCGTCATAGGCAAGGGCGCCCAGGGTGTAGTCTATAAGGCTCGCCAGCCCTTGTTAGACAGACTTGTCGCAATCAAAGTTCTGCCAACTTACCATGTATCAGATGAGTCCTTTGTCGCAAGATTCACGCGCGAGGCTCAGAACATTGCCCGTCTAAGCCATCCTAACATTGTTCATGTCTATGACATGAACCGGCACGAAGGCACCTATTACTATGTGATGGAGTATATCGAAGGTGAAGACTTAGGAAAAGTGCTGAAGCGGGGTGATCGTCTTACATTCGACCGCGTCATTGACATTGTCAAGCAAGTTGCATCTGCTCTTGTTGCCGCCAACGAACACAACATGGCGCATCGTGATATAAAGCCAGAAAACATACTTCTTACCACAAAAGGGCAGGTCAAGGTTGCGGATTTTGGACTCGCGAAGATTACAGGCGGTGGTTCTAATGTCACTCGTGAAGGCATGATACTTGGAACCGTGAATTACATGTCTCCCGAGCAAGCCAAGGGGCAAGAGTGCGATGTCCGGTCAGACATGTACTCCCTTGGAATAGTGATGTTCAGAATGCTAACCGGTGTGCTTCCATTTAAGGGAGAAAATCTTCAAGCGATTATTTACCAGCATATTCACGAAGCTCCACCTGACCCTCTTGCGGTCAACCCGAATATTCCTGCGCCCCTTTCGCGTGTTTGCTTAAAGCTGCTCGAAAAACAACCAGAGAAACGCTACCAGTCACCTGTTGAGCTAATTCGTATCCTTGATGCCTTAAGTGCGCATGTCAAAGGTACTGATTCGATGACGACTGCAGAGATAAGCAGGCTTCTGGGTGAGTCTGCGTCGCCTGAGGACGCTACTCTTGGTGCTTCCGCAGAAACGCTTTCCTTGTATTCAAAGCAAGTTGCGCAAAAACCCAAAAAGCTATCCCTTGCGATGATTGTGCCAATCGTCTTTGTTCTGCTACTGGCCCTGGCTTTCGGCGTTGATAAATTCGCATTGAAAGGCCAGATGTACAACTCGATTTTTGGCACGAAGCCGGTCTTGACCGCAGAACCTTTCCCATTCGAATCAGGAACTTCAGGCTCTCAGCAACCATTAAACGGACAAACACCGGTAACTTCGACAAAACCATCGCTTGTTGCAAAAGTCAACCTTGCTCTTTCCCCATCTGAATCTACCCTTGAAATAAGCCGTGATGGTCAACCTGTTGCGTTTACTCCGCCTGATCAAGGACTTGTAACCCTTTCCCTTGCACCCGGAACATACAAGGTGATGGTGCGCTGCCCTGGTTTTATGATACGTGAAGCAGTTATTTCTGTTGATTCATCAGGGAAAGTTACCCCTGCAGATGATCCAATCGCGTTTGTTCTCCACCTAACACCTGAAAGGCAAGCTGAGGAGGATTTGCAGAAGGAATACGGAGAGCTAAATACATCAGATGAATATGCTAAGTTTTTCGAGCGATTGAAGATAGAGGCAGATAAGTTTCCGCAAAGCAAGACTCTTCAGAATCTATTGGGCTTCACTACAAAGAGGCTCAATGAGTTCGCGGCAAAGCTCCTTGAAGAAGCTCTTAACTCGATTAGCGCTAAAACCGACCTTGTCGCGCGAAAGCAATTTGACCAACTTGCTACGATTAAATTCGACGAAGACAGAGCAAAGATAGAGCAAAGCCTTAAGTATTCTGAAAACCCACTTGCACGCACAACACTTGAGCAGATCAATGTTATGGAAAGAGCCTTGGCGACCTTCATTGAAGCGGAAGCCGAAGCGAAAAAAGCGCTTGAGGAAAACAACGCTGAGAGCCTGATGAAAGCAGTTGGGCTTTACGAAGTGTTCAGAGACAAGTATTCTGATTTGCGGATGATGAAGCAATTGAACGAGAGGTCTGACGAAAGACTTGCAGAGCTAAGATCGAGGCAGTCAGCCGAACAAGCCTTTGAATCGTGGGCTAAGCGGATGCAGAATCTTTGCGATTCAATTGAGGAGAGCATAAGAACAAGCGACTTTGAAGCTGCCAGAAACACATTGATAAGCGCAACAGAAGCGTTGAAGGCCAAGCCTGTTGTTGAGGCAACACCACAGAACCTAATAGAGCTTTCTCAGGCATTTGAAAGGAAGATCACACAAGAATATCCCGAAAGCATAGAGAAGGGGCTGAGAAATCGCAAAGAGGTAGTGTGGAAGGCTATCAAGGATTTTGAGGCTGCGCTAAATGCAAAGAGCATCGAAACGGTTGCAGGATTCCTTGCCGATGTGCAGGAGAAACAAGATTGGATAGAGCAACTCAAGGTCTTCTTCTCCTCGCCCTATGTCAAGAGCAGCTCATTCGATATGATAGGTGCGGATACAATCAGCATTGAAAATGACTCGGTTTCATTGACGATTGCTTGGACTCTCAATCTTCAGATTTTCGGCGCAGACGGCAAATCTATCGAAGTAGAAGAGAAGGCCTTACTTCATATAGGGATGAGTTACAAGCAAGATCAATGGCGCTTCGTCGAACTTAAAGCCACACCAGAGAAGTAAAAGGATGCAGCAATGAAACAATTGGGCAGCCAGACAATATCCCGTTCCCTGACAGCAGTGCTTCTGTTGTTGTTTTCGATTGTTGCGATTGGATCCCAAGCCGAGTCTCTTGTCGGCACAGTACAATCCGTTGAAAACACAGCTAAAGAGATCACGATTGACCTCGGCAAGGACAATGGAGTTGCCTTTGGCGACAAGTTTCGCATATTTGCCTGCAATTCGTTTGTTGTTCTGCCCTTCAGTGGCGGTAAGAGAGTATTAGAGATTCACGAGTCCATTGCTGAGTTGACGGTGAAGTCTGTTGATCTTAAGACATCGAAAGGCACATATGCGTTAACAAAGCCAGAATACTCAGACCTTGTTAAGGTGGGCTGTATTGTTGAAAAGGTCGAGATAGACAAAGACATCAACAAGAAGCCAGAGATAAAGACCCTTAACGCAAAGGGCGGAAAGCTCTTTAAAGGCTCTGCTTCGACTCTAACTCTTGACTGCAACGACCCAGACGGAGACCTTCCATTGTTCACTTGGTCTGCGCCAGGATGCTTTTTCCATTATGAAAAGACAAGCTTTCCGAACAACATCATCTATGTTCCCCTTAGCTTCGCAGGTCAGTCTGTTAGCGTTACAGTGACGGCTGACGACCGAAAGGGTGAGGGGTCAAAAGACACAAAATCCTTCACTTTGCAGATAACTGACACCCCTGTTGCCGACTATTACAAGACAAAGTACGATGTGGTGCGTTCTTTCCCCCAGTACCTAATGGGCGACAAAATGAATGTTGATGATGTCGGAGTACTGACAAACGGCACCATTGTCATGCTCGATTCTAAGCGTCAATACGCGCTTTTCTACTTTGATAAGCGTATGAAACAAATGAAGAAGATTGACGGATTTAGGACTGGAAGAGATTTGCTTACCGTTGGAAATAGCGTGTTTGTTCTTGAGGATAAGAAGGTAACTCAATTCAACGCGGTCGGCGAGAAGATACTCGACTTCTTTTTCGACGATAACAAACTTGTCTCGTTCATTGCTGATGCAAGGCGACTTGGGATTAAGCGCAATGGCGATATCATGATCGCAGACGGGACAAGCAGGCAGGTTAAGATATTCGACAAAAAGGGAAACTACAGAATCTCCATAGGTATGGCAGGGCAGCAACCCGGTGGTTTTATTGACCCGGCAGCTCTTGTTGAAGATCGGTTCGGAAACATATATGTTCTTGACTCATCCAGAAAGGACATTCAAGTCTTTAATGATAAGTACGAACTGGCAGGTGCGCCGATCTCCCTGTCATCGCTTGCAGGCCCCGTTGACATGCTCTACGACGAAGTCTTGCACAAGCTATACATTCTTGATGTAAACGGGCGCATCTTAACAATTGATGCGGCAAAGACGGATACAAGAGAGATTTTTGAGCCAAAGTCGGGACGCTTCTTGAGGTTCACCCGTTCAATATCTGACACCTTCTACATCGCATCCAACGAAGGGGCAGTGTTACAGCGCTATATTCCCGGCATCGGCGCCGCATGGTACAGTGATGACAATTTCTTCGAAGTTGACGCCGTTTCGTGTGACGATGCGGGCAACACATACATGCTTTCAAAGCGTTTCACATCGGGCATGATAAGAGTAGTTGATAGAGATGGTTGGTACACTTTCTCCATGGCACCACAAGATGCGACAGAGTACGGTCGTCTGAGAGATCCTAATGACATTAGGGTAACTCCAGACGGACGCAAAATATTCCTGCTTGAATCGAGCAAAAGAGTCGTTGAGTTCAACGCTGCTGGCAAGTATGTAGCCAACTACGAGTATGAAGATTCAGTCAGCGACATCGCGGTTGATGTACAAGGCAATCTATATGCATTGCTTGGTAAGAAGGGCGAAGTCTACATTTGCGCCGATGGCAACAGGAAATTCCTTTGCGGCATTCAGGATAAAAAGATTGCAAACCGCAGTGAGGGACTTGTTGTAACCCTCGACGGCAAGACAGTTTACATTGCCAACACAAAGGACAACAAGCTCTTTCTATATTCAGATGGCAACTTCAAAGAACCGTATCCAGCAGGCAAAAGCGATTTTCGTAAGTTCAGCCGCCTTGTTTCCTCAGCAATGGGTGTGATATTTGTGTTCGATGCAAACAAGTCATCTGTTGTAACTTTGTTTAATAGCAGCAACGGAGTGCATTCAGGTCCCGAAATAGGTGCAAAGGATGTTAAGAACATCTCCGTGAACGGCAATGGTGACTTGCTTATGATTGCACGAAACGAGCTTCGAGTTCTCCGTATGCCATTCTTGCACAATGAGTAACACATCTTCGTTTGCAAGGGAAAAGAAGCCGGTAGTATGCATTTCAGCAGGTGACCCGGCTGGCATAGGTGCTGAGATAGTCATCCGCGCACTATCTGATGTGCAGTTAGCACATTCAGCCAAATGGGTCGTGGTTTCGAGCGATGCAGCATTAAGAAGGATTTCCCAAAGTCTTTCTGTACAGATTGGATATGCTGTCTTTGACAAGGTCCTTCCAGATGGAGTGGTACTTCCCGATATTTCTGTGCTCGATCTTCGTCTTCCCGATGAATTGCCTGAACTGGGTAAACCATCCAAGTCCGGTGGACAATGGGCTGCGGAATGCGTTCAAGCGGCTGTTGACATTGTCTTGAAAAAAAGAGCTGATGCCCTTGTAACCGCTCCAATTTCAAAGAAACATCTCATCGCTGCTGGTTATGAATTCCCTGGTCATACCGAGATGATTGCTACGCAATGTGGCGTCAAAAAGCCCCTGATGATGCTTGCAACAGATGATCTTCGGGTTGCTGTTTTTACCCGTCACATACCTCTTAAAACGGTTTTCATGCACCTTAAAAAGGCCGCTATTACCGATACCATTGTCACACTGGCTCGAGAACTGCACCGTCTTTGGGGTATAAGAAGACCCGCTATTGCCGTTACGGGATTAAATCCACACTGTGGCGAACAGGGGTTGATTGGTTCTGAAGATGCATCCATAATTGCACCTGCGATTGCTGCAGCAGTGAAAAAGGGGGTAAATGCAATTGGTCCCATCTCTGCTGATACCGCATTCGCTCCCGGTGAAAGGATAAAATACTCGTGCATTCTTACAATGTACCACGATCAGGGGCTTGCGCCGTTTAAGGCTCTCTCGTTTGGAGGCGGTGTGAATGTGACGCTTAACATACCCATTATTAGAACATCCCCAGATCATGGTACAGCCTTCGATATCGCGCCAAAGATGATTGCTGACCCATCAAGCATGAAAGAAGCGATGCGGCTTGCCGTAAGGCTATCGAGGCAATAATACGATGTCAATTATCTCCTCTTGGTCGCAACTTAAGGAATCACTTCGCGAGCGCGGATTTCGTCCCAATCCATCACGAGGGCAGAACTTTCTGCTTTCCACAGCAATACTCAATGATATTGTTAGATACGCGCAAGTAGCGTTTGGTGACAATGTTCTTGAGGTTGGGGTGGGAGCAGGCTCTCTAACAGGAGCGTTGCTTCGCACAGGAGCAAAAGTACTTGGCATTGAGATAGAGCATAAGCTTGCCTCATTGACCATGTACCAATACAAGAAATACGAACAGCAATTGACGCTGATGAACACAGATGTACTCGAAAAAGGGAAGCGTCTAAATCCGGCAGTAGAAAATGAACTTGCCAAATTTCAGGCTTCTGGCGGGTATAAATTAGTCGCTAACTTGCCTTACAATATCTCTACTCCATTCATGACAGAGATAATGCACGCGTCTGTTAGACCGAAGATTGCTGTGATAGTGGTGCAACGGGATTTTGCTGAACGGCTCTGTGCGTCTCCCGGTTCAAGGCAGTACTCACCACTTTCGGTGATCTCATCTACCTTTGGACTTGCAGAGATTCTTCGCAGCATTGACGCAAGGCAGTTCTGGCCAGAGCCCCCCGTCGAATCAGTTGCAGTTCGGTGGCGGCCTCACGAAGTAATGCCCAAGTTCGAGAATGAGGATTTGTTCTTTGCGATTGTATCCGCGTCGTTCATGATGCGGCGCAAAAAGCTATCCAATGTGATCAAGCACTTATCGGATGTCAAAAAGGAATTATTCGGTGATAATCCTGCAGCAGCATTCGAAGAAGCTGGGATTGATTTGGATAGAAGAGCCGAAGAAACAGACCCAAAGGCCTTTGAGCGCATTTACAGGGCAGTAGTCAGTATTAAGAAAGCGTGAGCAGTATCTAAGGAAACTCGAGGATCAACCCTGCACCTTCCACCTTGATATCGTTTACATCAAGATTAACACCATTTATCGTTACCTTGTACTTGCTTTCAAGTTTGCTTGCAACGCCGCGTATTGTCCTTTCGACGGTAAAAACACCGCCAGAAAAACGCATGTGTTCTGGAACATCAACGAGTGACATTAACTGCTCAAGAGTCAATCCCCAATCACGAAACCGAAGATCGAAATAAGGATCTGTATGTAGATTGGTTATCTGCCCCGTAAGCTCTTCGACAACTCCGCCCTCCGTCTCAACCCTGATACGATCAATCAGCGCCAGTGAGCCATTCAATGCGATCTTCAAATTGCCAGATAGATCTACTCTTTGGCCGCTAAGGAACAAGCGTCTTCCGATCGCCTCGACTTTAAGGGGAAGAAGGCGCCCATCAATCTTAAGCGACATATTGCCATCGCTGATTCGTGATACAATAGCCACAGAACCAGTCAAGCCGGTTATCGAAAGTAGCGGGGAAGGGGACAGATGACGAACTGCAAGTTCATCTGCGATAGAAATTTCGATGTTTGCCTTCTTTGGGATCGAACTCGCGTCAAAGTCTGACAATTCGCCCTTAATGTTAAGGTCTCCTTCAAATGCAAATGAGGTAAACTCAGGCATTATTGACTTCAGACAAGCAGCACAAGACATCGGCTTAAGCCTCGAGTGTTCTAACTGAACTGAGGAGAGCATACCGTTCTTTAAGCTTACTTCCCCTTCAAGGCTCCCAAGGGCTTCGTAGTCAAGACGAAGTCTGCGGTAGATCTGCGACGCTTTTTCAAAGAAGAAATCCGATTGTGCAGACAGGCGCGATTTGGGTAGCTCAATCTTGCCGTTTGACGCGGTGAATGATGTGGTAGCAAGAGCCATGCTGCCTTGAACAAAGTCCGCGCCCTTCATTGTCGCATCAATAGTGCCACGGATAGGTGCACATTCCACAGTCCATTCAGGAAGAAGTTCAGGCAAAAAAGAGCGAAGCGTTACAAGGGGGATTTCTGTGAAGTTCAGACCAGCGTGACCGATGGGAAAGGGAGAAAGAATCGAAAATTTGCCATTAGCATCGAAGGAACCACCTGCTAACATTTTGCCCTGTATATCAAACGCTGTTTCCTCAGGCAACAGCGTTGTTTCACAAGATAGT
This sequence comes from uncultured Planctomycetota bacterium, assembly GCA_964571525.1. Classification (GTDB taxonomy): domain Bacteria; phylum Planctomycetota; class B143-G9; order B143-G9; family B143-G9; genus CAZNBY01. The sequence goes on from CAZNBY010000014.1 coordinate 51,445, forward strand.
GAGACAAACGAGATTTCGTTGTTTTGTAGGGTTATCTTAACTCCCGATATAGGCTCTTCGGTCGCGAATCGCCATCCAGATTGAAGCGCGGTAATTGATAAATCGGCTTTTGATGTGAAAAAAGATGCATAGTTCGAAATCGAACCTCGAAAATCCTCAACTTTGGCAAAAACGCGCCGTTCACGCAGTTCCAGTTCAGAAGACGATGAAGAAAAAGTCCCAAGTTCACTTGCGGATAGCCTAAGCCCTGTGGTTTTGCATGCAATTTGTATCGGCGATTTGGGTGCGAAGGGATTTGAGAAAAGAGCCTCTATGTTAGGAAATGTCGAATTCTCAGAATCATAGCGAAGCGATGCGCTCAGGCTCTTGGCGGATGCAGAATCATTTCCCTTGCTCTTGACGCCAGCGTCTTCACAATCAGCTTTAAACTCGATGTAGTCCTTGCCTGTACCCCCAGCTTTGTAAACGAACGCGATTTTAGAGATACCTGAAATCGAGTAATCGGGCAGAACAGTGCGCAGCAAGTTCTTCTCTATGTGAGCCACATCAAGAGAACTGCATGTTAGTTTAAGGGTGAGTTCCGGCATTGAGACTGTGCCTGAATTGACGAAGTCAAGCTTACCCGCTACTTCCTCGCCCGCAAGAGAGTCGAATGTGAACTGTCCGGTAACTTTGTTCTCATTGTCCTTAATCCCAAATTCACCGTTTGCCACGCCTATTAGTATCTCACCACCAGCACTATCTATCAGAAGTCTTCCTCTCTCAAAACGAACCAGTTTGACTTGCCGTTTTTCAAGAAAGGTTGAAGCAAAGGCGGATGCGAATGAACGGAGCGCTTGCCCAGAATCGCCTCCTGTTCCGCCTGCCGGAATGCTAATTGTGTATGAGCGAATGGTGATCGAACCTATGGCAAAATCGTTTTTTACAGCAACCGAGCCTGACTCAGCACTGGATAGACCCTTGATTTCTTCAACTTCGACTTCACTCGCATCGAGATAAGGTACTCCACCCTGATACGGGTTCTTAACCGTGAAGTTCTGAAGCTTAACATGCGAGAAGTCGAGTGCGGAAATCTCTATGTCATCAATCGAGACTTGGATGCCAGCTTGCTTCGATATTTCCATGGCTATCCGACGAGCGAGCGACCCTGAGCTTTTGTAGTAGGACAAAAACGCGATAGCGATGGTTGGAATGAGTATAAGGGCGACAAATGCGCCCCAAAACAGCTTGATCCTATTGGTTCTTCTTATGATCAGCGACATCTATGCTCCCGTTAAGGCAATTATACACCTCTATATAGAAGCACAAACGAACAAGAAAAACAGCTCTGTTTCTTTGACAAGTTTCAGTATGTATATGCTCGACAAGAGCTACTAATCTATTAGAATTGATACGAAAGGAGCAGCCATGAAGATAAAGCTCATTGTCACAATTCTCATTCTACTTGCGCTTGTTGCAGGTGGTACGCTGATGTTCTATTCCCTCTTCGCCAAGGTTGAAAACCGCCCAGAAAGCGAGGTTGTTGTCGGTTCTCCCAACGACATACCGGTCAATAGCACGAAGCTCGTGCCTGGGCATGGAATTTTTCTCGTGAACAATGGAGAAGGTATATACGCTGTGTCGAACAAGTGCACTCACCTTCAGTGCCCCATTGATTGGGAGGAAAAGGAGAAGAAGTTCAACTGTGATTGCCACGGGAGCTCATTCGATGCTGAGGGTAAAGTCATTAAAGCACCTGCAAACAAACCTCTTCCAAGGTTCGCTATCAGATTCGATAAGAAGGTCGGTCTTATAGTTGATACGGCGAAATTCACGCAGGATGAAGCAATTTGGTGGAAAGAGCCTTATTTTTACGCTTTCGGTGTGGTCAAATAGTGTAGTGCCGCCCTTGATTTACGCGAATACACTGGAGGGCTTAAAACCTCGGAAATCAGTATCGCCCTTTGAATTGGATGTAAGCCATGAGGATGAAGGTTCTCAGAAGGTTCTGCTTCGATTCTAACCTCTCCCATTCCCTCGAACTCCACCTCGATATCACCTAAGCTTACTCGTACATCACCCAACTCTGTGCGGATGTCTTCAAGATTTGCGTGAAATGAATCAAGTTGCGCTTGCTTAAGGTCGGAGCGGGCAGGCGTTGTGCCGAAATCATGTTTTGCGTAAGAGGGAGCTTTTGGTTGGCTGTTTGGAACTGTGAAGATCGGCTGTGGGACAGGAGGAGTCTGTGTTTGGGCTGTTCTGGTTTGAGATGATTGCTGTGCCGGTTTTTGCTCAAATATCTCTTCGAAAATCTCATCGAACGAGTAGACTTCAGGCTCTTCAGCTTGTTTGGTGATGGGCTTTTTTTCAGGTGGAGCTGCAAAAGGCGAATCGAAAAACTCCTCGCGCTTTCGTTTCGGCAGCTTCTTTTCCTCAGTTTTCTTTTTCTTCGAAGTGAGCGCACTGATAATCACGAATAGTGCGAAAATCAGTGGACCAATCCAGTCTGAGGCTCCGGCATAGAAATAGGTCATTTCGATGAACCCTTCTCTGATCCCTTCAATATCGAAGATGGGCTTTCCATTGATGAGATCGCAGTGCGCATGTCAGTATCTGCCTGAATGTTCTTCAAGGAGTAGTATTGCATCAGCGTTACATTGCCCGAGTTAAGAGAATCGGCAATTGCCTTAGGTACCTCTGCGCGAGCGGCGGTGAGCTTTGCCTGATTAGCAACAAGCTCCGCACTCATTTCACGCTCACGAGCAACAGCCATTGCTCGACGCCCTTCAGCTTTCGCTTGAGCAACGCGCTTATCAGCCTCCGCTTGATCCGCCATAAGCTGTGCGCCAATATTTCTGCCGACATCAACATCAGCAATATCAATCGAGAGTATTTCGAAAGCAGTGCCGGTATCAAGCCCTTTGCTCAACACATTTCGCGATATCGCATCGGGGTTTTCAAGAACTGCCTTGTATGAGACTGCTGAACCTATTGCAGAGACAATTCCCTCGCTAACTCTTGCAATAATAGTAGCCTCAGACGCTCCACCGATGAGCTTTTTAATGTTGGCGCGTACAGTGACTCGAGCCTTTGCCTTGACCTCGATTCCATCGCGGGTCTTAGCAGATATTTCTTGCACTCCGTAAGAAACATCCGGTGCATCAATAACTCGCGGATTCACGCTTGTACGAACCGCATCAAGAACATCGCGACCCGCAAGGTCAATGTTTGTCGCCTCTTCAAATGTCAAAGGAATTCGGGCGTTCTTTGCAGCGATTAATGCCTTGACAACTCCGGTTACATTTCCGCCTGCCTTATAATGAGACTCAAGTTGGGCGACGGGGATCTGTATGCCTGACTTGATTGACATAATCCGTGCAATTAGAATAACACGCTCGTTTATGCCACGGATTCGCATGCTGATGAAGTCGAAGATGCCTATTCCTGCGCGTGAGAAGATTGATTGCGCCCATAACGCAAGATAGTTGAAGATTATCAAAATGACGATGAGCGCGACGATGCCAAGGCCGATCAGAAGCAGAAGCACCAGATCGCCGCCAGCCATAACAAGTTGCAATGAACTCATAAGTCACCCCTTGATGCTTGAACAAAAATGCGATTTCCCTCAATACGCTTCACCACGACCTTTGTGTTAGCGTCGAGAAACTCTCCATCCGTAAGCACATCATAACGATGCCCATCAATCCTAACTATACCCGAAGGCCGAAGCTGTGTCAATGTAACGCCTGTCTTTGATAATAAGCGATTCAAGTCCTCTTCTTCCTTGGTCGGTTTGAATTCTGGGGCAGGGGGAATCAGCAGCTTGCCTATCGGCATTCGATGCAGGTTCTTCAGTATTGTCATGATAATCAACGGGAAGCCGATAATAACAATAACCGTCACAGTAATTCCCATTGCAACACTTGCATGGAAGGCGCTTATGACTGCTGCGATGCAAGCGAGCAGTGCCAAGATGCTTAGGGTTCCGAAGGACGGGACAAATATCTCGGCAAGAAGCAGCAAAAGAGCAATAAGCAGATAGATGTAGCAGGATGTCTCGTTGAAGTACGTTTCCATGTCTAACACTCTTCCACAATAAGGGCAAAGCCTATCTCGATCACCTTGACCTTCTTGCCGCGATCTATCAACTCACCTTGGCTTTGCGCGTCAAAAACACGGCCATCAATCTCTATTTTCCCGGCGGGACGAAGATCAGTAACAGTGATTCCAAACTGACCAAGAAGCACTGGGGCTTTTTCTTGCAAGCCTTCATATTTCGATTCTGGAACCGTCTTCTGGTGCACAAGTTTTTCAAGAATTGGAATGGTTGGCAAGAAGCGGGCAATCAATAATGCGCCAGAAAAAACCGCAATAAACGACGACGTAACAACAAGCAAGCCCAGTCCCATGCGGTTCAAGCCGAAGATATGCGTATCGTAAGGAGATGACGATATGTACGGTAAAAGTCCGGGTATTATTGTGGCAAAGAGGGCATAAAACAGAATCAGCACTCCAATAAGACCTACGATCCCAAAGCCGGGTATGACCATGATCTCAATCACCAAAAAGAGAACAGCAACAAGAAACAAACCTAACTCAACAAGCCCTGCAGTACCGACATACATTGTTGACCAAAAGAACAAACCGAAAAACAATAGAGAGAGCGCACCGCCAATGAAAGTGCCCGGCGCATGAAGTTCAATAAAGAGCGCTAAAAAGCCAAAGGTGAGCAACAGGAATAGGATGACAGGCATGTATAGAAACACCGCTAAATGCTCATACCATGCAACTTGAATAGGTGGATTCGAAGCTGCAAGGTTTACGGTCGAAAGCACAGTGTCAGAATCAGATAGTAGTCCGCTTGAAAGGAGTAGCGAACCGCTCATCATGTCTGGAAGGTCTTTGCTAAAAGGCTCGATTCCTAATAGAATCCCAGCGTATGCCGTACGATATTTGTCAGCGTTTGTCTTATCGAGCAGGTAGAAAACGCCTTTGCGGCCAGGTATTGTGAATGAACGGTGTTTTTCGTTTGGATCGTTTGTCTTCTCTAACAAGTTGACCAAGAGCAGCGAACTGGTATCAAAAAATGAGCTGATTACGAACGAATTATGTCCGCCTCTGTCAGCGGCAGACATCAGGGCTTCTTTGATTTTTAAGACCTGTTTTTCATCATTCGGACGCTGTGGTTCGCGGTTCGAGTTACCTCCAAATGGTGATATTGACGCCATGTTCGATGCAGAGATTTCTGAGCAGTGAAGGGCAAGGAACAATGCTGCTCCCCAGCATCTTCCTTTGATGTGGGCGATTGTGGTAATACCCTGACTGCGGAGAATCTGAAGTTCATCGGCTGCAAGATCAAGCAAGTCAATATTATACGTCAGCGAATCGAACTCTATAATCAGATACTTCGCTTTTTTCAGACGGGCGTCTCGGCAAGCGCGTAGAATGTGAGTTGAAGTCAATACGCTTCCGTTGGCGGTGAGAGCATCATCAACCACGACGCGTACAGCAGTGGCTTCAGCCGGTTTCGGGCTACAACCCAAGACCGCAAATAACGCAGATACAATCAACACCTTCAGAAATTTTTCCATAGAAGAGCAATTATATGGACTTGCCGTTAATGGGTCAAGCTGATACAGAATTCTCACCTGCACTCACGCCATTGCAGCGGACTTTCTGCCATGTCCACGGAATCGGCGCAGGTATAGAACGGCGTTTGTGGCAGTCTGGAATCCACTCATGGTCTGATGCAAAATCCTCTGAGCGAAGGGTATTGGGGCAGTCGTTGTGGGATAAGTTGACAACGGTTTGTTCAGAGTCTATCACGCGATTTCATGACAAAGATTGGCAATACTTTTCAAGCAGTCTCTCGGCCGTCGAGCATTGGAGAATATTCGCGTCAATGCCTGGGCGAACAGCTTACATTGACATAGAGACGACAGGGATTTCGATTTCTGACAACTCCATAACAATCATCGGATTGTTCGATGGTACAACCGTCCACTGCTTTTTAAACCACTATCGAGATCTTGGACGCATCCGACCACCCGTTAACCCAGGGAGCTTCACCACAATTCTGAGACCCTTTGAGGAGTTTGCAGATGAAATGGAGTCTGTTGACAGGTTTGTCACTTTTAACGGTAAGTACTTTGATGTACCCATATTGAAATGTCATTTTAGGAACGTGGACTTCGACAAACCACATCTGGATCTGCGTCTCGCCTTCAATTCGATCGGAGTGAAGGGAGGGTTGAAGCGTCTTGAAAAGGATGCTGGTTTGCTTCGACCTGGCAAACTTGACGGGCTTAACGGGTATGATGCTGTCAAGCTCTGGAGCCGGTATCGCCAGCTTCATGATGTCTCTGCCCTTGCGACATTGATAGAGTACAATGCTCAAGATATAGTCAATCTTGTGCCATTGACAAAGAAGTTTGTTGAGATGAAGCTGGCTGGCTTTCCCTCTCCTGTATTCGTAACGGCCTAACTACTGTTCTCGTTCGCAGTGTCCTTTTTGCTTCAGCTTTCTCCAGAATTCGATCCGTTTTCGCAACTCTTTTTCGAATCCAAATTCCGAGGGTTCATAGTACACAGATCCTGCAAGGTTTTTCGGTAGATACTCTTCGGCGACATAGTGATACTTGTATTCGTGTGGATAACGGTATTCTGAGCCGAAACCCATATCCTTCATCATCTTAGTCGGGGCATTGATTATGTGATCCGGCACAGGGAGGCATTCCTTTTCAGTAACATCGCGTTTAGATGAACTGAATGCTTTATAGACAGCATTCGACTTCGGAGCGGTTGCAAGGTATATAACTGCATGTGCTATCGGTAATAGCCCCTCTGGTACGCCCATTAGCTCAAACGCTGAAAGTGCAGATGCAACAATCACCATTGCCTGAGGATCAGCATTGCCAATATCTTCTGATGCAAAGTTGAACATTCGCCTAAGCAGGAAAAGGGGGCTATCCCCACCTTCAATCATGCGCCAGAAGTAATGAAGCGCAGCATCTGGGTCGCTTCCGCGCAAACTTTTGTGAAATGCTGAAATTAGGTTATAATGAGAGTCGCCGGATTTGTCGTGGAATACAGCCCGCGACTGAACGGCGTTTTTTATCTGCTCGACATTGATGCACGAGCTTTCCTTTGAATAGGAAGCTGCCAATTCAAGAATGTTGAGCATGCTCCTTGCATCGCCGTTGGACATTTCGCAAAGTGCGTCGAGCGCATCACTGGATATGTCAAGATGCTTTGCACCTAAACCTTTCTCGACATCCGACAAAGCACGATTGGCGATCTGAGCAAGCTGCTCTTTTGAAAGCGAATTCATCCGTACGACGCGGCAACGTGATAACAACGCAGGAATAACCTCGAAAGAAGGGTTCTCTGTTGTTGCACCCATTAGTATGATGGTGCCATTTTCCACATGTGGCAGAAACGCATCCTGTTGCGCCTTGTTAAAACGGTGTATCTCATCAACAAAAAGCACCGTTCTTCTGCCCATTTTCCGGCGCATTTTTGCGGTTTCAACCATCATTCGTACATCGTTGATGCCTGAAAGAACTGCTGATAGCGCTTCGAAATGGCATTGCATCTGCTTAGAAAGAAGGCGCGCAAGTGTCGTCTTTCCACAGCCTGGCGGTCCCCAGAATATTAAGGACGGTGGCGGATCGCTTTCGGAAAGCCTTGAGATAAGTCCGTTTTCGCCGATAAGCTCGTCACTTGCAAGAAAGTCCTCAAGCGAGGCAGGTCTGATTCTGTCGGCAAGTGGGGCTGAAGGCTCGGTAACAGGCGCATTTGCGTCTGCGAACAGGTTATTCATCATGCACCTCGCACACTATGCTGCAGTTTTGCGCATATACTCTGCAATGCTGGATTTAAGCGGGTTGTAGAGCGGTTGTTTTTTGCTCGAAAAGCGTGATTTTTCGCGACAATTGGTTAAGCGAATTTTCCCTTTTTCTCACGATTGTCGCGCAAGTCGCAGCAGAGCTTGCGATTTTCTTGGCGCGCTAAGAAAATTTTTACACGACCTTGACACAGCGCTTATGGAGGTCATAATCTCGAATGAGAACCACTAACAAACTGAGACGCTCAGAAATGGCAAAAGTACAGCTTATACACGAGAAGCTGAAGGCATATTACACTGACAAAGTCGAGATTCCCGACCGGAACGCCCTTGACGAGTTGGTTTATAACATGCTGCTTGTTGGTGCATCGCGAGACCGTGCAATCGAGGCTTTCAAAGCGCTGAAGGAGGACTTTCACGATTGGAACGAAGTTCGCGTTTCGATGCCTTTTTCCATCGAAAGGGCGATAAAAGGCGTTGGAAGCGAAAACCTCAAAGCACTTCGCATTGTTAAGATTCTGCAAAGTGTGTATGAAGACAGAAGCGAGGTTGATCTCGATTTTCTTGAGGAGATGACGCCTGCAGCGATCAAGAACTACCTCGGCGGTATGGACGGTGTTGGTAACACCATAATCGAATCTGTGCTTGTCATGGCTGTCAAACAGCACTTCTTCCCTGTCACCAAGTCTGTGCTTCGATTTGCACTTAGGTATGGCTTGATTTCAAGCCTTTCTAAGTCAAAGGACCTTAAAGAAATGGTCGAGCGCGATATCCCTGTGGGTGAGATGTCTATCTTTGTAACCCTTCTTGATTATCATAACGAGAGCACTTGCCGCTTTGACAAGCCAAAATGCACTTCCTGTGCTCTGAAAGCAAATTGCGAAACTGGTAAGGCATCAAAAACCAAAAGAGAGGCACAATTTCAGGCCGAAGCAGAAGCTGGCGAAGCACTTCGCGATTCCACCATGCCTGACGACGATCTCGATGAAGGTCTTGTTACGACTGCCCCTGACAAGAAAAAGGCAAAGCGTCAAATAATGAAGGTCGGTCTTATTAGCGATGTGAGGCTCCGCAAGGATATGCCGAAACCAGTTCTTAAGCCTGCTGTATCGCTTACTGCTGAAGCAATCGGTGATGCTGAACAGCCCACCAAGCCTAAACGCAAAACGAAAAAGACAGAGGCAACTGACGAGCCTAAGACAGAACCGATAAAGCAATTACCTTCTCCAATTGCTGAAATGCAACCAGAACCACAGCAGGAAAAGCCAAAGCGCAAGGCTAAGGATATTGAAAAGAAAGCCGAACCTGTAATACCTAAAACCGAAGCAGCAACGCCTGTCATCTCCGAAGCGACTAAGACTGAAACGATTGCAGAAGATAAGCCAAAGCGCAGAACAAAAAAGGCAGAGGCTCTTACAGAATCCAAACCTGAGGTTGTCCTGAAGCCGGAACCGGTATCATCAAAGATCGAAGAAAAGGTTGATGCAGCGCTTGTTGAGGAAAAGCCAAAGCGTAAATCAAAAAGCGAAGCTAAAAAAGAAGAGCCGAAAGTCATTCCTAAACCGACAGAAACAGATACCACGGCAGTTCCTCCTGTGAAGACAGAGCCTGCGAAAGCAGAGCCTGTAAAGGAAGAGAAGCCTAAGCGTAAGTCGAAAAAGGAAGAAGCTAACACAAGAATTAAGGCTGATGAGACTAAACCAGAACCGATAAAGCAAACACCTTTGGTCTCTGCTCTGTCTGAACCTGTACCGCAGCAACAAATACAGAAGCGCAAAACGAAAAGCGAGATGAAGAGGGCTGTGGCAGAAATCGAACCCGAAATAGCTAAGCCAAAACCAGTAGTTGCAGTTGTCACCGAGGTTATAAACAGCGAATCGCTCACAGAAGAGAAGCCAAAGCGCAGAACAAAGAAGGCAGATGCTTCAACAGAATCCAAACCTGAGGTTGTTCTTAAGCCGGAACCAGTAGTCACAAAGGTCGAAGAAAAGACTGATGCAGTGCTTGTCGAGGAAAAGCCAAAACGCAAATCAAAAAGTGAAGCTAAAAAAGAAGAGCCAAAGGTCATTGCAAAACCGATAGAACCGGATACTAAGGCAATTACTCCTGAAAAGACAGAGCCTGCTAAGACAGAACCTCTAATGGACGAGAAGCCTAAGCGTAAGTCAAAAAAGCAAGATGCTTCTGCAGAGACCGAGGCTGTAATTTCTGAGCCTAAACTTGAATCGAAGCCGGTTGTAGCTCCGGTCAGCGCAAAGCCTGAACAAGAAATCGCTCAAGAGAAACCAAAACGCAAAGCAAAGGGTGATGCACTTAAAGCAGAATCAGAGGCTAAACCTCAAGATCTAAAGCCTGAGACTCTTGCAAGCCCTTTACCATCAAAGAACAGCAAGGAAACTGGCAAGAGAGCATATACAAAGCGCAAACCAAAGGTTGAACCGAATATTGCGGAAAAGCCAACCAAGGCTGAAAAGCAGTCCATCGCTAAACCAGTTGAGCCAGTCATTGACAATACACCTGAAGTAGCTCAGCAGCCTAAGAAACCGAAACGCATGACAGTTAAGGGTGACAAAAAGGATGCTGACGCCACGATGCCTGTAACTGGTAAGCTAAATGCTAAGCTTGATAAACTTGCCGTTAACAGCAAGTCTGTACAAGCATCTGAAGGCAAAAGCAGTAAAAAGGAAGGAACAGCAGAGAGACCTTCAAAGAAGGCTGCGGAGTTAGAACAAAAAGCAAAAAAGACCTTGGCAAAAAGTGCAAAGCAAGCCGAGGTAGCTGCTCCTGATAAGCCAAAAAGGCGGGGCAGAAAAGACACCTAAAGAGGAAACTATGTCGGGTCATTCCCACTGGTCATCTATAAAGCACAAAAAAGCCGCCGTTGACGCAAAACGGGGCAAGATTTTCTCAAAACTCGCACGCTTGATCGTCATCGCGGTCAAGCATGGTGGACCGGATCCAGAGATGAACCTTCGTCTTAGATATGCAATAGACGATGCCAGAAGAGCCAACATGCCAGTTGACAACATCAACAGGGCAATCAAGCGCGCTGCAGGAGACGATGGCGGTTCTCAGCTTGAGGAGATTCTCTATGAAGGTTACGGTCCGGGCGGCGTTGCGATCCTTGTCAATTGCCTGACTGATAACCGCAATCGCACCGCACCTGACCTTCGAAAGATTTTCGAAAGCCATGGAGGTAATCTCGGCCAATCAGGCTCTGTTTCTTTCATGTTTAAGATGGTCGGGTATTTTGAAATCCCCAAAGCCGATATGGACGAGGATACAATTACGATGCTTGCTCTTGATGCAGGGGCAGAGGATGTTCAAGGTTCGAAGGATTACTGGGAAGTGTATTGCACCCCTCAAGACTTCGACACTGTCCGCAAGAGCTTTGAGGATGCTGAGGTCAAATTCGAGACCGCTGAGATAACTCGTATTGCCTCAAATGAGGTAACTGTTGAGGCTGATGGCGCGCGCAGAATCATGAAGCTGCTATCTGCTCTTGATGATCACGATGATGTGCAAAATGTCTATAACAACATGAACCTTAGCGATGAGGTTCTTGCAGAGATAGAGCAGGACGATTAAGTGATCGTGCTGGGTGTTGACCCGGGTTCGCGACGAGCCGGATACGGCATAGTGAAAAGCGAATCCAATGCCATTGTCCGTATCGAAAGCGGTTTCATCGCTCTCGAAGGACTTGGAGATGTTACTGTACGACTGGCTCAATTGCATAAGAGTCTAAGTGATGTGATAACGCGTCACACACCAGAGCAAGCTGCAGTTGAGAAAGTTTTTTTCGGATACAATGTCAAAAGCGCAATTGCGCTTGGACAAAGTCGAGGAGTTGTACTTGCGGTTTTGGGTGCGTATAATATCCCTCTCTTCGAGTACAATCCAACAGAGGTAAAGGCGTCTGTTACAAGGCGCGGTCGAGCGTCGAAAGACCAAGTGCGCAAGTTCGTATCGTTTATTTTGGGAGGTTACAACGCCTCAGATGACAACGAAGCAGATGCTCTGGCGATCGCTTTGTGTCATGTTAACAAGTCTGCCAGAATAATACTAAAGAGTTTTCGCGATTAAAAGCAGGGCAGGGCGAGAGAGTGGATAGTCCAAGTAAATTAGACTTGAACAACATACTCAATAAGGTGATAACGAAACTCGATTCCCATCTTGAACAAGCTCCGTTAAGGTGCAATCTTGTTCAGTTAGGAAACGACGGTCATTTTCGCCTCGAGGTGGAGAGCGATCTTCAAGGTAAGCTCTTCGCCAATCGCTATTTGGAGGAGTTGAAACGCGAGCTTGAGCTGGTCTTTGCATCCAATGTTACAGTTACTATCAAGGTCAACAAAGGCCATCGAAGCAAAAAGCAGCATCATTCTGATGCTATTGCTCCTCATCTTTCTTTGATTGAAGATACTCCCGCATCACAACCACCCGCTCCGTTGCCTAAAGGTTCGCTGCGTGGCAATATAAGAACCGATTACAGACTTGACAATTTCGTTATTGGAGACTGCAACCGCCTTGCTGTTGAAGCAATTAGGGATATCGTCATAAAGGGCAAAGCGCCTTATTATCCACTATACCTTTACAGCTCATGCGGACTTGGCAAGAGCCATTTGCTTCAAGGTTTCTGCGCAGCGGTCTTCGACCGCCACCCTCATCTGAAGATCTGCTATATCGCTTGTGACGAGTTTGTTAACGACTTCATTGAAAGCTTGCGCAACAACAAGCAAAACGAGTTCCGAGAGAAGTATCGTCAGATTGATGTGCTTGTGGTTGATGATGTGCACTTTCTTTCAACTAAGAAAGCCTCGCAAGAGGAGTTTGTCCATACATTCAATGCTCTGCAGAACTCATCAGGCACCCTCGTTCTCTCAAGCGACGCTCCTCCAGTAGATTCGAAGGAGATCAAGCAGCACCTTCGTGACAGATTTGGAGGCGGGCTCGTATTGGAGCTTGATCTGCCTGACTACGAGACTCGCGTCAAGATACTGACAATGAAGCTTCAACAGAAGATGTCGGGCAAGCCTGTCAATGCTCAATGGATGAAGGTCATAGAGTATATTTCCTCGAAGAATTTCACCAATGTTCGCGAATATGAAGGAGCCTTGAACAGAGTGCTGTTTAGCATTCAGAACAACGGTGAGATGAATGGCTCATTGCTTGATTGTGTCCGCGAGCTACTCAAGGAGAACCGCACTTGGACGATAGCGGATTGCTTCCGCTTGATCAAAGACAAGTTTGGAGTACCTGATGCAGATCTGAAGTCGCGAGCGCGTAACCGCGAACTCAGCTTGGCTCGTTCTTTTCTTATTCGCTTAATGCGCGAAAAACTCAATATGTCGTTAAAGGATGTTGGAAAGCTGTTGGGACGCGCGCATACCTCTATTCTTGAGCTTGATAACAAGACCATCAAGAAGATAAACTCTGACCCAGAATGGCGCTCGATTTGGGAGAGCCTGAACAACTGCGACTAATATTATGATAGTGATGAAATTTGGGGGCACCTCGGTTGGTGATGCCGAGCGCTTCAAAGCCACGGCGGAGACAATCCGCCGTTTTTTACCACAGAATCCCGTTGTAGTGGTCAGCGCTGTCGGTGGTATCACAAACATATTGGACAAAGCAGCCCATTCTGCTGCATCCGGCAGAAACCAACTTGAAGACATACT
>CAZNBY010000015.1:0-63770 GCA_964571525.1 uncultured Planctomycetota bacterium
ACGCTTTGCCTTTTACACATTCGCGTTTGTGTATGGTGGGCATCTTGCCCACCATAGTTGCTCTATGTGCGTAATATGAATCAGTAGGTTGACAGTGGAAGGCGAGCATGAAGGATGCTGCCCTACTCAATATGCTGCTTTGAGGGCGACAGTTCGCAGCGTCGGCAGACTGGCCTTTTTACCACAGCGCGTATAATGGCGTTAACAACAACGGAGGATTTATGGCAGAGAATACGAATGCTCCTGAGGGCTTTAAGACCGTCAAGGTGTTAGTGTTTCTGATCTTCTTCACAATGCTCGGCTGCTTTGCTGTCATTTGCGGCGGTTGCTCGCTTATGCTGACCGCTGTATCGAAAGACCTCGATACTTCTAAGCTGAAGGCAAAAGAGACTGTTGTATCGAAAGGCATATCCAATTCGCGAGTGCTCATTGTCCCTATCTACGGGGTCATCGGGCTGCCTCTGTCCTATGCCGAAGAGGGCGCGACTACAATCAGCCAGATTGAAGACTTTTTGCAAAAGGCGAACGAGGACACATCTGTTCGCGCTATCCTTCTCGACATAGCAAGCCCGGGCGGTATTGTCTATGATACCGACCAGATACACTATCTGCTTAAAAGGTTCTCGCGAAATAAGAGGGTCTTTGCGTACTTCAGAGGGCTTGCCGCCTCGGGTGGATACTATATTGGCTGCGCGGCAGAGCGCATTTACTGCGACCCGCTAACAATAACAGGCTCGATTGGCGTTATTACAGAATCGTACAACATCGAGGGGCTTCTTTCTAAGATTGGTGTCTCGATGGAGGTTTATAAGAGCGGCGAGTATAAGGACATCTTTTCACCTTATCGCCCCGCAACGGACGAAGAACGCGCTATGAATCAAGCGATGGTTGACCGTATTTATGAGCGATTTGTCGAGGTGGTTGCAGAAGGCCGGAAGAAGACGGTTGAAAGCGTGAAGGAATTCGCCGACGGCCGTGTCTTTTTACCTCAAGACGCGCTTTTGCTTGGAATGGTTGACCGAGTCTGCTATGTTGACGAAGTGTATGAAGATATTCGCGCCAAGATCGGCGATAATGCTTCGTTTGTTAAGGTATCATTCAAGAAGACTTTGTTCGAGCAGATGTTCGAGAGCCGCACATCGGATATCGAGAAGAAGCTAAGCGCACTTTTTGCACTTCATGGTCGCCCGACACACCTTTATTTGTGGTCGAGATAAAGCAGTTGGGACGGCAGAACTAAGAAATCACCGATGCTTTTTGAATGTCGGGCAAAGGTTAAAACGCGGGTATAATTGACCGTCGCGGAGTTAACCCGCATATACCGATATACGCCAACAGAAGACGAACGAACACACAATGAGCGAACCGATACACTTTGCCTTTGTATGGCACCAGCACCAACCTTACTACAAGGACACCCTGACCGGGCACTTGGAGATGCCATGGGTGCGCCTGCACGGTATAAAGGACTATTATGGCATGGCAGCGCTGATCGAACCATTCAAGGGGGTACGAGCGACTATTAACTTTGTGCCCTCGCTGCTCGCACAGCTTGACGATTACCTTAACGGTGCAGAGGATATATGGCAGAGCGTCGCCAAGATTCCAGCCCGTTCTTTGAACGAGGAACAGCGCAAGTTCGTGTTAGAGAACTTCTTCATGGCGAGCGTCAACACAATGATACGGCCGTTTCCGCGCTATTTCGAGCTTTTTTCGAAGCGTGGAGGCGACGCGGTATCCGAAAAGACACTCTCCCGATTCAGCGATGCCGACTTTTTAGACCTTCAGGTGCTGGCTAATCTCGCGTGGTTTCATCCTATTTCGCTTAGCAACGACCCGTTTTTGTCAATGCTCGTCGAAAAGGGGCGCGATTTTTCAGAAACCGATAAGAACAAGCTGCTCGAAAAGCAGTTGGAGATACTCGCGCAAATCGTGCCATTGCACAAAAAACTTCAGGATGAAGGTCGCATTGAGCTTAGCACTACTCCGTTCTATCATCCTATTATTCCACTGCTTGTTGACGAAAAGTCAGTACTTGAGGCGATTCCAAACGCCCCTCTACCCCGCAGAACGAATTCCATGGCGGGAGATGCGCTTACTCAGATAAAAACAGCTTACGAATACCACGAGCACAAGTTCGGCAAAGCTCCAAAGGGAATGTGGCCGAGTGAGGGCAGCATATCGCAAGAGGCTGCCGAGTTGTTTTGCTCTGCGGGAGTACAATGGATAGCGACAGATCAAATAAACCTGTCGCGATCCCGCTCGCATATCCCTGTCGCAGAACGCCACCATTTTCGCCCATACCGTGTAAAGGGGATAACCGGCAACCTGTGCATCATCTTTCGCGATCATGTGCTGTCAGACCTGCTTTCGTTCCAGTATCAATATTATCGTGAAGAAGATGCTGTCAATGATTTTATCTCGCGCATTCGCGAGGTCGGCAAGAGCATTAAAGAACGCCCCGCTTGCGTGTTTGTGATAATGGACGGAGAAAATGCGTGGGAGCATTACCGCCAATCGGCAAGGCCGTTCTTCGAGTTGCTGTATCAGCGTCTTTGCGACTGCAATGACATTAAGATGACGACAGTGAGTGACCTGATCGAGAAGCATCCTCCCTCGGCCTCAATTGACAGATTGGCGTCGGGCTCTTGGATCAACGGTGATTTCGCAATTTGGGCGAGCCACAGCGAAGATGTGCGCGCTTGGGAATATCTTGATAGAGTGCGCGAAGACCTTAGAGGCTTTGCGAAGTCTAAATCACCGCTGTATCCACAGGAGCAACTGCGTGCCGCGTGGGAGGAGATATTCATTGCGCAGGGCTCTGATTATTTCTGGTGGTTCGGCGACGACCATTCATCCGCACAGGACAAGGAATTCGACGCGCTGTTTCGCATGCACCTGAAGAATGTGTACCGTCATCTCGGCGAGCCCTACCCCGATTTTCTTGATACACCAATAAAGAAGGTTTCTTATCGGCAGTTATTCAAACAGCCCAGCGCGTTGCTCAACATCAAAATAGATGGGCGGGTATCATCATTTCTGGAATGGCACTTTGCAGGAAGATACGATGCGGGAGCCGATTACGGCTCGATGGCGCGGGTGGCAAAGGGAAGACTATTGGATGTGTTCTTTGGGTTCGACGAATCGAACCTGTTCGTCAGGATAGACCTTGGCGCGTTTAATACTGATGTTCAAAGCTCGATTATTGTTGATATTCGTAAGCCCCTTTCGACGAGATTCCACTTTGCTGTCAAAAAGGGCGTAGCACCAATGCTTATTGACGGTGAGCCGGACAAGCGGGTGGGTTTGGCAGGTCTTGAGAAGGTTTTTGAGGCGAAAGTACCGCTTGAAACTATCGGCGCAAAGGTCGGAGATGATATAGAGTTTCAGGTTCAGATCGAAGACGAAGGCAAGATGACCGAAGTGCTGCCGCGAGGGGGAGTTTTCAGCGCAAAGGTTCCATCACACGACTTTGATTACCGCAATTGGGGGCTTTAAGAGACGGATTTGACCGTCTAACCAACGGGCAGGCACGCGTAAGGCTGTGGAGATGCGTGTTTTGTTGCCGAATCCGCGAATTTGTATAATATGTATGTGAGGCAGATCATGCAAAGAGCATCAGCAATCTTACTATTATTAATCGTTACAGCGTTTTCGCTTGCAAGCGGCGAGGAAGAGCGTCAGTACACGCTCGAGTACCGAGTCGAGCCGGTAGCGATATATACATTCGACCTAATCGAGCGCACAAAGACCATCGTTCAAGACCCCACCACCGGCAGCGCGGTGATTTTTGCACTATCGTCGTACCTTGACAACTCCTATGTTACTATGGAGCAGAATGGCGCATGGATTCGGTACGCATCGCAACGCGTTTTCAAAGACACTGAGGTTGACGAGGCAACAAGCAACGGTCTTGAACTACCAAAAAGCGAGATTGAGAAGCAGAAGGAAAGTGAGCTTATATCACAACGGATGAATAACTCCGTTTTCGATTTTGGCGTGATAACCGAAAACGGCTCGCCAGATACTGCGGCAGCGACAAACGAGATTCAGTCGGTGATAAACTACGCGGCGGGCAACATTGTCTTCATAACACCGGTTGCAAAATGCGTTGGCGACGAATGGGGCAGAAAGTTCAAGGTCGCGGATTACACGATAGACCTTGTGTATAACTTTGAGAAAGTCGAGACGGTAGAAGGGCACGAAATCGCCTTTCTGAAGGGTGGCCTTAAATTCGTTGGGCTTGAAAACACCGACCCGCTTTCGGTCATGAAGGCATTTGTTTTCGAATTGAAACTCGACCTTGTCAGAAAGACTGCGGTTGAGTCAGAGCTAAACGCAGTTTACAGCATAAAGAAAGACAACCAGTTAATCACACGCCAAATCACACTTGTTAAAAAACTGAAGTCAATGAGAAAGCAGAGCGCGGACGAGCTTAAGATATCGAACTATGAAAGCGACCTGCTGAAAACGGCGCAGAAGCATGAACAGTCGCAGAATTTCTCGGCTATACCCGCCGAACTTGAGGACATACTCGCCCGCGGAAAGTCACTGTTTAACGACGGCATAATGGTGTTTCTGCGCGACCATGTCTTTCCCTATCAAGAGGTAATGGGCAAGAAGGTTACGCGGTTTTGGTTCACCGATTGGCTTAATTGCGAGGCGATGAATCCCACAAGCCTTGTTGGACGCGTTGTGCTTATTGCGTTTTTCGATCCCGATATTGCATCGAGCACAAGAATCT
The DNA here is from genome assembly GCA_964571525.1 of uncultured Planctomycetota bacterium. Taxonomy (GTDB): domain Bacteria; phylum Planctomycetota; class B143-G9; order B143-G9; family B143-G9; genus CAZNBY01. The sequence goes on from CAZNBY010000015.1 coordinate 4,745, forward strand.
GGCGCCCGTGGGAGGACTGGAGCACACATTTTGCGCCAAAGGGGCTTACTCTCATCGCTGCGTCGAGCGCTAAGAAGGAGACAACAACAGCATATCTTAAGGACATGGACTTGAAACACGCCGTAGCTATTGATGGTAACTTTATGATGCTGAACTTGTTCAAAGTCGGCGTTCTGCCCACATTCGTGCTGCTCGACAAAGAGGGCAAGGTCTGTTTTGTTCTCGTCGGGCGCAACGAGCTTTTCAAGCTGCACAAAAAACTCGAGGAGTTCTTCGGCCCTATCGAATAACGGGCATACTGCAAGCACATCCAAAATGAGGTTTCGATGAGAAAGATCTTAGTTGCTTTATTGGTGATTTTATGCCTTGGATCGGGCGCTGCTTACCTGCATTTCAGCGGCGTGTTGACTGGCAAGAACGAGAGTAAAATTGATGTTAAACCGGGGGAAGAGTTCCCCCTAAAATTCAAGTTCCCGCTTGGGCAACAGCTTGAGTACGATGTCAACATTGCCCGCCGCACGACTGTGAGCACAAAAGAGGGCAAGGTAATCTTCGCCGTCAGCGTCAACATGGATCAAGTCATTCTCAACCACAAGGACATGGACAAGAGCTTCAAACAGTTTCACCTTGATGTTTTCCGCGATATAACAGCTACCGAAGCAAAGCAAGATGATAAGCCTTTGGACGCCGCTAAGCGCAATGCGCAACTTGAAAATGAGGCGCGAGAGTTCCGCACTGGAGCGTATGTGTTCAACGAGTTCGAGCTGAAGTACGACGGACTGCCTGTCGAGCCTAAGAAGATCGAGCAGGAATCGGACCTTCTGATGGGTCAACTTGAGCATCTTCAGTACTTTCCGGGCGATTCGAGAAAGGTCGGCGACAAGTGGGAATATGTTCGCAAGCTCGGTAAATACACATCGAAGCTTGAGTTCGAGTTCACATCTCTTGTTATGCGAAGTGGCTACAAATGCGCAAAGCTTACCGGCACAATTTCTATCGCGGACAAGCTTGAAAAGGTCGAGTTGTTCCCCACCACATTCACGCTGTGGCTTGCAGTGGACGAAGGCGCGGTTATTGCCACAGAGATAACGCAGAAATGGCGTGCTGAAGTTCAGGGCACTTGGTTTGTTCGCGAGATGACAATAAACAAAGAACTGCGTGTGTTGCGCGCCCTTTCCCCCGAGCGCCTTGCGCTGCTGAGCGGTCATGTGAAGAAGCTGATTGACACCGAACGCGATTTCCGCACCGATAAGCGCGAACGGGCAAAAGACCCTGAAAGAAAGCTCTATCTCGAAAACACGCTAAAGGAGTTTGGTCCAGACGAGCCTACTACAAAAGGCATAACCTTCATACTTGATATGATAAAGTAGCCTTGGCAGCCTTAGCGATTTGATAGTCGCACATAGAACAAAACAACGCCGAACAGCCCCTCGAAATAAGGACACGCTGTTCGGCGTTTTACATTGCGTCATGCGAAGTCACAACCGCATCATTATTATTAATCTACTTTTCTATTCTTCTGACAACATCAATCAGGCGACCATCGCGCCATTCGACAGCAGTTACTATCTCGTCGGTAAAATGGGGTTCTTGCATAAGAGAACCAAGCTCGAGCGCCTTCTTCATTGCCAAATCAACCAACTGCTCAATCGGCACAATTTGCAGACCTAACGAATTTGCGTTATCGCGGATTGCCGCCAAACAAGGGGATTCGTTCTTGTCGTTAAGGGCAATGTAGTCCTCTGTAACGACCGCTGTGACGGTTTCGCCGGGAGTAATGACTGTGCAGACATTATCGCGCACACAAGGGCAGGAAAGGCCGCTTCTGTTGACTCTGGCGATGGGCAAGGCGAAGATAGTCAACTTGCCACCCGCAGCAGCGTCCGGACCGCCACCGATTCCTGTGCGCATCACACCGTCGTAACCCGTTACGGTGTTGACATTGAAATTGACATCAACCTCGCTGCCACCCAACACAACCACATCCATCAGGTTGACCGCCGGGTCCTTCGCAGCAGGACTATAGTAGAACGAGGTGCTGACTTCGATGTGGCGTGGATTTGTGCGCAAGGATTCGAACAACCTTACAGATGGCTGGAAGCACTGGCCGTCAAGGAAGGTCTCGATCAAGCCCTGTTCGAGCAAGTCAACATGATATTCCATGCTGCCACCAGCGGTGAAGCCACCACGAATACCCAACGAGCGCATCTTCTTCAGCATTTGTTCGAGCACCAGCAGACCCGACCCAGAGCCTATCTGAAAGTTGAAGCCATCCTGCACAACCTTTGATGCCTCAATGAGCTTAAGAACATTAACGGCGATTTTATCGCGTTTAAGATCACCTTTTACTCGTTTAAGGTCTGTTGTGCCAGTTGCAATGCCACGATTGTCGCCCGCGCGTTCAATGGGCACAACGAAATCAACATAACGCATATCAAGTGGATGAGGCGCAAGAAATCCGGGATAAATCTGCTCAGCAAGAAGCACGGTGTGTTTTGCCCAACGGGAATCAGGCTCGAACAGGCTTATCGGACCACAAAGGGAGGATGGATTACCCATAACGCCGTTTGCGTTGCCATAGGCATCTGCGATTGGCACGGGCGCGATTGCAAGGTCAACATCTCTGTCTCCACACTGGAATGCGCGTGCACGCCCTCCGTGAGACCTGCCGATAACGACCCAGGGCGCCATTTCGCCCGACGCGACAAACTTCGACACACTTCCGTATGTATTGCCCTCGAAACCTGCAAGAATCCCTTCCTTTATTGCTGTTGTCAGTATAGGGGCATGGTTTTCAAAAAACGCATTGCCCATCAGCTTGATGCCCTTGCGGTTGCAGTTTTTAAGCGCGGTAAGAACGAATGAAAGAGCTGTCGCGTCATCACGATAGTAATGCGGGAAAGATATCCACCCGCCATCGGGCACACAGGATGCTATCACATCCTCGAGCTTTTTCACGACTTTTGAACGACCGCGCCCCTGCTTCTCAACCGTAGGCAGGCAGAAGTGGGGGCCGGAGCGCAATGGGGCAAAGGCTCCGGCGTAAGGTTCGTATGCAAAGCCGTTAACCTCAGTGGGGACAGATCGTCCAAGCGCGTTTTTTACCATTTCCGGCATAGCTTATCCCTTTCAATATAGAAACATAGCGTCGCCGTAGCTGAAGAAGCGGTATCGCAACTTAACGGCCTCGCTATATGCCCGAAGAATTTCATCTCGCCCCGCAAACGCAGATACAAGCATAAGAAGCGTGCTTTTAGGCAAATGAAAGTTAGTCAGAAGCGCGTCGCAGACCTTGAATTTATAGGGCGGATAGATGAATATATCTGTGCTGCCGCTTCGCGCGCATAACCGCCCGTCTGAATCCGCAGCCGACTCAAGCACTCTGACCGATGTTGTGCCGACAGCAATCACCCGATAACCATTCGCACGGGCGAGGTTAATGGCTTTAGCGGACTCGTCTGTCAACTCGTAACTTTCAGAGTGCATCACATGTTGCGTAATGTCGTTTGTGCGAACAGGTTCGAAAGTGCCTCTGCCCACATGCAGCGTAACAAAGACCTTTTTAACGCCCATCCCCGCAAGCTGGTCAAGAAGCTGGGGGGTAAAGTGAAAACCAGCAGTGGGAGCGGCAACCGCACCGTCCCGTTCGGCATAGACAGTCTGATAACGGCTTTCGTCGAGTCGTGTTGAACCTTCTGGCCTGCTTATGTACGGAGGCAGCGGAACATCGGCAGATGATCGCAGGAAACTGGAAAGCTCGGTGCTGCTTATATTGAACTCAAGAAGCCGTTCACCCAGTTCGTCGCTGCTCAATATTTTACACTCGATATGTCTATCCGCAAACGAGATGATCTCACCGTCGCAAAGTTTGCCGCCTGATTTAGTGATTGCACGAACAACCGAGGTGCATGGTGGTTCGAGCAGGAATACCTCTATTCTGCCCCCTGTCTTCGCGCGAGTTCCAAACAGCCTGTTGCGAAAGACGCGGGTGTTGTTCAGCACAAGAACATCTCCCGCTTTTAATAACGATGGCAGATGAGAAAACACCTCATGGGTGATAGTTTTGCCCGACCGGTTATATACCAGGAGACGGGACTGATCGCGTTTTTCAATCGGTTGCTGGGCGATCAGCTCCTTTGGAAGATGGTAATCGTATGACGATATGTGATGAGCGAGAGGTTCTTGCATGGCAGGCAAGGATAATCGGCTTTTGAAAGACGACAAATTCAAGGCTCGTGAAGCAAGAGATTAATAAGACAAAAAGGGGCGCGTTTCCGCGCCCCTCTTGGAATGAACAGAGTAATGTTAATACAGCATAGAGCGGATAAGCGACCGCAAAGCTGAAGATGTAGCAAGCGCATCCGCAGCAGTAGGAGATACAGCATAGTAGAGCGAAACAAGGGATGATCCGCACTCGCTCGACTTTACAACCGAATCGCGCACTGAAGTCAGAGCTGAGACGCTTTCTGAAGCCAAAGAACCGAAGGCGGCTGTCGCAACAAAGCAACCACCACCGCCACCACCGGAATGAATAGCGGTAACATCGGTGACAATAGTGGGGCCAGCATACGCGCCTTGAGTTGTGTCAACGAACTTTAAGTCAGCACCATCCCAGAAGAGAATCGAAGGATGCTTTTCATTGTCGAGCGCAACGCTTGTCATACCAGTGGCGTTTGTGCCGGCGATGGTCTTGTCAACACCCCAAGATACACCGTCGTACCAAGCATAGCGCAGGGCATTGAAGTCACGGTAAGAGATGTGAATGATACCTGTCTCGTCAATCACCATTGATACATCGTATCCGACGATGCTGTTCTGTGAAAGGCTGATGACCTCCCAGCCACCGGGAACCATCCAAGCGACTTTCAGACCGTAATCGGTGGAATCGGTAAGGACCTGATAGGCTATGTACGGTACACCACTGGGATCGAGAGCGAGGGTGCAGTTACGGCCGACATTGCCGTTCTCATCCACACGATAACGAACCCATGTGCCAGCTTCCTTACGGGCAAACTTGAGATCACCGTTTGTAGCATCGTAGTATGCGATTGATGGATAATTCAATATCGGCATGATCTCGATATCGCAGAAAAGGCCGACATTTGCAGTTGAGTCGGCTACTTCGACGATCCACTGCACACCGTTCCATGTGGCATACATAAGCGCGCCGTTTGAAACGGAGTAGAACGCAACATGCGGGACATCGAATTCGTCAAAAGCTATCGAGATGAAATTCTCAGCGGCGTAAACAGCCGAAATCAAGGTTGTGACCCAACCGCTTGCGGTATAGTAGGAGACATAGGGATCGTTATCCTTGATAAAAGCGACATAGGGGACTTCAAGCGAGTTAAGCGCAAGGCTTACACGCGAGCCAAAAACACCGCGATTGTCAAGGACATTAAGTACCCATTCACCGTTGCGAACAAATCCCACGCGAATCGAGTCCGCAGCCATCTTGCCATCAGCCTTCGATCCAGCAACAGGAGCGCCTGTGTAAGCAATGACCGGAGTGTTATCAGAGGAACGACGGGCAAGCGAGCATCCGGTTCCAAATGCATTAGTAGCTACAGAAGCTGGGGAACGCCAGTTATGAATAGGCGCATCGGATATATCGCGAATTTGCCAGAGCCACTGCAGTGTGCTTGGCTGATTAATGGCAATTGAGAAGTAAGGCATTGTTCCATTTGACACCGAGCCTGTGCCCGTGTAGCCAAGACAGACAATTTCGTTGTTTGAGAAGTCAACGCGACCGGTCGCTATATCGCCCTCAAAATACCAGTGAGTGCCCACAGGTGGCATCATGTTATTGCCCGCCATCTGCGGGTCAGTAATGATAAGCGAGTACTGGGCAACCCATTTGGCGTTTATTGTCGCTGGGCTAAGTGCATAGAAAGCCGCAGGATTTGGAGTCGTTGGGGAGGGAAGCATGCTCTCCATACGGAAACCATCGGCGACCCACGACAGCAAATAGCGAACACCCGGGTCGGGTTCGGGAGAAATTGCAGTTACACGGACATCGCTACCCTCATCATACCAGCCCGTATATACTGCCCCGGGTGGGAAAGAGCCATTTGTTATGACATTGATATAGTAACGAGCGCGCCATTCAGCTTCGAGAATGCCCGATTGGTTGACTTGATACACAAACACGGGATCACCTGAACCTGTTGGCACACCAGGAGCAGACCATCCGCCCCAAATGTATTGTTTATCGGATGTGTTCTCTGGGGGAGATGCCTCGACCGTAATCAGGTTGCCCTCTATGACCCATAGCGAGCCTCCAGGGGAGACATCTCCATGGTTAGTTCGAACCACAATGTTGTACTGCAATTGCCAGATCCAACTGACAACCGTTGGACTTGTCATCGTAAAGAGTCCGGTGTCAATTCCCTGACCGCTTGCAACTGAGCCAGATGACGCCCAACCGACGCAAGCATAGCGTGCAGTCTGTGGTAGTGCGTAGAATTCTGTGGTCGAGGCCCGAATCTGGGCACCATGAGTGTACCAGCCGGGTTGTGCACCTGTGTTAGTTCCGTACACATTTGATATTACAAGCATGTACTGGGGATACCATAACCAGACGAGCTTTGTCGGATTGTTGAGCCAGAAGTCTCCGGTATCGTTAGTTGTTCCATTTTCGAGCGAGCCGGTAGCTTCCCAGCCAGAGCAAATATAGCGGACAGTCTCGCTTGCAACATAAGGCGAATTGACTTTGAATCTGTAGTAATCGTTGATATCAAGCCAGCCATAGAATGCATTTCCAGTATCATAGGGTGTTTGGATTTCAACAAGCACTTGTTCGCGGTAGTTTGCCTGAATGAGGGTTGGGTTGCCCCATTTCATAACGGCGTCGTGCTGTTGAGCTCCACCATCAGACCAGTCTTTAAAGAAGAACTTCCTGTCGGTAACGCCTTCCTTGAATACCTCGTTTGGAGCAGAGATCCAGTAAGGGGTGTTATACAAGATTTCAACCGTATAGGGAATTGGTTCCTCTCGAACAATTCCGTCTTTATAATCCATGAAGTCAATCGTGCCGTAGCCAATGCTGTTCGAGACAGATATAAAGATCTTGTTCTGAACCTTAAGTCCAGTCTCGAAATACCAAGAGCACCAAGTACCAGCGAAGCAGCGCACACCGATAGCGACATTGTCAGATACAAGGTCTTGCGTGTTCCATGTGAAGTCAAAGGTGTTTTCGTAAATGGTGCTCGGTGTGCCTGTTACCGTCGAAGTGAATGTTTGGCCACCGTCGAGAGAGTATCCTGCCTCCATTTGAGTTACCGGAGGCGGAGCTGAAGAAACGGTGAACTCAATTGGACATCCAGCATAATAGTTTGAGTATAGGTTGAAGGTAATATTAGTTAACACATCGCCTGATGCATAATAGATGACACCGTAAGTCTGGAACATCTCGTTCGATTGATCACCGGACGAATTATAGTATGCCATGTAATAAGGGTAAGAACCAGAATAGGTGTGGTAAAAACCTATATAAGCATCTTTTGGCACATTCGCCCAGTTCACGGCAAAGGACTGTAAGCCTGGACTGTTTGTAAAGTTCGGGCTTGACTTGATGCCATTAAGGGTTGGAAAGGTGCCGACAAAAGCTTTGAACTTAATGGTGGCTGTTCCGCTGTTCCCGGTCGCGGTGAAATTTGTGCGAATAGTCTGGAGTGTGCCCGCCATGCGAGTGTATGTCTTCGTTCCGATTGTTGTGTAACCACTCACCGGGCCTGATGCTGTGCCTGTTGGAGTTTGCAAAGGATAATTGGGTGGCCAAGACTGAGTCTCACCGAATGTCTTGTATTCGGCAGAAAAGCGGGTTATTCCGGACGCGGGGTTACGGTAGTTATAGATGTCCGTTGCCATAACATTCTGCACAGTGATAAGAGATGTTGCGTATGTAGTCGGTGCAAGGTTGTCAAAGGCACGAATGGATACACCGATCTTGTTCATTGTGCCGGTGTTCCAAAGGGCAAGATAGCCGCTTGGGCCGGGACCAACGGTAGCGATCGGCATCCATACCCTTGCCACATCATCATAGTATTCGAAGGTTACGGTACTCGGCGAGCCTGTTGTTTTGGCTAATAATGGCACAATGCCGCCGTTATTGCCGTTAAGGTTGAAACCTTCAATGGTATCAACTTTGGCAAACGCCAAATTGCACTGAGCGAAGAATAACCCCAGCGCGACAAGCAAAAAGAAAACGATGAACTTCAAATTACGCATAATATCCTCCGGTAATCCGGATCACTTAACGATGTTGCTCAAAAGACCCCTTAGAACAGAGCGAGTCGCATCAGAAAGAGCGATAGACTTTGCGACTTCTGTTCCGCCAAGATAGTACAGGCTTACAAGCGCAGCGCTGCATTTTGCCGAATCAAGAGAAGAATCGCGCAACGAAACGAGCACTTCGACTACATCGGCGTTAAGAGAGCCAAATGCCGCCGTTGCAATAAAGCAACCACCGCCACCGGTAGAGCCAGCGACTGCTTGTGCAGGACCAGGGATGCGAGTGTCATCTACTGTAATCGGACCAGTGTAAGAACCAGTCTTTGCATCAAGATAATATAGAGTCTCGCCACTCCAAAAGACAACAGCGGGATTGCCGTTGTTGTCCATTGTCAACGATGTCCTGCCTGTAACCTCAGAGTTAAGTAGAACGCTTGTATTCCAAACCAAACCGTTGTAGAAGGCCAGTTTGAGAGAATTGTAGTCGTGATAAGTCACAAGCGGGTTGCCGTTAACATCAACGATAATGTCAATGCCAAATCCGGTAATTGTTGTGCGATCAAGGTTGAAAATTTGCCATGCACTATCGATGAAAAATGCGCAGCGAAGACCTTGTGTGGAGTTAGCGAGCTTTTCTTGATATGCAATGATAGGAAGACCAGCAGGATCAAGAGAAATCGCACACTCTACGCCGACATCGGCGGAAGAGTCAACAACATAGGTATCCCACGCATTGTTTAACATTGCACATTTGAGTCGGGAGTTTGTCGCGTCGTAGTACGAAATTCGAGGTAAACCGCCACGGGGCGAAATCGCAATATCGGTAAATAAACCTACATTGCCAACCTCATCAACGACGGTACGATGGAGCACATTGTTCTCAAGACGGGTATGCACAAGGTCTCCGTTTGTGGCGGAGTAGTATGCGAAGTGAGGAATGTTACCTGGACCGATTTCAAATGAAAGGAAGCGGCCTGGGTCATCAATCGAGTCAATCGTCGCAGGTGTCCATGTTGCACCTGTGAACACTGACATTACAACTCCAACTGCTGGGTTGTAGAACGCTACATGCGGTACACCGCGGCTATCAACAGCCAAGCAGAGATTGTTGCCTTCATACGCAATAACGTCATCCGCCTTAGATGTGAATGTATAAACCTTGTGTATTGTCCATTGTCCGCTTCGATACCAACCAACCTTGATCGAATTGTCTGCGGTGGAGTAATAGGCGATTATCGGAGAACCGTCCGGCATTCTCTTCAAAGATGCTATTCCACTTCCTGCATACTTGGCGATTTCCGCAGGTACAGACCATTCAGGAGAATTGAACATTGTGTCTGGTGTTCCCCAAAGCCATGTTACTGAGGAGGGTTCGTTGATAACAAATTCGAAAAATGGAATATCGCTGCTTGTTGCAGAACCTGTTCCAATAAATCCTCGAGAGACAAGCCCCTGTGTGCGGAAGGCAGTCCAGCCTGAAACTGTCTCACCTGTATAGAACCAATAAGTACCAGGCATTGGGGATGATACACCGACTTGCTGAAGGTCAATAATCTGAAGGCTGTATTGACGCACCCATGTGGCAAAAACCGTAACCGGACCGTTCACTGTAATAGGCAGTGGATTCGGGTTATTAGGTGCGGCTTCGTACTCTGTGATGCCTACACCAGACCAACCGACAACGAAGCGGACACCAGGTTCTGGATCCGGAGGAAGCACAGCAATAGACATTGTTGTACCAGATGGGTACCACCCATCGTAACCATCTGGGTACTGGCCAACAGGTGGGTTAAGAGAGCCATTCTGCGCAACAGCAGTAACATAATACCTTGCCGACCAGTGCGCAGTATATGACTTTGGCTTATCCATAGTGACGATAATTGATGAAAGTGTACCGCTTGGGGTTGAACCGAATTCTTCGCCGGTCCATCCAAGGAACTGGAACTGCTGCTCAGAAGTGTCGCCGGGTGAGAAAGCTGTCAATTCAACAGTTAGCGGCGGTGTTTGCTCAAAATGCCATGATTCACGCGGCAAAATTGTTCCAAGATTCGTGGCACCAAGCAGTCTGAACTGCTTCTTCCACAACCATTGAACTGTTGTCTTCTTTGTTATATTGAATTGGCCTGTAAAGCTGACTGTGCCGTCGCCAATTTCAGCTGAAGACCAACCAACACACATCCAGCGGTTGTTTGCATCAATTGCGGCAGGCGAGTCAACATACGACAATAACTCAGCATTTTCGTTGTACCAACCGGTTGTTGAGCCGAACAATTCGCCATATGGTGTTGAAACAGAGAAGTAATACTGACGCGACCAGTTCCATACAACCGTAGAGCCTGTTGTAATTTGAAAGGCGCCAGTAGTATTTGTTGTGCCGTTTCCAATTGAACCTGTCCCTGTCCAGCCGATGCACGCATATCTAACACCATCTTCGATTGCAAAACTTGCAGGAACACTGCTTGTCAGAATCGCGCCTGTATCGTACCACCCAGTCCCAGAAGAGCCTGGTAAGTACTCGCCTGTCTGGTTAGTCACAGTGAATAGGTATTGTCGAATATAAGTGGCGGTATAGAGTTTTGGCGAGTCAACTTTGAAGTTGATCGTCTGCACTCGGTCGCCTCCGTTGCTCCAGTTGTCAAACCGGTATCGCTGGGTCTGCTCTTCATCAAGAAGAGCGGGAGTTCGAATTGTGTGTGTCTCGAGGAAATTCCATGTCGTTACATGTGGAATGTTGAACTGGACATCATCAATGAAGAAGATACCATGCCCAAGATTGTTTGTGAAGGATACTTGTGCGGGATTTGTGACAAGGTACGGTCCCTGCCATTTCCATGAGTTCCATCCAGCACCTGTGCGGATGCTGCTGCCGACATAAGTGCGGTCTGAGCCGAATCCTGCGGTGTTCCAGTCTATCGTATGAGAATCGTCAGGGTTCTTTGTGGCGACACCGATAACAACAGGGGTTCCCTGCGAACCGTCTTTATAGCCAAACCTTACTTCGATTGGATCTGTATAGGGATTCAGAAGGGTGAACTCGATTGCAGGGCCATTGTAGCTTGTGGTTGAATACCATGATGTGTTGTTAAAAGGACGATAGTACATTGTACTTCCATAGCTTGGCATTGCCGTGCCTCCTTGACCATTTGCCCAGAACACGAAGAGTGAGTTCCACGAGGGTGATGCAACCTGATGATACATGCCAACATAAACATCTTGCGGAACATTGCTGATGTTGACAGAATGAGTCTGAAGACCCCCGCCGATAGTGACTGCAGGTCCCGTGTAAATTGCAGAAGTACTCGGAGTACCAGGACCTGGATAGAGTTTCCACTGGTTAGAGATCGTGCCAGTACCGATAAAATTCGAACGAATTGTGGTTATTGTGCCAGTTTTCGGCGTGATCAGATTAGGAGCTGTGTACTCATAGTTTGATGATACGATATAGCTTGGTTGTCCTTCTGGGAAATTCGGGGGGAAAACATAAGGTGGATCAGGGGGTATTGTTGTACGCAATGTAACAACACCGGTTGCAGGGCTACCAATACCTGTTATTGCCGTAGTGAATATATTGAAGCACTTGAAGGCATCTGTGACAAACCAAGTTCCACTGGGCGTCGTGCGGGCACGCACATAGACTGTATCCACATACATGTCCTTTGTGTCCCAGTAGTACTTAAAGCCGTCAAGGTCATTTGTAGATATACCTATCTGCAGCCAATCACCGGTACCAATTTTATACTGGTATTCAACACCGGTTGCCGCTGGGGCGGTTAGGCTTAATGTCGGTGTAAGCGTAATGATGCCGACATTATTGCTCAAAAAGTTGAGACCTGTCAACCCAACGACATTTGCAGCATAGGCCGTTACAGGTGCCAAAACAGCAATGAAAAAGACGAAAAAAATTGGAAGCAACTTATGCAAACGCATACACTCCCCCTACATCTTAGGAAACAAGAGCTTGCGAAATAACACACTCCGCAGACTGGGTAAAAGCCCAGTCGCAGTCGAAAAAGTAGTTACATCAGCGTTCAACACGCTGCAACAATCAAACTTATCGGACAAGAAGCTCCCGAATTGCGCATTTAACTGCCTCGCCTGACAAAGAACGCGAAACAGCCGGAGAAAAAGCGTAGTAAAGACCAACCAAAGACGAGCTATATCTTGATGCTGAAAGCTCGTTATCACGCAATGAAGTAAGCGAGATTAGTGAATCGCTGCAGTATGAGCCAAAAGCTGCCGTAGCGATAAAGCAACCACCGCTGCTTGGCGGACCGGGCGCACCTTCATTTTCATCTGGTGGTGGAGGCGGCGGGGTGTAAGGATAGTAGTTAACGATTTCGCCGTCGAAGTGGTTAACTGTAACATCCTTATACAGAAGATCGCCTGCATTCCAGTAAGCAATGCCGGGGTTTCCAGAGGCATCAAGCGCGATACAGGTTTCGTCCATTGTATCCGCGCCGTCTGTAAGTTTGTTGATAGACCATGTCAAACCGTTGAAGCGGGCATAATAAAGGTCGCCGTAGTTGTGATATGAGATGTGGAAGTTACCAACCAAATCTATCGCAAGAGAGAGGTTGAAGCCCGTTGCGTTTGTCGAATCAAGCACATTTGTAACCCAACCCTCATCACGGCGCACGCAGAAGATCAGACCAACTTCATTTACTGACACGGTGTTCTGCTGGCAAGCGATTGCCGGACGACCCGATCTGTCAACAACAATATTCGCGTTGATTCCAGCATCGCCTTCTGTATGGGCTCTTTCGATGTTCCAGAAAACGCTGCCATGAGGCTTGTATGCATACTTAAGATCAGCGTTTGTCGAGTCATAGTATGCAATATGCGGCACGCTCCACAATTCGGATACTGCTATAGAACAATACATGCCAACATTGGCTGCGTTGTCAACAAGCTCGATAGCCCACTGCTCACCTTTGCCAGCAGCCGATGCATATCCGCTGCGGGCGAAATACAGGTGTGAATTTGTTGAGTTATAGTAAGCCACAAAAATGTTGCCGAACCTGTCGGTGACAATGTCATTGAATCGTCCTGCGCCAGAGGCTGGATCTATTGTGCGGGTACGCCAGACATTGCTGTCGAAGAATGCGTATTTGAGCTGACCCGCAATAACATCGTAGTAAGCAACATGCGCAATGTCAGTGTTATCAACGGTAAGAGATATCCATGTATCGCCACTGCCAATAGTGTCAATACGCGCTGAGTACCATCTTCCACCAAGAAAGTAGGTGGATTCAATTGTACCTGTCTCAGGATTGTGGAAAACGACTATTGGTGAACCATCTGAGAACTTGCGCGAGAGTGCGAGAGCCTTACCAAACCTTTTCGATGCGATGGTTGAAGGTTCAGTCCACGAAAACTCAGGCGCAGGTTCAGGAAAATCGTAAAGAAATGTCGCTGTTGAGGGTACTTGAATAGTAAACGAAAACCAGGGCAAGTCAGATGACTGAAGCGAGCCAGTGCCTGTAAAACCGAGGCATCTTATGCCGTTCACATCATAGGGTGCATATCCAGATACAAGGTCGCCGACTGAATACCAGTTCATGCCAACGGGAGGTATTGTCTGAGTATGCCCTTGGGGAACGATAATTTCAAAGCTGACCTGGAAAACCCAGTATGAGCGTTGAATTATTGGGGAGTTTGCAACCAAATTTACAGTTGCAGGCGCAGACCCATCTGCGGGCATATTAACAGAGCCCGAGCCTGTTCCACTCCATCCAGGCGTATAACGGTAACCTGGTGCTGCGTCTGGTGGAATCGCGGTAACAGCAAGACTTTTGCCTTGGAAATACCATCCTGAGTAATTTGCCTCCAGCATACCGCTTAGCGTAGTTACCGATATATAGTATTGTGTTCGAAATATTGCTGTGAAGAAAGTGACTGATGTGATCTGAAAAGCCTCATTCAAATTTCCAGTTGGACCTTGTATTGTATCGCCAATCCAACCATCCCAGAAGAATCTGGTGTCCACAGTATCGGAGGGTGGAAAAGCGGACATGACAACGAATGAATTCTCATCTGCCCAAATATGACCAGACGGGGAAGTTGTGCCGAGATTCGACGAAATCAGAATTCTGTATTGCTTGAACCATTTCCAAGTGATTGTAGTCGGTGCGTAAAGGGTAAATGTCCCTGTAAACAGACCGTCGCCGCCAAGAATCGAACCGACCGCATCCCAACCACGACACTCATACCGGATATCTCCGGTTTCGTTGTGGTATTGTGCGCACCCAACCGATAATACTGTTCCCTCATCAAATGTACCACTGTAGTTGCCGGTCGTTTTCCCAAATTCTGAGTTCACGGTGAGGTCGTACTGATTACCCCATGTCCAGATAATTGTGCCAGGTTCGGTCATGGTTATGCTGCCCTGGAATGTATCCCCTGAGGCTGGTACAACACCGTAACCGGTCCAACCTAAACATTTAAGATAGTATCCACCTGTAAGAGCAACGATAGGGGCAACGCGGAAGTTGATCCTCTCCTGGTCATCAAACCAGTTCTCTCCAGCGGGAGGATAAGGATTTCCATACCCTACTGGATTGTTAACGGTCATCTTGTACTGATATGCCCATGAAAACACAATCGTTGTCGCTAAATTTATGTTAAAGGTAACTGAAAGGTCGGTACTTAATGGTGCAACACTGCCTGTACCGCGATATCCAGTTGCCTTCCAACGAATATCTGGAGAAGCAGTTGCTACCGTAGGTGTAGAATTTGTAATGGTGATTTGGCTACCAGCTTCACGCCAACCAGTTCCTAAGAAGGAAATGACACCGAGACCGTTTTCAGTTGAAACAGTAAGCAAATACTCATGTCGCCAACTCCAAGTCAAAGATGAAGTTCGGTACATGACAAAAGAGACGAGGTTGCTTGTGCCTGTATCTGGCACAGAACCAGACCCAATCCATCCGAGTAGGAGATATCTTTCTCCTGATGCGCCTTCGGGTGTATAGATTGACATGTTTGAAGCGTCAACTGCAGTGCCTGTATTGTAAAACTGGCTGCCAGAGGGCGATGGACTACCAACGATCGAGGTCACAGTCAATACTCGTTGTGAACCAGCCTCGCCATCAGCGGAAGTTGTAAAATAGCGCGTTGCGGATGTGTACTGGTTGAAACCAATCAGTGCAACAACGCGCCAATAGATGGTTCTGCTGCCTGGAAGTCCAGCACAATAGCGAGTGGTTGTTGTCAGTCCAGCCCAGTTCACTGTATAGTTGAACAGCATGACAGAAAAGGTCGAGTCAAGGCTGAATTGCAGACGATAGCTATCCACCGTTGCTGTGGGTGTCCACGAGAAATTATAGCCATTGGGGCTTATAGCCGTCGCGCCATTAGCTGGGCTGCCAAGTGTAGGCTCGGGTGCTGCGAAAGCAGTCCCCGAGGCAGAAATCAGCGCAAAAAAAGCGACGACAAAAAGCAACCTTCGAAGCATACAATCCTCCTTACAGGAGTCTGCCGGATAATCTTACAATTGTAGTGATTACCAACGGCGTAGTCAAGACATTTTTAGCTTTTCGCCTTGTGTATCACCGAGTTTTGCATATATCGGCAAAAAGGGGGGCGGATGCCCCCCCTGTTTAACCGTCAAAGACGGATAAGGTCATTTTTCAAGCACAACACGCAAGAGCGAGCGAATTGAGCTTGAGACTTCTACTGCGCTTGCAATATCAGGAGATACGGCGTAATATGCAGCAATAAGAGAGCCACCGAGAGTGCTCAAGCCAAGAGCTTTGTCGCGAACCGAACACAGTGACTCGACAGACTTCGCGTTCATAGTGCTGAAAGCTGCGGTTGCGATGAAGCAGCCGCC
Source organism: uncultured Planctomycetota bacterium (assembly GCA_964571525.1). Lineage (GTDB taxonomy): Bacteria > Planctomycetota > B143-G9 > B143-G9 > B143-G9 > CAZNBY01. Next base: position 20,808 of record CAZNBY010000015.1, read on the forward strand.
TCCACCAAGTTTCTCAACAACTGCTACTATTCCAGTATCAGTATATCGGTTGATTATCTCGCCAGTGTATTTATTTGCTGTAACGTCGGCATAGAACAAACTGCCGCCATCCCAATATGCAATGGCAGCATTGCCGTTTGCATCTAAAGACAATGCAGTGTCGTAACCAACATCGCCCTTGGCAACTGTGGTGACAATCCAGCTTAGGCCGTTGAAATAGGCATAGTACAAGCTGCCAAAGTCGTTGTAAGAAATATGAGGATAACCATACCCGTCAATCGCCATTGACGCGTCGAAACCTGTTACACCTTGTGTATCAAGGGCATAAAGCTGCCATCCTTCGGGCAGTTCGCGCGCAAACATCAAACCTGAACGGTTGACACTAACAGTGTTGTCGCGATAACAGATTATCGCAAATCCGGCTGGGTCGAGCGATAAGGATGTGTTTGCACCGAAATCACCTTCATCGCCGGTGATGCGTTCGATTGTCCATCCGGGATTGCCCATAAACCATGATGCGATCATGAGCGCACCGGTGGTGGAGTTGTAGTAAGCTATACGAGGTTCTGAGTTTGAAAGGGTATAGGCCAAGGAGCAGTAGTTGCCGACATTGCCTGCATCGTCTGCCGTTCTGATCGTCCAATTGAGTTTGTCGTCAACTTTGCCTGCGGCAGGAGTAAAGAATGCATATCTTAGTGAGCCGTTGCCCGAAACATAATAGGCGATACCGATTGTACCGTTCGGCGCGATCTTTATGCTCACCCACTCTCCAGAGCCATTTGCATTGTCAACAGTTTCGACCGACCAGCCAGCGGCATCGCGTGTCGCGAATTTCAGCGCATTGTCGTCACCATCGCGATATGCAATGTAGGGAACATCAAAACGGTCGAGAACGAGAGATATGGAGATCATCGTTGAGCCAACAGTGTCAATCGTCTCTGTCACCCAAGCCCCATCATGGGCATATGCTGCTTCGAGTGTTTTTGAAACGGGATTTTGGAAGGCGATAAACGGAGAACCATCACTCTTCCTCGCCATCTCAACCGAATGCCCTCGAACAGCGGAAGTAATCTGTCGCGGTTTGCCCCAAGGGCTTGATTCAGCGATAACGGGATTTTTCCAGATAAAAGTTACACTCGAAGGTTGAGTGATGTTGAACTTGTAGAAGGTGTTCGTTGAAGTTGCAGGAGCGGAGCCAGTTCCGATGAAACCATCGCAAATGAACAGGCCATTAAAGTACTCGACTGAACCACTTACGGGATCTCCGTTGAAGTACCAGTAATCACCAGCGGGTGGAATCGGATGGCCTAATCCAGTCGGATCCAGAATCTGGAAGCGATACTGCAACACCCATGTAACATTTTGCTGAACGGCACCGAGGATCTGAACATCAACTGTGGAAGGTGCGTCAAACGATGCAGGATAGTTCACACTTCCGTTACCAGTGCCCTGCCAGCTTGGTACCCAGCGTGTACCCTCACCAGCGGTGGGCGGTATGGCTGTAACCGAGACAAAAGCAAATTCATCATAAAAACCGTTGTAGTCTGCGCCAAGCGAACCATTTACAGCGTTAACACCGAGATAGAACTGAGCTGCCCAATAAGCTGTATAAGAAGTGGGGCCGGTTATACCAGTGAAAAGACGCGTTATGTTGCCCGAAGGCACTGTAGGGTCAAGACCCGGGCCGATACCTGTCCAACCTGACCATGCAAAGCCTTCAGTTGAACTGGTTTCGGGTTCGATTGCGGTTGCAGATACTTCGCCGTTTGTTGGCACCCAAGCAATAGGAGGATTGACAGTACCATAGTTGGCGTTGAAAACCACTCGGTATTCAATGCGCCAAGTCCATGTTACTGTCGTCGGAGCTTCAAGCGCTGTTGGAGGAATAACGGTACCGTTTCCTGGCACAACAGAGCCTCCGGTAAGGTAGTTTGATGTCCAACCGGTAACCGCATAACGGATGTCTTCTGATTCAACAAAAGGTGATTGAACGGAAAGGTTGACAACATCACCCTTAACATACCAGCCGGGAGGGCTTCCAGTCGCTTGCCCCTTTTCAGAAATAATCGTTAGAAAGACCTGCTTATCCCACTGCCATGTTAAGGTAGAAGGCATAGTAATCGTGACGGTGCCATTTGGGAAAGTTGAACCGACAACAGAGCCCGTACCGACCCAACCCTTGTTGATGAAAGATGTTCCATCACCTTGATCTGAGAATATTGCGGAAGAAACAATCTGAGATTGGCCAGAATAGTACCAGTACTCGCCAACAGCGGGACTGATGTTACCGACAATTGCAGGTACACCTTCGTCCTGTTGAATTTTAAGGCTGTACTGCAGACCCCATTGCCACGAGATCGAGCCAGGCATGGTGACTTTAACATTAACAGAGGTGGCAGCAGATGATTCTGGAAAATCACCTGTCGCGGTGAAACCTGTACAACGCCATCGAGTGCCGTTGACATAACCAGGTTCTGTGATATTCTGCACACGGAAGTTTCGTGTTGCGTCTCGGTCAACCCAGACAAGATCGTCGGGATCTGGCGCGCCTAATCCATTATAGGTTGATATGCTTATCGAATATTGTCGTTTCCAAAGCCAGTACAGTGTGCTTGTTCGGTACATCTTGACAGTAACGATATTCGAGGTGCCAGTGATTGGGATGGAGCCTGTACCTGAGAAACCGTTGAAAATATAGCGACCCTTTGTGTCTGTGTAGTAATACAGGTCGTTCATCTTGAAAGTAACGCTTTGTGCGTAAGTATATGAAACTGCGCCAATGGGAATCGCATTGCCGAACGATGTTGAGACAAGGATGTCGCGGCTTGTGCCTGCGTATCCTGAGTCGCCGGTGATCACAATGTTGTCAAGCAGAAAATCTGCATAGTAAGGATAATCACCTGTGTCCACCTTGAAGCGTAAGTAGACGGTTTTGCCTTGGTATGCAGAAAGCGATATTCTTTGAGTTTTGTAGACAGTAGCATAGTAGTAATAGGAGCCGCCAACCCAAAAGTAGTTGTTGTTGTCGCCAAGATGGTCGTAGAGAAGCTTCCATTCAGGGTCTTCTGTTGTCTTGATTTCAACATACATTCTGTGTGTGTCGCCGCTTGATGTATAGTCATAGTGCGCCCAGTCGTATTGGAATGTCATCCTCATTCCGTTTAAGGTAACTGGGGTCGTCATCTCGTAATAGCCTATCGAAGGTCCGTATGAAGGTTGGTAAGCCCAATAGTACAGGTTGTAATTACCACCCGTGCTATATACCGACCAATACGGAGATGAAGAAGGGGTACCCGTGTAATAGTATGTCCAACCTGTTTGCGAAGGGCTGCCGTTATCAAATGTAAGCTTGGTTGTAAAGTTTACAGGTTCGCCTGCATACTCGTTGTCATCACCGGTTGTGAATGTCCAGACGGGCGAATGGTGCTCAGTACCGTTCGAGTCAACGCCGGATACACGCCAGTAGATGCGCGTATAACCCGGAAGACCGCTTATGTTATAAGTGGTCAAAGTGACTTTGTATTCGAACAAAAGACCAGAAGTGATATCAGCGGTAGTTGACCAGCGAGCCATATAATGCACTGGTGCTTGATCAGGCACCCAAGTGCAAGTTAAATTGTCAGGAACTCGGTATGTCGAATTGTTGGCGGGGCTTGTAAGTGTCGGAGCATAGCCCGCGTAAGCATACGACGAGTAAGCAGACAGCACAATGGCTGCCGCAACAAACAGTATAAGAAGCTTGGTCCTCATTGCTTCACCTCAACTAATGCAATGGGTAAACTGACAAAAAGACACTGTATTCTATGTGTGTAGCACAGCGGTGTCAAGGATTTTTTCCCGCTACAAGTAGTGTCGCGGCCAAGATTTATGATGCAGTGTTTTTATTCTTGCGTATTTTCGACCTTCAGGCGGCTGTCGAGAAACTGAATTGGATCGTGAAAATCGTCCTTCCCAGCCGAGGTGCTTCGGTAACCGACGCACTTTTTTGTATCGAAGCGACCCTTGAATATACCAAAATGGCAATGCGAGCCGTGCCCACCATTTTCAAGCGAAAACGAAAGTCCCATCGTACCGATTATCTGCCCTGCTTTAACCTCGGTTCCCGCTGGAGCGAACAAAAATCGCCCCGCATGGCCGTACAGCGCACAGCAATACTCGTCGTCAGATATTCGATGCTCGACAATGATCAAACCTCCCCAGTCGCCTCCGTGCTGAACCATTCTGACAATACCGTCAGCAATTGCGAAGTAGCCTGCACCTTGTTCGAACCACGCAACATCCTCACCCAAATGATAGACGGTGGGAGTTTTAAGTGCGCCGAAAGGTACTGACGAAAGCCCTGCAACTATCTTGCGGTGAAATCCGCTTAGAGGGTAGCTCCACTTGTCTGCTGGCTTCAGGTTTCCAACTTTGCCTGAACGGTTGTATGTCTTTGGTACATAACCCTTTGGTGTTGTATAACCGCTTATGTACGGTCTTATCTTCCTGCCATCTTCACCCGCCGAGAACATCTCGAACACTATCTCAGGTTTTTTGCCAGCCTTCAGTAACTCGACCGATGACTTTAGCGCAGACGACACGAACGAGTTCGATTCTGATTTCAGTCTGGACTCGACATTTGCAGAAAACTCCTTTTTATATAGCTTGGGGTCAATCACCATCGGCAAACCAATCGCGGCAAGCTCACGAACAAGCGAGTTTTCGTGCGAAAGGCATTCGACAAACACCGGTGCGGATTCGGTGTCCATATCGTTTGTCAACCAGTACAAGGCGCGCATCTTAATGTGCCACTCGCCTTTTTTCAGAAGATGCCGAAAAACGGGTTTGAGATGAGGCTCGGTCATGCGGGTAAGCACTTCGATAGATTTTTCGCCAAATTCTTCAGCGAATTTGACGGCTTCCGCCTCGGATTTTGCCTCAGCCTCCTCACGCTTTGCCTTCGATTTCTGCTTTGCAATCTCTGCAAAAACAGCATAAAGCTCTGCGGAAGCATCAAGAGTGCTTTCCTCTAATGCCTTATAAGTCGTTGGGCTGTTGTCTGTGCCAATTGAGTCCTTAGGGGCGGTGAATGACTCTCCGGCAGCAAACACAGATAGCATGGCAAAAGCAATAACCGCGAAAAGAAGCTTTCTGAACATCTCAGCGCTCCTTAGATAATGAACGATAAGCTCGCGCCAGGATTATCGCATCCTGTTCGAGAATAGGTGATTCGCAGATCAGCGAACCTGTTACCCTATAATCATACAACGCTTTTAAAAGTTCGGAATAGTTGAAGGAGGATTCTGAGAACGCAAGATGGTTTCGCTCGCCTGCTTTGCCAAAATTGATGCCAGCCACATGCAAATGCATATCCTTTAGAACTGAGTCACCAAGCCGCTTTGATATGAAGTCGAGCACAGAAGCAAACTCAGCGTAAGAGTTGTACTTACCGCCGGTTCGAGCATGAAGGTGGGCAAAGTCAATGCAAAACGATACTTCAGGAATAGCTTCTGCCAATCGAACAAGTTCCTCAAGCGAACCCCATTGTGATGGTTTTCCAGTAAGTTCTGGGCGGAGTGAGACGGATATTCCCTCGGCTGAGAGTTCAGAAAGGATCATGTTGATCTCACTGTGTACAGCCTTAAATACATCGTCGGGTTTCATGCCGAGGTTAAATGCGGCGTGAAAAGTGACGGATCGCGCTTGCATCGAATCGGCAAGTCGTGCGCTTGAGATTATATGATTGCGCGATCTATCTCGTTTTGCCTTTTCGACAGAATTCAGGTTGATGTAATATGGGGCGTGGACGGTTAGTGCAACATCGTGTCGCCGAGCAATTTGCCCAAGCTCAACGGCAATTTCGGGCTTCATACGAGCGCCATAAACAAACTCGACCTCGATTGCATCGAGGTCGAGCTCATTTCTAAGCATTGCAACTGCGTGGCGATAATCGCCCTTTTTCATGCAGGAGGGCAATCCTGCAGGACCAATCTTCAGCACTCGATGCTCTATTTCAAAATCGAGCCTGATCTACCACGATGGAGCGTCTTTGTGAAGAAATCCGATTCCTCTTTGTCGTTCAGCTCTCTAACGGAACCGCTCCAAAGAGCTCCAATGCACGCTATCACTTCAGCAGTTTCGGCATTAAGAATAACAGGATCATCCACTGTCTTTATCTCTCCACGAACAACGGCATCATGTTTCAGCCAGCGAACATAGTGCTTGTAAGTGTTTCGGAAGGACACTACTGATTCGCGCAATAGCTCGATGCGCTTCGCGTTCTCCTTCATCTTTCCCGCTAATGACGCAGCGGCTTGCTGGTATTTACCAAGAGTGAACCAGTAAAGGTAATACTGCGAATCAAGGTCATCCGCAAGGCTCTCTGCCATTCGCAAATCTTCGAAGGCCTTTTCGTATTCGCCCAAAAGACCATATCCATCGCCACGACGATAATAGGCATTGTGTGATTTTGGATTATACTCAATCGCCTTTGTGTATGCCTTTACGCCCTCTTTGCTGTTGCTGAGGTTACGCCAAACATCGCCGTAGAGACTCCATACATCATAAGAATCATCTATGTATTTCAGAATTGCCTCAATGTCCTTTCGAGCAAACTCGTTAGCTTCGCGGGAATTCGCGAAACCCTCGATTCCGGTGCTCCTTAATCCATACGGGCTGTAGATAGAAACAACCAGGTGCGCACGATGGTAGTATGGCTCGATGAAGTCGGGAGCATACTCAATTGCCTTGGTGAAATAGTCAAATGCCTGCTGATGGCGACCGGTGTCCTTTATAACAAGAGCGAGGTCAAAATATGCGGGAGCGAATTTGTCATCAAGTGCTAACGCGTCACGAAGGTCTTTTAAAGCAAGATCTGTTTCGTTAGCGAGAAAGTAATAGACAGCCCGGCTGTGAAGTACTGCCGCATTATTGGGCATAGCCTCGATTGCAGCCTCGTAATCGCGAATGATGCCAAGTTTCAAACGCTGAAACACGCGCGGGTCTGTAACAGTAGTGAAGAACTCGCGAGCTGCGTCAGCGCGCCATTTGATCGCCATTTTATCATCTGGATTCGATTCACAATATACTGAGATATTGTTGTAACCGGGAATCGGCCAACCCTTGACGAGATGAGCTTTTCCGAACATAAGGCGCGAAATCGGTGCCTTCGGCACTAACTTCTCGTAAACCAAACAAATGCGTTTTGCTTCATCGAACACCTCATCGGGGTATGAGAAGTCGCCTGCACGATAGCCTTTTGAACCGTACTGCGATTTTTCGAATGGACAAACAAGCTCGAAATACTCCTCAAGAGCCTTAGTTGCAAAGGGGCACTTTGCTAAAAATGCCTCTCTGTCAAAATCGAGGGGGAGTTTTTCGAACTCTGACAATACAGTGGAGTAATCGCGTTTAGCCTGTTCGATGCGGTTGAGCTTCAAATTGACAAATGCGCGATAGTAACGAGCCTCAAGATTATCCTTCTTGCCTATCATCGCATCAAGGTCGTAAAGCGCTTTTTCGTATTGTCCCACATCAATATCAGCCTTTATTGCGGATAAGGAAGCAGAGCTTTCACAACCTGTTGTCATTAGTATGCAGAAGAGCAATATCGCAAATGCGAATCGAAGTTTGGGCATAAGACCTCCCATAGACATTCCTGACAATTGTACAACACCGGTCAACCTATTAACTACAGATTTGACACATAGGTTACAGGTTTGCCGGTTTTTGTGAGCAAAATCGCAAAAAACGGCCAAATCGCTGCCGCAATTAGTGCATTTCCAAGCGAGGTTCCAAGAGCCAATCTCAGACGCTCAGGTAGCGATTCCACCGTCATTGATGGGTCCGCGACTAACAAGAACAGAACCTGGACTGTAAGCACAAAAACAAACGCGAGAAACGCACGGCCAAAAAACGAATCCGGGCTGATCTTCTTATTAAGGGAGTCTGAGATTATGCAACCTGCGACAAGAGCCAGCGCAAATCCACCGAATCTGCCTGAGGAGAATAGATCTGCCAACAGGCCGAGAAGGATGGCAGCATAAATTCTTCCCGCTGCTCGTGTCTTCAATAATACAGCGAGACAGAAGATAAGGTAAAAAGCGGGAGCAAATTTTCCATATGGCCCACCAAGCGTTCCTTGTATGATAACGAGTGCAATGGCGAGAAGTGAGGCAACCATCTATTTCAGCTCCTTCGGAATGTGAATGCTTCCCGCACCAGACAATCCAACCGGAACATAAAGGTCTTCAAGCACATTCGAAGCGGAGTTCAGTTCGATTTCGATTTTCCACGACAACCTTGATTCTTCGCGTTTCGCAGAGCGAATTACACCCACAAGGAGGTCGGGCGGAACAAGACCGGTTTCATCGCTTGAAGAAACTGCGGCACCTATTGACACCGACGCTTCTATCGGCACAAAACGGATTTCAACAGCCTTGCCGTTTCCAACTGCAATGCCTCTTTCACCACCTGGGGAAATTCGCACAGGGATTCTGCAAAGTGGGTGTTTTAGTAAAACCGCTATTGATACAGATTTTGAAACATGGTAAATTGTGCCAACGACAGCGTAACCAGAACAAAGCGCCATGCCCGTCTGTATGCCGGAATTTGAACCTGCATTTAACACGATGACATTTGCGGCACCGGCAGGATCGGAATATAGAATTTCGCACGGTACAGGTTTCAGAGCAGAGTATTCGTGAAACGGAGACACTTGAGATAACTCGCGAAGCAACCGCGAGTTTTTCGCCCTTTCAGCCTGCAAAGCATCTTGAAGGCGTGCTATTTCCCGTTTCTGCTCTGTTGTGTCAGATCGAAAAGGCGCGGTGATTTTGTTAAAAAAAGTACTGATGGATAGCGAGGCAGATCTGTGAAGTTCGATTGCAGGCTTGATTCCGCCGATGATTGACAACTGAATCGGTTTGATTGCTGAGTCAAACAATATCAGAGCGACGCAGAACAGCACTACGATGCCGATTGTGGCAATTCTTCCCCAGTCTCTCACATCAACCGGTCAACTGATCAGCAGTGAACAGAACCCGCTCGTAAAGCTCGAGTTTTTCGAGCACTTTGAAAGTTCCTCGAGCAACACATGTCATTGGGTCCTCGGCAAGTCTTGCAGGAATGCCAGTCTCACGCGTGACAACCGAAGGAAGGCCGCGTAAAAGCGAACCACCGCCTGCAAGCACAATGCCGTTATTAAGCACATCGGCTGCTAATTCAGGTTTTGTTGCCTCAAGGGTTTGTTTTATAGCCTTGATTACCGAATCAACTATCGGTCTTAGGGCAATACGAACTTCTTCGGAATTAACCACAGCACGGTCAGGTAGGCCAGTTGTAAGGCTAATTCCTGCAATCTGAAGCGATTTTTCTTCAGCAAGCCCTTCAGCCGATCCGATGTCTTTTTTGATTTTTTCGGCAGTAGGAACACCGATCTTGAGCTTGTGAACACGGCGCACATAGGCGATTATGGCTGCGTCCATCTCATCACCCGCAACGCGTATTGATGTGCTTGACGAAAAATCGCCCAGGGTGATAACAGCAACTTCAGTTGTACCACCGCCGATGTCAACAATCATGCTTCCAAGTGGGCGGCCGGTCGAAAGACCCGCGCCAATGGCGGCAGCCATAGGCTCGTCAATAAGAAAAACCCGGCTTGCGCCTGCCCTTTCTGCAGCATCAATAACAGCGCGGCGCTCCACCATAGTGATACCGGTAGGAACCGCTATCAAGACACGAGGCCGAAAGGCAAACCAACGCGATTGTTCACGCGAGCGCTGCATTGCTTTGCGTATGAAATATCGAAGCATCGCCTGTGTAATATCGAAATCGGCGATAACGCCATCTTTCATCGGTCGCAGAATTGAGATGTTTGCTGGAGCACGGTCTTCCATCTCTTTTGCTTTGTTGCCAACGGCTTCGCCATCAAGAAGTATCTCACGGGTGTCTCGGTGGATGGCGACGATAGAAGGCTCGAAAACAACAATACCGACTCCTCTAATAGAGACGAGGGTATTTGCGGTTCCAAGGTCAATGCCGATGTCCTCGTTGAAGATCGAGAACACAGAACTGACGATATTTTTGAACATCCCGTGCTCCTACTGGTGTGAAGCGGCTAAAAAAGTAAGGGCAGGAATCCCTGCCCTTACAATTATTGTGATTTTTCGCTAAAAGTCAGCACTAACTCATGAATGAATAGAACGCTTTCAGCTCCATGTATCCGAGGACAATTGCAAGAAGCATGAGCACGGTTGCGAGCACGAGCATGAGAGTCCAAGGCATGGTGCTCTCTTCTTGCTCCTCAACCACCTCTTCTTGGGTCAAGAGATCATTTTCGATAATTTCCGCCATGGTAAACCTCCGCTGCGCAGTAAGGGTTAGTTGCGGAACGCAGTGTCGCCGATATTGACGACTGCGGACTGAGCAACGAGAGTTTCGGCGATAATTCTTGCAACGCAGGAGTCAGCGTAAACATTGACGACCTTGATCTTGCAGAGATACTGATCGCCACGGTGCACGATGAACTCGTCACCGCTGTCAACATTGTCATCTTTTCCAACTGAAAGCATGACGACGCCGACTTCGTTGTTTACAGCGAGAATTTGAGCACGAACTGGGGCTTTCGGCTTGACTTCGACAATCGTCTCGCCGAACTTTTCAGCGTACTTCTTAAGTGAGAAGCTGAGCTTGTCAACATCGCTCTTTGCGGCTTCAAGCTCACGCTGAGTGCTTTTCAGCTTGATAAGAAGATCGTTGTTCTTGTCGCGCAGAGCGGTGAGTTGGTTTACAACACGCTCGTGCTCGCGACGGGTTTCGAGGAGGTCCTGTGCATCACGGCGCATCTTCTCGTTGAGCGCAGAGATCTCTTTGATCATGTCGTCAACTTTGTTCTGCAGCGTGGCGAGAGACTCTTCTTTTTCTTGAGCGAGCTTTTCCTGCTTAGTTGCGCGGGACTTTTCTTCCTGAATGTCCTGTGTCAAGTTTGTAACTTGACCTGCGAGGTTGTCGTTTTCGGCCTTGAACGTCTCTCTCTCTGTTGAAAGAGTGCTGATTCTCGCATTCAAATCGGCGATCTGAGCCTGAAATTGTGCCTTCTCGGTGCGTGAAGTTTCGGTCGCTTTTTCATACAGGGCTCTCCAGTTTGCGCGCTGAGCAAACAAGGCGAGCTGAATGCCGCAGAAAATAACAGCGAGCACAAGGACAACAACCACGAGGATTTTAGAAACGGTGCTCATCATCCCTCCTTACAAGGTTAACCCGACGGAGTCGTTCGCAAAAAAGAAGCGAACGCGTTTGACGGATTATAATAGGCCGACTAACGATTTGTCAACAAAAAAGTTGAAAGGTCGTGCGAATTACCTAACAAAACAGCGATTATAGCGCGCCGAAAACAGAGTGCAAGAAAAAAATTCAGGGTTTTTCTCCCGCAAGTTCGACAAGCTCACGCCACGCATTATACGCGGCGTTTTGCTCGGCTTCCTTCTTTGTGCTGCCAACCCCGCATTTAAAGCGCATTCCAGCGTATTCAACGGCAACCGAATAGGTCTTTCGATGCTCTGGACCATTTTCGCCCACCACAAAATAACTTGGAAGCTCGGGGCCGATGCATTGCGTCCACTGCTGCAAAAGCGATTTGTAATTGAGCGGCTCTGCTTTCTGTTCTATAGAGCCTACCGGTCTGTTGGCTAAATGCAACTCAATGACAGAATAAACTGCAGAAATTCCGCCATCCTGATAAATTGCAGCCATAAGAGCTTCGAAGCAATTTGCGATCATCCTCTTCGACGGTTTTTTATCAGCGAATGAGTCGCCAAAATGCATGTAATCAGCAAGCCCAAGCTCTGTTCCAACCTCGTACAGACCTTGGGTGGAGACGAGCTGCGCGCGAAATTGCGTTAAAACGCCTTCAGAGGAGTTTGGAAAACGACGGAAGAGAATATCGGCAACAACAAAGGACAAGATACCGTCGCCGAGAAATTCAAGTCTTTCGTTCGAGTTCAGGTGCTGCGCTGTCGCGCTGCTGTGCAACAAAGCAAGTTTCAACACTGCCTTATCGCTGAAGGTATAACCGAGTTTTCCTTCAAGTTCCGCGATAGCCGCTTCGCTAAGATGTGACTTCACATCACGGTTCTCAGCGTTTTTGCCGTTGTCAAACGAGGAAAGCACAGAACGCATTTTCTACTCGCCAGCCTCCACAATTTCGGCGGTCTGAACCGCTATGACTAACTCTTCATTCGTAAGATATGCCCATGCCTCGACCTTGCTTTCGGGCGTTGTAATTCTTCTCGTCTTGTTTCCAACAGCAGCCTCGTTTGCAGCGTCGTCGAGATATAGGCCAAGGTATCCAAGATTGTCGCACACAAGCTTTCGCACAATTGGGCAGTTTGTGCCAATTCCGCCTGTGAAAATCAGTGCATCAAGACCGCCCAAAGCCGCAGTATATGCGCCGACATACTTCAAAACGCGATATGCGAACATGTCTATCGCGAGCTTTGCCTTATCGTTTTTGTCGTAATTATCCTCAAGCGTCCTCATATCGTTCGAAAGACCGCTAATACCCAACAGACCTGAGAATTTGTTCATCAGGTTCGAAGCCTGTTGAGTGTTGAGGTTGTAGATTTCCATGATCTGCACAAACAAGAACGGATCAACATCGCCGCATCTTGTGCCCATTATAAGACCTTCAACAGGCGTGTAACCCATTGAGGTATCAATGCTCTTTCCACCCTTCACAGCGGCGATAGAGCCTCCGTTACCAAGATGGCATGTGATTACTTTCAGATCGGGGTCTCCCACACGATCCATTTGCTTCGCAATTTCCTCGGCGACATAATAGTGGCTTGTACCGTGGAAACCGTAGCGGCGAAAACGATGGCGCTCGTAAAGCTCGTAAGGAAGTGCATAAAGATACGCATGCCGCGGAATAGTTGCATGAAAAGCTGTATCGAAAACAACGACTTGAGGCGTATTCGGCAGGATCGCACGACAGGCTTCTATGCCTTTTATGTTATGCGGATTGTGCAGCGGAGCGAGGGGGATGCAGTCAACGAGCACCTGCATTACTTCTGGAGTTACAAGCGTCGGCTTGTAGAATTTCTCGCCGCCGTGAACCATTCTATGCCCGACTGCGTCAATCTCTGAAACATCGCCAAGAACACCGATTTTCGGGTCGGTTAGAACTTGCAGAACCCATTCAATACCTGCGCTGTGATCAAGCACATCTTTGTCGAGTCTGTGTTTTTCGTCACGCACTTTATGAGTCAAAAAGGAGCCTTGCAGCCCAATTTTTTCGAGCGTACCGCTTGCGAGCGGATTCGGATCAGGAGGGACAAGAAGCTGGTATTTTATCGAAGAGCTTCCCGCATTTACAACAAGAACCTTCACCTTTATCTCCTTCGTAATAATTGTTGAATGAAATCAATAGCTGTAGAAACCGCGGCCAGACTCTCTGCCAAGCCACTTTTGCTCGATATAAAACGCTAATCTTTTGTGCAGCGTTGCACGGGCCGAGCCGTTTCGACCGAGCGCTTCGCCCCAGTGATTAACCACATCGAGGCCGATTATGTCAGCAAGCGCAAGTGGGCCAATTCGCATGCCAAGGCTATCTTTAAGAAGCTCGTCAACCTCTGCAGTTGAGCCCATTCCCTCGTCGAGCATATTCATCGCTTCGATCAAAAGCGCTATAAATGCGCGCACATTGACCGCGCCTGCGACATCTGGCAAAAAGACTGGCTTCCTGCCGAGTTTTGCGCAAAACGCCGACATTGTGTCGTATGTTGATATTGCCACATTTGAGCATTCAAAAACCTCAACGCATTTTGTCTCCCACACGGGCTGGAAGAAACGCGCACCGATGAATCGCTCTTTGTGTTTTACCTTGCCGATGAAATTCGAAAGCAAAGAGCCACCAAGGTTCATTACAATAACGACATCCTCATCGAAGAACTCGTCGAAGCGACAGGCTCTCATGATCTTTTCATCGAGGTCGAGCACAAGTGTGTCAACAACAAGCCCTGCTTTTTGCGGCGGCATTTCAAGCAGTTGGTGAAAGACGATTCGGGATATAACCGCCTTAGCTTCCGAGCCTGAAATAGTCCATTTTGAGACCTTTTCATTTAGCTCTGCAGCAATCGCCTTTTCGACATCCTTAGAATTTGCGCCAGCGAGGCAATAGAGATGGACCTTCATGCCCTGAAGCGAGGCGAGAGAGGCAATTTCGCGGCCAATAGGACCACCGCCGATTACCACGATCTCGTCGAGACCTTTCTTGGAAGCCATTTGAACACCTTTCGAATAATAGACACTTGGGTTGGTTACATACGAAAATTCGAAAATTTAGGCTACAATGTTAAGTCGCTTTCGACGCAAGGATACTTTTTTGCAGTGTCAAGTTCAATAAAAAGCAGCAGACATGGATGGAGACAATCGTGAAAGAAATAGGCCGCCTTCGCGTTGAAAGCGGCCTGTCACAAGTCATAGAGGTCAGAGCATAGACGCAGCCATACCCCCTAAAAAGCTACCCCACAGCATTCCACGCCAAGGGTTTGCAGTTAAAGGACAAGCGCCATCTTCACATTTGCCCATATAGCCAATAAGTGCGCCTAAGATCGCACCTATTGCAAGACCCAATGCAATTCGAAGCATCATTGCGAAATTCCCTTTTTCGCTTCGCAATAGCTTGATTTCATGCCGAACTTGCGAAGTATCACTTCCATTGTGCAGAAGTTTGAAAACCCATATTGAAGCAGATTCAACCCGACAAATACAGGGACAAGCAGAAACCACGGGCTGACAAAAAAGCCAAGAGAGACGCCGATAAGAATAAGCGAACCGGCGACGATGTGTACGACATTTTCAGAGAACATAAGCCCTCCTATTCCACAATGTTCTTCTTCTCGGTGGCTTTCTCAGCTCCGGCGAAGAACATGTAGTACAACACTGGAATGACCAAGAGAGTGAACGATGTCGAAGCGATAAGTCCAAAGATAAGTGACCAAGCAAGACCTGAGAAAATCGGGTCGAGAGTTATCGGCCATGCGCCGAAAGCGGCAGCGGCGGCAACAAGAACGATGGGTCGAAAACGAACTCCACCGCTTCTCAATAATGCCTCCTTCAAAGGCAGCCCCTCTTCAACCGCGTCATGTATGAATTCGATTAGCAGAATTGAGTTGCGCACAACGATACCACCAAGTGCGATCATACCAATCATGCCAGTTGCAGTGAAAAAGATGGGATCAGAAAAACCACCTGCGCTCCCTGATCCAACAAGGTTCAGAATTACAAATCCCGGCATTATTCCAATTGCGGTGAGGGGAATTGCAGCCATGATTATAAGGGGCACGCGGAACGATTTAACCTCGATAACAAGGATCAAATAAATACCAATCATCGCCGCTAAAAATGCGATTCCAAGGTCGCGAAAGACATCAACGGTGATCTTCCATTCCCCCTCGCCATCATAGACTGGTGTAACACCCTCAGGAAGGACGAACTCGCCCTGCTCGCCAGCAAGCGAAATCCTCTCTTTAAGCTCAAGAATGCCGTTCACAGGCGACCTTCCAGCCATTTCTCCGAACACATAAACTACTGGTTTAAGGTTCTTGTGGAATATCGGCTGATCTTCAGGAGTCAGCACGAATTCGCCGATTTCAGCAAGCTGCACCAATTTTCCTGAACCTGTATGAACTGCGATTCTGCTCAGGTCTTCAACTGATGAACGAGCGATACGGGGAAGTACGACTCGAACTCTAAGAGGATGCCGTTCTGCGGGAATATGCACATTTGCGGGTTTTGCACCTGAAAGTGCGAGATACAGGGTTTGAACCACCTGCTCGTTTGTTACTCCGTGCAATGCCGCTTTTTCGCGGTCGAGCACAAACTGGTATCTGTCGCGCGCTGTCTCAGTCGTGTCGTCAATGTCAACAATTGTCTTATCTACTGACATCGCTTTCTTAACAACACCAGCAGCGGCAACAAGCGCGGAATATGATGTGTCAGGTTCTCCGTACAATTCGACCGTAAGAGTCGAAATCACTGGTGGGCCGGGTGGCATTTCCACCACTTTTATTGAAGCGCCGTTTTTCTCTGCTATTGCTTGAAGGTCATTGCGAATTCGAAGCACTATCGTATGGCTTTGCTGCACACGCTTTTTCTTTGGCGCAAGATTGAGCCGAATGTCTGCAAGATTGCCGCCCGCGCGCAGGTAGTAATGCCGAACCATGCTGTTGAAATCCATAGGAGAGGCAGTGCCTACATAACTCTGATAATAGGCGACCTCTGGCACTCCAGCAAGATATCTTTCAAACTGCTTAACAACACCGTCTGTTGTCTCGAGCGTTGTACCTTCAGGCATATCAACGACAACCTGAAATTCATCTTTGTTGTCGAATGGCAGCATTTTCAAAGGAACGACAGTCAACGCGAGGATAAATGCCCCAAACACAAGCGCTACGACGGTACCTATAAGCCCCCATCGCAATGATCGCTTTTCTAAAAACGGAGAAAGTACTCTTCGATAGAGGTAATAAACCGCGCCAGATGTGCCTGCTGATTCTGCATTCTGCTCAGGCTTTACATGGTTTTTCAAAAGCATGTACGACAACCAAGGCACAATAGTAACCGCGCACAAAAGCGAAAAGGCCATAGCGAGCGGCACATTTGCAGCCATTGGCGCCATATACGGCCCCATCATGCCTGTGATAAAGAACATAGGTAAGAAAGAAATTATAACGGCAAGAGTTGCACCCAATACAGGGATGTATATTTCGTCAACTCCGTCAATCGCAGCTTTTCGAGCTGGGTAGTCTCGCTTTCGGATGGTAAGATGCCGTTGTATGTTGTCAACATTTGCAATAGGGTCGTCAACAACAAGCCCAAGCGCTAAAACAAGGGCAAACAAAGTTACGCGGTTGATCGTGTAACCGAACATGTAGCTGAAAAACAGAGTAAGCGCAAAGCTGACAGGAACCGAAATTGCGACAACTAAAGCCTCACGCCAGCCAAGGCCGAAGGTGACCAACGCAACGACTGTAATTATTGCAATCGCAAGCTCTAAAAGCAGTTCGTTGACCTTTTCGTTAGCAGTCTCGCCATAATCGCGTGTAACCTGCATACTAACTTCGGGCGGCAGTATTTCGTGTTGCAGCCTTTCGGCCTCCTCGATGATCTGTTCTGCAACCCAAACAGCATTGGTGCCTTTTTTCTTTGCAAACCAAAGAGTTACGGCATCGCAGTTTTCTCGTTCTTGTTCCGCAATGCCAGATGCTGGCCCAAATCCGAAACGAGTGTAATTTGTAACCTCCTCAGACCCGTCGGATACCTCAGCAATGTCCCTAAGATATACAGGTCTGTTTTGATAAACACCGACAACAAGGCTCTCAACATCGGCGCGAGAAAGAAGAAAAGGGCCAGTGGTAACACTGAATTCACGGTTCGATTTTTCGAATTTTCCCGCCGTAAGTGATGCGTCGGATCCCTTCAGAACACCTGCGACTTGCAGTGGAGATACGCCCTTTGCGGCACATTGCTCGGGATCAAGTTCGACACGAACCTCTCGCTTTCGCCCGCCCGAAATGCCGGTTTTCGAAATATTCTCGACAGAATCAAGGCGCGCCAAAAGCTCCTCGCCCATGCGGTAGAGTTCGTGATCGTTGTGCGTTTTTGAATACAGCGTAAGGGTTACAATTGGCACATCGTCAACCTCAACCGGCTTGACAATCCAAGAAGTAACGCCGGGAGGGGCTTGGTCTGCGTTGGAGTTGATCTTGTTGTATAGCTTGACAAGAGAGTCCTCACGGTTTTCGCCAACGAAATAGCGAACCGTGACAAGCGCAAAGTCACGGTAGGATGTCGAATAGACATACTCGACGCCATCAATTTGCCATAGCAACTTTTCGAGCGGGGTTGTTACGAGGGTTTCCACCTCTTCAGCGCTTGCTCCGGGGAAAAATGCATATACATCAGCCATCGGCACGATGATCTGAGGTTCTTCCTCGCGCGGGGTGAGAAGTACCGCCGAAACGCCTAAAGCAAGGGCAAAAATGAGAAGCAGAACTGAATTTCGAGTCTCGAGAAAGTAATCAACGATGCCGCGCACAAAGCCCTGTTGAGTGCTGACACCTTTCATCTTACTGACTCCTTTACCGATATGATATCGCCGTCAGAAAGACCGCTGATGACCTCAACTTGTCCGTTGTGCTCGCGCCCGAGCTTGACATACCGCAACGCTGCAAATGTGCCCTCTTTTACGGTTACTGTAGTAAGCATGCCTATTGTCCTAATTGCCGTCAGGGGAACAAATATCGCCTGCCGTTTGCCAACAGGCACAGAAACGCGAGCGAACATGCCGGGGAATATTGAATCGTGCGATCCAACCGCAAGCCTTACAAGAAATGTTCTGCTGACAGGATCGGCTGAAGGTATAACCTCAGTTACTTTGCCTTTTAGGTTCACTCCAACTGCGTCAACGGCAACATCATATATATCCCCGACCTTCACCTTTTTGAACAGCGATTCGCGCAGGTAGGTTGTCACTTCCTTGTCACCCTTCGAGAAAAACTCCACAAGGGGCTTTCCGGGGAAAACAAGGTCACCCGCATCAACAAAAGTCTGCCCCACAAAGCCATCGGCCGGAGCCTTGACTTCCGTATAAGAAAGAGCAATCTGAGCGCGCTTCAATATCTCCTCGCTTCTCTCGATACCGAGATCTGCGTTTTCAATGCCTGTCCTTGCCTGAGCAACACCGGCTTCAGCGGCAGTAACGGCCTCATCCGCCTGTTTTATTGCGGCAAGAGCCATTTCAACAGCAATGCGCGCCATCTCTGCGGAAGTCTGCGAGGCAACATGAGCAGAACGGGCTGCTTCGAACTGTTGCTCGGATGCATTTCCGCTCTTAAACAACTTGTCAATACGGTTGAACTCCGCCTCACTTCTTCTAAGCTCTTCTCTTGCAGCAATTAGACCCTGTTCGGCCTGCGCGTGCCCTTGCTGAGCGACTCGAACAGAGGCCAACGCCTGCTGTCTTTGCGCTTCAGCCTGAATGAGAAGCTGGTTTGCCTGCAGCTTGTTGTTCTTTGCGACCTCAACCCCCTTTTCCGCCTCGCGAAGAAGAGTAAGGTATTCGCGATCATCTGCTTTTAGTAGCACTTGACCCGCGCGAACCGTGTCGCCGTCGCGGATAAGCACTTCAACAACCGAACCGTTAACCTGCCCAGATATGATTGACTGTGTGCGAGATGCTATTGTGCCAACACCAAGAAAGAACTCGTCAACCTCTTGTTGCTTGACCTTTAGCTCCGCGCCGGAAAATTGCTTTCCGGCCTCACCATGCTTTTGGGGGTGTATGCGGCCTGGCTCGAATGTACCGGTAAGGTACAAGATAATCAGTGCGAGCACAGCAATGGAAATCAAAGCAGAAATAAGCTTCTTGTTCATTTTCTTCTCCTTGCCGTATCTGGTTCGTTGTCTTTATGACTTACGCGAGCTTTGCATCACAAGGCAGTTTCGCAGACAAGAAAGCACCGCAGAGACTTCGGGTTTTGCAAGGCGGTAGATGATTCTGTTGCCGTCGCGCTCACGAGTCAACAGTCCTTGCGACCAGAGTCTGCGAAGATGCTGCGAAACGACAGCCTGCTTCATTTCAAGCGCGTCAACAAGCTCGTTGACCGAGCAACCTTTTTCGGTTAAAACGGCGACAATTTTGATTCGAGCGGGATGCCCAAGAGCTTTGAAGGCCTCAGCGGCGTTTTCAAGGGCTGCATTGCTCCAGAACTTAATCTCGTGTTTCGTCATGAGTAACCTCGTTGTTAAGTATGATTGTATATTAGCATATATTAATATAGAAGTCAAGAATAACGCTTCAAATCGCTGGAACCCGCATATTCACTTGCTCGGAGCGTTAGGAAAAAAAGCTAAGAAGGGACTCTTGTTGTCAGAATTCCTCTTCCTGTGGAGTTATTAGCAAGGAAGAAATGTGAAGTACAAGGTCATGAAGGCCGAAACCTGTCGCTGCGCTTATGGGGAAAACGCGGGTTTTCAAGCTCGATTCGAGTACTTTGTGCGCTTGTTCCCATCCGGTAAGATCGCATTTGTTGCACGCGACAACCTCAGGCTTCGCCATCAGCAAAGGAGAATAAAGCTCAAGCTCCCTGCGGATCTTTCTGTAATTGTCAACAGGATCTGATCCATCGTATGGAAGCACCTCAATAATGTGCAATAGTAATTTTGTTCGTTCGATGTGCCGCAGGAACTCATGCCCAAGCCCCATCCCTGCGGATGCGCCCTCAATCAGCCCGGGAATGTCAGCCATAACAAGTGTGCGTTCATCACCTAAGTTCACAACGCCAAGGCATGGAACAAGCGTTGTAAATGGATAATCGGCGATTTTGGGTCTTGCGGCTGAGAGCCTTGTTATCAAGGTAGATTTGCCTGCATTCGGCAGTCCAATAATGCCAACATCCGCGATTAGTTTCAGCTCAAGCCGTAGCCTTCGCGCAACAGGTTCTTCGCCCGGCTTTGAGATTCGGGGCACCTGCCGAGTTGAAGTGGCAAAATGCTTGTTTCCCAATCCACCTCTGCCACCTTTTGCGACGACAACCTCCGCTCCTTCCTCGGCAAGATCAGCGATCAATTCACCAGTCGCATCATCATATACAATAGTGCCACATGGCACATCCAAGATAAGATCCTGACCGCTTTTCCCTGTCTTGAGCGCACCCATCCCAGGTTTGCCATTTTCGGCCTTATAGCTTTGAATAAAGCGATACTTGAACAAAGTATCCATGTCGTGCCTTGCACGCAGAATAACACTACCGCCATCACCACCATCGCCACCATCCGGCCCGCCTTTTGGTACAAACTTCTCGCGGCGGAAAGAGACTATTCCATCACCGCCGGCCCCAGATATCACTTCGATTTTTACTGTATCAACAAACATTGTTTCTTACTCTCCGTACCGTTTTGCGTTTACTGCGCTTCTGGCATTTTGAATGTAGTGATGTGCGGATTCGGTTATGCGTTCAACTTCCTCTTGAGTAAGTTCGCGCGCAACTTTTGCAGGCGAGCCCATGATAAGCGAACGCGGAGGAAAAACCTTGTTAGGCGTTACAACCGCCCCTGCAGCGACAAGCGAATCGCTGCCAATCTTTGAACCTGTCAGCAGAATTGCGCCCATACCGACAATCACCCTGTCACCAACTTCGCTGCAATGAAGCACCGCATTGTGCCCAATAGTTACATACGCACCGACTTTTAACGGAACACCGGGGTCACAATGCAGAACAGCGCAATCTTGAACATTAGTGCCGTCACCGACAGAAATTGGGGCTTCGTCGCCACGAATCACCGCGCCATGCCATATATTGCAGTCCTCGCCAAGTGAAACTTCGCCAGTTATCACCGCGGTTTGCGAGATGTAAACGATTGTCTTGGGTTCACTTTTGACCGCACAGGGTCGCGGGATTATTCTCATTGGTGATTGCATTAACATCCCTCCGATTGCTATCAACCATTATATACGATTGGCGAAGATACGCACGGATTATGCCAAAAGCCAATGCATCTGGTCCATGCCAATTTCAAGGCACATGTAATTCAACCTTCCTTCGCACAAGCCCCCTCGAACAAAGGCCATGATTTGACCTACAACGAAAAGCGGTTTAATTTTGCGAAATTCTGAAAGTCTAAGGGCGAAAAAATGAAGAAGCTTCATCTTATTCTTATCGGTGTCGCGATCGTCGCGATAATCGTCTTACTCGTCATCTTCTACAATCCGATGACGGCAGCATACAATCGTTCGAGCATGAAGGACCTTGATATCCGTCAGGGACAGAGCTTTGAACAAGTTGTCAATCCAGGTATATCTGGATTTGTCTCAATGCGCAATTCGGCGATACCGTACCTTGTTGAAATACTTGATAAGGATGACAATGGCTCAGTTCGCACAGGTGCTGTGATAGCAATCTCAAAGATAGGATATACACCAGAGGGCACTGCCGCGCTTCTTCGTTCACTTGAAAAGGCCTCGATGCCAGAGCTCCCCGCTGTGATCTGGGCACTATCTGGTCTCAAGGAAAAGGCGTCAGCCGATGTAGTAAAGCTTTTGAAAACTGGGAAAAGCGAACATACAAGGGCTGCAGCGGCTAAGATACTCGGCAAGATTGGCGACAAAGCATCAGCGCCGGCACTTACCGACGCGCTTTCAGACACAAACTCTTATGTAACCGTTGCCGCTGCCGCTGCCCTGCTTAACATGAACTATGCACCTGCAACTTCCCGCCTTATCAGTCTTGCGAAGCGGTTAGCAGAGGAAAACAATGCAGGTGGTGTTGACACAGTATGCAGCACATTGATCTCGTGCACATCAGATTCTTACAGCGACTCAGTATTCGATGAACTTGGAAGCAACGAAATTCCTGCTTTACTTAAGGCTTGCCGTGAATACTGCAAAAAACTCTCTGAAGGAACCCTTCTGCCAAAATTGAAACAGG
Source organism: uncultured Planctomycetota bacterium (assembly GCA_964571525.1). Classification (GTDB taxonomy): domain Bacteria; phylum Planctomycetota; class B143-G9; order B143-G9; family B143-G9; genus CAZNBY01. The sequence continues at coordinate 43,274 of CAZNBY010000015.1, forward strand.
CTATTGTCTCAGATAACAAAATCGAACGCGAATCGGCGATTATCATCGCGGCGGTTCTTTCTATAGGGTCAAAAGAGCAAATCGCTCTGGCGGCACTTGATGACGAGGACCCCATCACACTTGTATCGGCTCTCGAAATGCTTCGCGAAGTAGGAACGCCCGCATGTCTTGACAGAGTTGTAGAAATGGTTGATCACGATGACAAGGAGGTAGGATCCGCCGCACTGGTAAGCATGGGAAAGATCGTTGACCGAAACAGGATCGGTGACCCCCCAATGGTTACGACGAACCCGAAAGACAACCCCCGCGAGGCTTACATTTTAGTCGCGCTTGAGCATTTAAAGGATGCAAATCTTCGCATAGGCGCGGCGAAGAGTCTCGAATACATGTCGCGCATTAACGCTGGCACAAGTTACGAGGACTGGAATGCGTGGTGGACTGATTTCAAAAACACTTCGCGCCTTGTTAAGGAGCTTGTAACGGTGATTTCAAGCATTAATCTGGAGCACAAGACAGACGAAGCGTTTGCCAAGGCAGGTCCACTAATCACCAGAGCTGAGCAAATACTTGACGAGCTTGAGCAGATCGCATCGCGCAACACCAAGATAACTAAGTGGGTTGAAGAACAGCGCAGCAAGGTCTCCAATCTTCGTTATGTATATAACAAGAGCAAGCCGTTAGACATTATGAAATAACCGTAAAGCGGCCATTATGGCCGCAGCGGGAGCGGAATCTGTCCGCTTAGCCTGCCGACGAAAGGGAAGTATAATACGGCATGTTAAGCGGACAGATTATTTGAGGTGACAATGCGAATTCTTGTGGCAGGACCGGGAGCCGTGGGTTTGTTTTTCGCCCGAAGGCTTTCGACCGCCAATCAAGTCAGTTTGCTTCATTATGACAAAGAAACCTCGGCAAAGCTTACCGCTGAGGGTTTCACCGTTATCGAAGACGGTGTACCGCATAAGTGCTATCTATCCTGCAACACACAAGTCCCAGAAGATATTGATCACATACTCATTGCCGTTAAAACATACAGCCTTCGGCAGTTGATGGCGAGCCTTGACAAATCAAATCCAGCCACAATATTGACGGTGCAGAATGGTCTTGGCAATTGCGAGCTTCTTTGCGCTCACTTTCCGATAGACAAGATATATGCTGGCATTCTGACATATGGGATATCGCGTCTTTCAACCGATAAAGTCGAGTTACGGGGAATCGGTGAACTCGAAATAGGTGGATGGGGACTTGGTGAAAAATGCGGTCAATTGGTCTCGACATACAAGGCTGCTGGCATCTTTACAGAGGAATGCACGGATGTACGACGCGCAATTTGGCTCAAAGTCGGTATCAATGCGTGCATAAATCCGATTGCCACAATTTTGAATATTACAAACGGTGAGTTGCTTAATCGGCCTGACATCGCAGAAACATGGCAGCAAATTGCAAGCGAAGTTAGCATAGCCGCATCTGTAGAGGGAATTGATCTCACAGATCGCGAGATAATAAGCTCAGCAACAAAAGTCGCAATGGCGACATCCGAAAATTACTGCTCAATGCTTCAAGATGTTCGCGCAGGAAGAAAGACTGAAAACGACGCAATTTGCGGTCAAATTGCCGCAAGAGTCTCGCGAATGGGCATAACACAATCGAAGTGCAAAGAACTTTTCGACCGAATCAATCAGGTTTGTGGAGCGCACATATGAATAACGGCAGGAATGAGATGAACGATTTGCCTCATTCTCAGCCGCTTTCAAGCGATGATGTCAGAAAGCTCGTTGAGAATTACGAGAAACAGCGCTCGACAGATGGGGAGTTGAAGCGAGAGATAAAGCTCCTTTACACGCTTCTTGACGCAGTGAAAGGACTGAACGAAATCGGCGACTTTGCACAGCTTGCTGCTTATCTTGTTGACAGCACCATATCTGTTGTTGAGGCTGAAAAGGGTTTTCTGTCTGTCTTCAACATGCAGGATAAGCAGTTCTGTATCGCAAGAGACCTGCATGGCAACACCCTTGATATCGAGAAGGACGGCTTTTCCCAAAGTGTAATTGAGACAGTTAAGCAGTCCGGCAGACGATTAATTCTTGATGACAACGAAGCAGTAATAACGGATAGACATAGCGCATTTGAGCATTCGTTACGGACAATTGCGTGCTTTCCGCTGAAGCACGATGAAGAGCTGTTGGGCGTGATTTATGTTCATTCGCGTCAAGGGCGCAAATTCGGTACAATGGAGCTAAGAGTCCTAAACGCATTGTCTGAGATTGCTGTTGCGGCAATCTCAAAATCGGCGATGTTTGCAACGATCGAGAGAAATGCAGAGGAAATCGAAAGGCTCAACGGGATATTGACAACGACTCTTCATCAAAAACAAGAGGAACTTGATAGAACCAAAGAGGCTTTGTCTGCTCAATCACGCCAGATGCGAGTCAATGAAACTTACGGCGGTATGGTTGGTGAATCTGTTCCTCACCGCAGAGTTATATCGTTGCTAAAGACCCTTGAAAAAACCGATTTGCCTGTATTGATAAACGGCGAATCTGGCACCGGCAAAGAGCTTACGGCGCGAGCAATACATGCATATTCTGCTCGTTGCACAGGTCCTTTTCTTGCTGTAAACTGCGGAGCAATGCCCGAGAGCCTTTTATCTGCGGAATTGTTTGGATTCCGAAAAGGCGCTTTTACTGGCGCAGTATCAGACAGGCGAGGCTTGTTCGAGCTTGCTGACAAAGGCACACTTTTTCTTGATGAAGTTGTGTCAATGTCGCCTGAGATGCAAAAGAGCCTTTTACGGGTTTTAGAACGAGGCGAGGTTTTTCCTGTCGGTTCAGAAAAGCCAATTACTGTTGATGTGCGGGTGATCTCTGCTGCGAATCGCGATGTGCGTGAGATGGTTGCAGAGGGCATTTTTCGCGAAGACCTGTTTTATCGAATTGCAGTTGTGGTTGTTGACCTGCCTCGCCTAACGGAGCGCCGCGATGATATTGCTTTGCTTGTCAAGCATTTCATGTCGGTGTATCCTAACAATAACGGCGTAAAGATAACGCCCGAGACGATGAGTTATCTTCAGTCTTGCCCATGGCCGGGCAATATTCGGCAACTTGAGAACGAGATAAGACGGGCGTTGGCGTTAGGTTCAGGTTCATTGTCTCCAGATTTCTTTGCCCATTTGAAAGAGGGCAGAAAAGCAATTGGAGGAGCAGATACTCTAAGGCTCGATGAGCTTGAGGAGTGGGCGCTTCGCCGCGCGTTAGAGCTTTCTGACGGACAAAAGAACCGGGCGGCAGAGATTTTGGGAATACCGCGCCGAACTTTGTATGAGAAGCTGAAGAGGTTGGGTTTATAGCGCAACACTTAACAAGCGATATCGTACTAACAGAAAGCGACAGCGAGAAACACAAAACGAGCACCGCTTAGACAAAATCGGCGATGCAAAGTACCGGTACAAGGTTTCATTGCGCTTTTTTGTAGGTCAATTCCGCGAAAAATTACCCTGTTTGAGGGCAATTATCGCTGGACGCGCAAAAAATATGTTGACAATAACGCTTTAGGAGCTTAATATATCCATTCTGGAGCTTTTTGCTTATTCCGTAATGACCGACTGTCCTGACAGTTCAGGCAAGCGTCGTTGATTCGGGAGGAAAATATGAAGACTCTTCTCCGGGTGTTTCTCCATGCCTCTCTGGTAGTGCTTGCGTTGTATGCGATCTCAGGATCGGCCTATGCCGAAAAATTCGGCTCGGGCAGCGCATCAGATTACTATCAGGGAACAAGTTCAGTCGAAAACCAATGGATCGAGTTGATGCTCGCAGGTGGCGCTAAGAACGGTCTAAACGGCCCGTTCATTAAGCAAAGCGACCTTGATGACAACGCGACGCAACTCGTTGACATCGGTTTCAACTTTAACTTTTTCGGCATTATTTACACCAAGCTTTACATCAATCTGAACGGTTATCTGATTATGCAGCCTGCCGCGGGCGCAGCCACACCATCAGATGACGACCTAACACGCAATCTCGGCCCGCTTGGTAACGCAGGCGACCCGAATCCTGACGGCTCGGCTTATGTGCTTTGGTCAAACTACCTGCCCGATGCACTAATTGCGCCCTTCTGCGCAAATCTGACCTTCGCAGGTGCCCCGAACGCCACGCTTTACTACCAGACAGTAGGCTCTGGCGATAAGAAAATCTTTATTGTGCAGTGGCGCAATGTGCCTCTGTACAACAAGCCTACACAAATCGTTTCGATGCAAATCCAGTTGCACGAAAATGGCTTCATCTACTTCGTTTACGAAACCGTGCCTGACAGCTTGGCTGACACGACGGAAGGCTCGCGTTGGACAGGTCTCGAGAACGAGCTTGGTACGACTGGTATCACTTACACGACAACACAGTCGAGCATACCCAGCCAGCGCATACCTTACACTCTATCCTCTGGCTTGAACCTTCTATTCTACTCGAATCAGGACACAGCCAAGCTGACAGTTGTATCAGCCTATGGCAATCCTTCTCCCCCGGTTGGCGAAGAAGTTCCGCGCCCGAAGAACTCGCTCATCACCGCTATTGTTGAGCAGAGCGTCGCAATTTCCGCCGGTATTCGTTTCCGCTGCACAGGCTGGGTCGGCACTGGCTCATGCCCAGCTTCATGGGATGGTACTGGCGCACCGAACTTCGTCACATTCGAAATTCGCGAAGATTCGTCAATTACATGGCAGTGGCTGCAGGAATTCAGCATACATGTAACATCACTCGGCAATAACGGTAATCCGTCGCCCATCGCAGGCACAACATGGTATCCCGCATTCACTCAGGTAACTCTCAGCGTTACCACGCCTTATCAGTCTTGGGATTGCACAGGTTATGCGGGCTCTGGCGATATCGGGACAGGCACAGAAACATCCTTCACAATCACCGTCACCCAGCCCTCCACTATCATCTGGAATTGGGAGTATTCTGGTGGCTTGAAGCTCTCATTCGCCGTTATTACATCGTTCGGCACGCCTTCGCCGTCTGGCATCACTCTTTGGGATCCCGGTCAGCAAGTTACTGCTTCAGTGCAAGCAACGATCGTTGTCGGCGGTGTAACATATGTCTGCAGCGGCTACACCGGAACTGGCTCTGTTCCCGCTGTCAGCCCTCCTAACGCGAACTCGGTAACATTTACCATTCTTGTCAACTCATCCATCACATGGAATTGGGTAACTCAGGGCGGCGGCACAAACCAGTTGATCATCAACTCACCCTTCCCGCCTCTTCCTGGATACACAAGGCTCTTTGGAACAGAATATGTTGATGTCAGCGCTCAGTCACCTGTTGAGGGCGACGGTTATCGCTGGATCTGCACCGGTTTCAGCCAGAAGTATGGCTCGCCAATCACTGCTCCAAGCACCGCTTCCTCCTTCCGCTTCCTTATCACAGCAAACACCGAAATTGATTTCTTGTGGGAAATCTACTATCGCTTGACGGTGGTCTCTGGCGTCGGCGATGTGCTCTATGGTGAACCGCAGTTGTCGGTTGGTGGTGGATCAGACATTCCAGTGCAAAAAGAGACTTGGTGGAGCAACAACATGCCGTTCGTTATGACGGTAACCACTCCGTACATACCGCTTGGCGCAACGGGTGTTCGTTACACTTGTACAGGCTGGGACGGCACTGGTAACATTCCGCAAACAGACAATACCACATCATCTGTTGCTCTATTTATGAATCAGCCAGCGCGTATCACATTCAACTGGCAGACCGAATACTTGCTGACAATTCTCAATCCTCGCAACCTGCCTGGTCCTTCACCAAGTGTGGGCAGCTATTGGCTTGCAGATGGTACGGCAGTAACCGGCAACTGCATACGCACAACCGGCTACTACACATGCGTTGGGTTCAATGCGTCTGGCTCACTCACAAATAGCGCCAACATCAACTTCAACTTCGCCATCAATACGCCGACTACAGTCGAGTGGTTGTGGCAGCTCAATCTCCCCTCGTTTGCCGATACAATGGATGTCGAGCTTAGCACGACAGGTCTTTATACTGCACTCGCACGCGAGACGCCATCTGGTTTGCCGTGGATCGCCTACTTTGATTCAGATTTCGGCGACCTTATCGTTGCAAACTACAACGGCACGACTTGGAACAAGCGCTCTGTAGCAACAATCGGCACAGTTGGCCAGTATGCGACAATCGTTCTTGACAACCGCAATTATCCGCACATTGCCTATTACAATTCGACCGATGGTGACCTGTATTATGCGACATGGACAGGCGTTAACTGGCAGATCATCCTTGTTGATGGCGATGGCGATGTAGGCCAGTATGCAAGTATTTCGTTGATCACGACTCCAAGCGGAATAGTCCCTGCTATCGCATACTATGACGCCACCAAGAAGATGCTGAAGTATGCTGAACGCTCAGGCGACGGCTTCTCCAAGCAAGATGTAACCGCAATCGGTAACGACCGTGGCAAGTTCTGCTCGCTCGGCTTCGATGGCTTCCGCAATATACCGTCAATCGCCTATTACGATGCGACGACTGGCGACCTTATGTACGCAACCCGCATCGGCGGCGTGTGGAACTCAGTTGTTGTTTCGAGCGAAGGTGATGTTGGCCGTTTCGCATCTTTGTCGTTCAATGCCGACAACCTGCCCGGCATCGCTTATTATGACCTAACCAACCGCGATCTCAAGTTCATCCAAAGGACTGCGGATGCATGGCTTTCGCCCGTCACAGTTGACAGCGATGGTGATGTTGGTCAGTTCTGCTCACTGCGTTTCACCACTACGAACATCCCGATGATTTCTTATTCGGATTACGGTCGTGAGCGCCTTAAATTTGCGTATTTCAACGGCGTTCAGTGGGTTACGATGGTTCTTGACAGCACCGGCAATAATGTCGGCTGGTACACATCGCTCGCACTCGACCTGAACGGCAACCCTGGCATTTCTTACGCAACTGCCAACTCGATTCGCTACAAGTACATCGCACCCGCCGCCGGCACACAAGACCCGACAGGCGGTGGTGTTGTCATCACACCGAGTAGCGGCGGTTGCTTCATCGCGACGAGCGCATTCGGCACCATTAGCGCCGCAAGCGTCAACTCTTTGTGCAATGTACGCGATAACAGCCTTATGAGCTTTACAAGCGGATCTTCGATTGTATCGCTGTACTATGCTGTTTCGCCCGCGATTGCAAATGAGATGCGCAATGCAAGCGGTGTGCGTGCCTTGGCTCGGGCATTGCTCACTGAGTAATCGGAAATCAAACAGATCACTTAAGGGAGCCGGAAACGGCTCCCTTTTTTTACCATTGTTTGAGTATGCTCTCTTCATGACCTATAGGTTGACCATCACCATACGGTGCGTACAATTTGGCCTCTTTACTTCACCATTATAAGGAGAAGTGCTTATGTCTTATGATCTGCTTGTATTAGGCGGCGGGCCGGGTGGCTATGCTGCAGCAATTCGTGCGCGTCAACTCGGAGCCTCTGTGGGCTTGATCGAGGGCGAAAATCTCGGTGGCACCTGCCTCAACTGGGGTTGTGTGCCAAAGAAGGCATTAGTACACTGCGCGAATGTCTATAATGAAGCAAGAGACGGTGCCGAATATGGCACTCTTGCCGATTCGGTTCGTCTCGACTGGAATATTGTCCAGAAGCACACCCGTAAGGTCGTTGACACACAGCGAAAGGGGCTTGCCGCTTTGCTTAAAGGCAATGGAGTTGAAGTCATAAACGGTTTCGGCAAGCTAATAGGTAGCGATGCGATCGAGGTGTCATCTTCCGATGGTAAGCGCGAGTTAAAGGCAAAGGCAATAATTGTGGCAACAGGTTCAAAACCTGTTGAGTTGCCCAATCTAAAGTTCAACGGTAGCACGATTATAAGTTCGGACGGCGCGATTTATGCCGAAAAGCTTCCAACCTCATTGATAGTGGTCGGCGGTGGCATAATTGGGTGCGAAACCGCAATGCTATACGCTTCATTAGGTGTATCTGTAACAATTATCGAGCTAATGCCGACAATACTGCCTATGCTCGACGCGGAAATACTTGAACACTTCAACCGCGCCTTAAGAAGGTTAAAAGTCAAGGTATTCACGGGCACAAAGGTAGTTGAAACCCGTGAAGATAGCGCAGCAATAACTGCTGTTATGGATAATGGCAAAGAGGCGACCGCTGAAAAGTGCCTCGTTGCAGTAGGAAGGCGCGCAAGGCTTGAAGACAACGGCATATTCGAGCTTGGTCTTGCGCCGAACGGACGGGTTGTTGAGGTGGACGACGGTTGCGCAACAAAGCAAAAGGGAATATGGGCGGTTGGCGATGTAACAGGCAAATGGATGTTGGCGCACAGTGCCTATTTAATGGGTGAAGTCGCTGCGGAAAACGCGCTTGGAGGTAACGCAAGCATAGCGCATGCTGTTATACCAAATGCCGTGTTCACGCATCCCGAGATAGGCTCTGTCGGCCTTACCGAGGTGCAGGCAAAGGAGAAGTACGGCGAAATCACTATTGGCAGATACGCATATCGTCCGTTGGCACGCGCTCAGGCGTCAGGTCAGATGGATGGTATTTTCAAGATAATCGCCGAAGCAGCAACCCACAAGGTGGTAGGAGTCCACATTATCGGCGCATGCGCTTCTGACCTTGTCGCGGCGGGCGGGCTTGCTGTTCAGAACGGACTGACATACGAGCAAATCGCGCACACCGTCCACGCGCACCCGACCTTTTCAGAGGGATTTCACGAGGCTGGTGCGGTAATGGCGGGCATAGGCATTCACTCAATACCGGCGGGCAAATGAAGCTGCAAGTGCATCGCCTCGGACGAGTTGAGTATTCGCGTGCAACGCCGCAACAGATTGCGTTAAAGGATGCGGTGCGCAATCAAAGACCCGATAAGGCGTTTTTAATCCTTGTCGAGCATACACCTGTGATAACCCTTGGGCGCGGATGGAAGGGTGGAAATTTGCTCATGCCTATCGAGAAGTACCGCGAGATGGGTTTCGAGGTGCATAATGTTTCGCGCGGCGGCGATGTAACATACCACGGCCCTGGACAGGTTGTCGCATATCCTGTGTTCGACTTGAATTACTTTGGGCGCGACATACACCAATTTCTTCACAATATCGAAGAGACGGCAATTCGCGTACTGGCTCAATATGGCCTTGTTGGAGGGCGCAAACAGGGACTTACTGGCGCATGGGTGGGCAACAGCAAGGTATGCGCGATTGGAATCGCAGTCTCTGGCTGGGTAAGCTACCATGGTCTTGCGTTCAATGTCAACCCTGATCTTCGCCATTTTGGGTTAATCGTGCCCTGTGGAATCACGACCTTCCCTGTCGCAAGTCTTGCTACACTATTAGGCAATGCACCGACTATGCGGGAGGTCGAGGATAAGTTCATACAGAGTTTTATCGATGTTTTCGCATTAGAAGGCTACAAGTGCATAGATGACAGCGCGACGGGAACACTTTCCTGCTTGGATGAAAAAGGCGCTCTCGTTCTCGACTGACGATAGCGTGAGCAACACCCTTCATCGGCACGGTCTAAACACCGTGTGCCGAGAGGCGACATGCCCGAACCGTGGCGAATGCTACTGCCATGGTACGGCGACATTTTTGTTAATGGGGCGCCGTTGCACCCGAAACTGCCGTTTTTGCGATATCGAAAGCGGAAATCCGTATCCTCTTGATTCTGAAGAGCCCTATAAAGTCGCGCAAGCTTCTAAGGAACTTGGCCTTGATTTTGTTGTAGTTACCTGTGTAACAAGAGATGATCTACCAGATGGTGGAGCTGCCCATTTTGCGGCGACAATTCACGAGCTTCGCAAAGCCGGCGTAGATGGAATCGAGGTTCTTACAAGCGACTTTGCCGGCAATCTTGACAGCGTTAGGAAGGTTGCAGACGCACGCCCGAGCGTATATAATCACAATGTCGAGACGGTAGAGCGTTTGTACTCGCACGCGCGCCCTCAGGCGAATTATGCAAGATCGCTTGCTGTTTTAAAGACCGCAAGCGAATCTAACCTTATCACAAAAAGCGGCATAATGGTTGGGCTTGGCGAAAGACCTGAAGAGGTGTTGACAACGCTTTGCGACCTGCGTTCTTGCGGCGTTATGCTGCTCACAATTGGGCAATACCTTGCGCCTTCACACAGTCATTGCAAGGTGGTTGAATTTGTATCACCTCAGCGTTTCGACTGGTATAGGGAAGTTGCTTTTGAAATGGGATTTGTTGATGTTGCAAGCTCGCCTTTCGTCCGTTCGAGCTATAACGCAAAAGCAATGCATGAGCGAGCATTGCATAGCATGAGCATCCGATAGCCCAGATTGTTATTCGGGCGCGGAGGAAATAATGATAATCGAACTAAAGCTGCCAGAACTGAGCAAAGATGAAAACGCGACGATAGAGATAGCCGAGTGGTTTAAGAAACCCGGCGACAGCTTCGAACAAGACGATTCGCTTGCCGAGTTGCTGCTCGATAAAGCCGCTTTCGACCTTAACGCACCATCAAAGGGCAAGCTGATCGAGATACGCGCTGAGCAAGGCGCAAATGTCAAAGTTGGAGATGTAATCGCGTTGATCGAGGTTGGCTCTTGAACGGCAGATTTATCGCTTTCGAAGGGATTGACGGCTGCGGCAAGACAACGCAGATGCGCTTTTGCGCGGAGAAATTGCGCGCTTCAGGTTACAAGGTTGTCACGCTCCGCGAACCGGGGAGCACGGCAATAGGCGAGAACATACGGGACTTGTTACTCACGCACACGAGTGACATATCTCCGCGAACAGAATTGTTTTTGTTTATGGCCTGCCGCGCTCAATTCTGCGCTGAAGCGGTTAAACCAGCCCTTGAATCTGGTGCAATTGTGCTTTCGGACCGTTTTTTATGGTCAAGCGCCGCATATCAGGGCGGCGGATCGCATCTGGGTATCGAAAGCGTTCTTAGCGTTGGCAATTACGCAACATTCGGTATAGAACCGCACCTATATGTCGTGATTGACATTCCACCTGCGGTAGCTCTTAGCCGCGCAAAGAGTGCACCAGACCGAATTGAGAAGCGATCGAGCAGTTATTTCGATGATGTTCGAAACGCATACAAAGGGCTTGTGGATTCCCATAGCGATATAAGTGTTATGATTGATGGTTGCGCGCCAGAGCAAGGTGTATTCGAACAGGTATGGCAAGAGGTGATTTTTGTCGTGGAACACGGTAAAAGGTCACGACGCGCAGATTAACGCGCTTCGTGCTGCAATTGGCCAGAATCGCCTGCATCACTCGCTCCTATTCACTGGACCGAGTGGAGTAGGCAAAAAGATGGTGGCGTATCGCGTGGCCGCTGCAGCATTGTGCAAGACGGCAGGAAGCGGTGATCTGTGCGGTACATGCTCTACCTGCAGGAGGATTTTAGCAGGCACACATCCCGATGTTGTGCTTGTTGAGCGAGAGCCTGACAAGCGTTTTATCGTAATCGGCGATGATTCAGAAGTCAGTGAGAAGGCCAAGACCACCGCAGTACATTCGGTCAGAAGAATGACTGAAATTGCATACAGAAAGCCTCTTGAAGCTGACCGAAAATTCTTCATTATTGACGAATGCGAGCGGATGAACCACGAAGCGCAAAGCGCGTTTTTAAAGACACTTGAAGAACCTCCCGCGAACACGCATTTCATACTTGTGTGCACTAACTCGCAAAGCATGCACGAGACTGTGCTTTCCCGCTGTCTTATGCTTCGCTTTCATCCGCTTAGCTCTGATGCTGTGCGCGAGATATTTCTTGTGTCTGTGGGACAGCAGTTTACGCACGAATCTGAGTTGGCCTCGGCTTTTTCAGAAGGCTCGCCGGGGTCGGCGATCACATATTTTAAGGAAGAGCTGCTCGACGAAATTGTCTGGTTGCTCGAGTTTCTTAAGGGATTAAAGACCGAAAACCCATTTGACCTTTCGGACGCATTATTGAGCCGGGCGACCGAGGGCGTTGGGAAGAAGCGCGGCGGAGAAGAAAACACAAAAACCGGCCTTGAGCCGATACGCGAACGGATAATCTTCTTTCTGCGTCTCATTCAACAAGCTTTCAGACCTTTCGGCAACGGCATGATAACCAAACTGTCGCCCGAATGGATCACGGAATGCGCGCCAGAGACACGCGCAATCTGCGTCGAAACGGCTCTTGAGGCTGTGCGCGACATCATGGCAAATGTGCGCCCGCAGCTTGTTTTAGATAACTTTATAGTGAGGATAACCCGCAATGTCGGACGATAATACAAACGATAGACTTGCTCCAAACGAAGAGCAACTTCCCCCATCTGAAGAAGAGCTTCAAGAGGAAGAACATAAGGGCGATGACGCATCAAACGGGCGGCCATCGGGAAAGTACTTCTTTTTCGAGCCTCTTGAGCGACTTAAAGGGCTTGCCGAAAAGGACACCGAAGTGTTCTCATGCTTTGCACGATACGGCAGGATGAGCAATTCTGGCATATTCTTTTCGATAAACAATTCCTTTGCAGCCGACGAGCATATAATCGTGAAGACCAAAATGGGTGTTGAAATGGGCATTGCTGTCACATCGCCCGTTCCCCTGCCGAAAAGCGACATTGTTGAGGGTATGCCCGAGATACACGGAGAGGTGCTGCGTAATGCAGTCCGCGAGGACCTGAATCGAATGCGTTACATTGAGGACGAGCTTGAGATTCAAGAATTCGACAAGTGCCGAGAGATGATAACCGCACATAATCTGCCGATGAAGCTTGTTGATGTCGAGCATTTATTCGGTGGAGACAGGATAGTATTCTATTTTCTTGCGGATGGGCGTGTTGACTTTCGCGCGCTTGTCAAAGACCTATCAAAAGAGTTCAAGACCCGTATTGAGATGCGCCAGATTGGTGTGCGCGATGAGGCAAGATTGCTTGCGGACTATGAGCACTGCGGAAGGCCTTTATGCTGCAAGTCGTTTATGCATGAGCTTCAACCTGTTACAATGAAGATGGCAAAGCATCAGAAGACAACGCTCGATCCGGCGAAAATCTCAGGACGCTGCGGGCGCTTGATGTGCTGCCTTAGATTCGAGGATGAGGCTTATAACTACCTGCGTGACAAGCTGCCCAAGAGGGGGCAGATAGTAGCTACCCGTGAGGTAAAGGGTGAAGTTGTGAATGTCAACCTTCTGCGCGAGCTTGTTCTCATACGCGACGAGAACGACAACAACATTTGGGTGAAATCCTCAGAAATTGTCAAGACATTCGGTCGCCCAAAAGAGAATGGAGAAGACAAAGAATGAAGAAAGAGACCTTTTACATTACCACTCCGCTGTACTATGTGAACAGCGAGTTGCACATTGGCGGCGCGTACACAACGATTGCCGCGGATATCCTTGCACGATACCATCGTGCGCACGGCAAGGATGTGTTCTTTTTAACTGGAAGCGATGAACACGGCCTGAAAATTCTTCGCGAGGCCGAGAAGGTCATGCTGAAACCTAAGGACTTTGCGGATAAGATTGTAATGAAGTTTCAGGAGCTATGGCGCGACCTTGAGATAACTCACGACCACTTCATCCGCACAACAGACGCGCACCATGAGGAGTCGGCCAAAAAGCTCTTCAAGAGGATGTTAGATAATGGCGATATTTATCTTGGACACTATGAGGGGTTGTACTGCACGCCATGCGAGACATACTACAGTGTAGGCTCTGAATTGTGTGAAAACTGCCAGCGGCCACTCGAACGGATATCTGAAGACAACTACTTCTTTCGGCTATCGCGCTTCCGCGATGTGTTGCTGAAACACATAGACGAAAATCCTAATTTCATTCTGCCAGCATATCGTCGCAACGAGATACGCAACCGCATCGAAGCAGGTCTTGAGGACATATCAATTTCGCGCTCGTCACTTAAATGGGGAGTCGAGGTTCCCAACAATCCCGACCATGTCATCTATGTGTGGTTCGAGGCATTGATGAACTACATAACCGCACTCGGCGCACCGGATGACGCCGAACGCATGGAGCGTTATTGGCCTGCAAATGTTCACCTTATGGCCAAGGATATAATCTGGTTCCATTCTGTTATATGGCCTGCAATGCTGCTTTCGCTCGGTTATAAACCGCCAAAAACAGTATTCGCGCATGGTTGGTGGACGATCAACGGCGACAAGATTTCGAAGAGCAAGGGAAATGTTATCTACCCTCGTGACATCACAAGCAAGTACGGACGCGACGCACTGCGTTTCTTTCTTATACGCGAGGTTCCATTCGGACGCGACGGAGATTTCACGCTCGATTCGCTCGACTCGCGATACAACAGCGAGCTTGCGAACGGCCTTGGAAACCTTCTTATGCGAACGGTCTCGATGATTGATAAGTACTTCGATGGTATGATTCCCGAGCCGACAGCCCCGTATCTTACATCCGAGAGCCTTAAAGAATCGGCAACTCAGCTTTCTAAAATCGTTGCGGCAGACCTTGAAGAATTCGCGTTAAGCAATGCGCTGGAGCATATCTGGCAGGTTGTTCGCGATGCGAACAAGTTTGTTGAGGTTGCCGCGCCATGGACGCTGGCAAAGCAGAACAAAAAGGATGAGCTTGCAACGGTGCTGTACACCCTTGCCGAAACATCGCGCCTGCTTCTTGTCAACCTTTACCCGTTCATTCCAGAGACAGCGCCGAAGGGCATCGCACAATTAGGCATAAGTTGGAATGCAAACGATCTTGGAGCACAAGAGCAATGGGGTTGGTTGAAGCCTTCGACCATCATCTCTAAGCCATTCGCTTTGTATCCGCGCCTTGATGTATCGCCTAAATAGATTGAACGCGAATTGACCGAAGTGAAAATCGGCTATACTGGCCGATGTTAAGGGGATGTAGCTCAGTTGGGAGAGCGTCGCGTTCGCAATGCGAAGGTCGTGGGTTCGACTCCCATCATCTCCACCAAGGTGAATTAAAGCCCCCGTTTTCTCGGGGGCTTTTTGCTTTTTGAGGCTTTTGCCTTTTGCCCAGCAGCATTCGACTTGAGTGCGGCATAAGGTTTTTATGATATAATGGTCTTCGTTATCAAGCACTGCAATATACAGTTCTATCCTGGTGGGTGATGGAAGACAATTCGAGACCCTCGATTCGTTCATCCGCGTTAGAGGCTAACCTTGCACAAACCGCGGCAACTGTGAAAATCCCCGCCGATTTCACGCCGCTTTTAGATGCCGCAAGGCCACACTTCGGCCTTTACTCAGACCTTGAGAAGCTGCTAAGCGAGTATTTTCATCCGTTCAGAAATACGACAGAACTGCTTGAAGGGCTTGCGCGTCAGGTGCTTGGCAGGTGGTTTCAATATGCAGCAAAACCTAACCGCGAAGAGCTTTTCGACCTATTCGTCAAATTGCTTTGGGACCTTATTCCCTCGCTGAAATCACCAGCAAAAAAGGAAGAAGCATTACGGGTTTTGTTCGCGTTTTGGGGTGATACTCTTGCTTCTAAGCACGGGGAATTGCTCGCGCCGACAGTTGCAAAGCATCTCAACCTGCTTCCAAATAGTGAAATTCCCGTTAAGCTGCTTGTAAAGCGCGATAACCAGCTTCAATCTCTTGCTCCCCGCTTCTTTTCGCACAAAGCCACAGCCGATGTGTATGGGTATCTTTACAGACAAGTGCTTGCTAACGGAATACAGACTGCGGGCGAAAAGCTCGATTTCATGACATGGGCAGAGGATAATCCTGGACTTGCCGAGGATATTGATACCGTCCGCGCAGCGTTTCGCAACCTAAATCCAGAGAAAATCGCGCAATACAAGCAGGCGCTTGAGAACTCTCTGCTTTCTACCGACAACATAAAGAAGATACCTACTCTATCTGCCTTAGTGGCAGAATCCCTTAAGGCTTTGTCAGAGCTGAAAGACCCAAGCGATTGCTTTCAGGCATCGCTTTACCTGCTTAAGGATGATACCACCGGCCCACGCCAAAACGAGCTTATATCTCTGCTGCTTGATGTGCTTAACCGCTTAATGAAGAGCCGCAACGAAGACCAAATCGAGCGAATAATCTACCAATTGACGCAGTTTCTTAAGCGGCGCGCAGACTTTTCGCCAGATGTGCGGTTTACAATTTACGAACGAATCGGCGTTGCAATTGGCAATGCGGGCTCGGTCAGACTAAGCAAGGTGCTTACAGACAACCTTCTATCTTGGCCGTTTGAAGAACCTAATGTCTCTGGCGCGACGCTTGAGTGGAAGATGATAGCTAACCCGTATCATCTTCATAACATCCGCACTTTTCTGACAATAATCTCTTCCAATCCTCCACTGTTCAGAAGGCTAATCGCATCCTTAACGCTGTCCTTAAGATTCGGCGGGGTGTATATTCCCGACACCGCACTGATGCAAAAGGACATTTCGCGCCTTCTTGCTTCGAACATAGAGCCTGTTTATCACCATGTGCGGCAGTTGTGTTTTGCGTTGCCCGTTTTCTTCAGCGAGCTTGGCGCTGAAGGAGAGCTTCGCACACTGTCCACAACAATTGATCAGGTCAGCGAAAGACAAGACTCCATCATTCACTTTCTGCGTAAATCGGTGCATGCCGAGACCAACAATCTGCTTGTTCCGTTTGCTGAACATGTGCTTAAATACTGGCATACGGGCGATGCGACCGGCCTATTGAAATATTTGCCAAACGAAATGCAGAATAAGCCTGTTGAGGAAAGGGAGTTTGCTCAAGAACCACATCGTATTATGCAGAAGCTGGTTGGAGATGGGAATATCGAGAGTTTGCTTTGTCGGTCGAGGGAGGATATACGCGCAACACTCGACATTTATGCAGATAATGGTTTTCCTCACAACGATGTAGAAAGAGTGTTCTGTCTGATACGCGTAGTTCAGCTTCTGCGCGAAAAATATAATGTGGCTGAGGGTTACATCACCCCCGCCCTTCTTGATCACTACCGCATACCTAAAGAGCTTATAACAAGATTCGTTGATGCTCAATCTCAGCCTGAGGAATACGCCCATCTTGACGCGGTTTTCGCAATTCTCATCCACCTTCGCGATACAATCCTCTCGCGTGAGACAACCTCGGCATCAGAGAACATATATTACAAGCGGCATGTTGCGGCAGGAATACCATCAATGTACGGAGAATACCGCGAACCCCGCTTCGACGCGCTTGGCCTTTCATTCCGAATTGAGGCGTACGCGAAGACTATTTTCGCAAAGTTTGCGGTTGATTTTGCCACTGATTACCTGTCAAAGGAGTTCTTGGCATCCTCAACCCGGCTTTTAAAGCGGTTTAAGACCGCACTCGATATTGACGGTTTGCTGCGCGATTCGTACACAACCGCAGTTAACCTGCTGAGCCAAAGCGTGGTAAGCCATCGTATAAATTACTATCAATTACGGAATATTCTGAAGCACTTTGTCGCTGGAGCAGTTAGCGGTGTTGTGGAAGGGCCGATTTTTGGCGAATATATTGAGGCTTCAGAGAGGATATTTCGAAACAAGACACTCACAAAACTGCCGGATAACTCGCTTGGCCCTACTGCATTCGCTGAAATGGCGGTGCGCGAGATGCTGTCTTCAACCTTCGGTTTGCAGGACCTTGACAATTTTGTCAGCAGAATTGTGCTTGTTGCTGACGAGCTGGCGCATGCGCTTGATGCAGACAGGTTGAGCAGGATACTCAACTTCCGCTCTTCAAGGCTCATAACCTTTATTCACGATGAATCAGCAAGCCTCGATGACCCGATGCATCTCGGTTCAAAGGGCTTTTCGCTTAAGCGAATGGCAAGCTACGGGCACCAGATACCACGCGGCTTTATGATAAGCACAGAGCTATTTTCAGTTCGCGATGCCCTTTCGTTTTCGCCGCTTAACTCTGATGTCGAACGCAAGATATTTGACGCGATCGCGCGCCTTGAAAAGGAAACGGGTAAAAAGATCGGGGATGCATCAAATCTGCTTATGCTATCTGTTAGGTCTTCTTCCGCTCGCTCGATGCCGGGAATGATGACAACCTTTTTGAATGTTGGTTTGAATGATGAGATAGTTGAGAAGTTATCGCGTAAGCACAACTACGGTTGGACTTCGTGGGACTGCTATCGTCGTTTTCTTCAGTGCTGGGGCATGGATGAGGGCATAGGGCGTGACGCATTTGACAACATAATGGCTGACTTTAAGAACCGGTATAATGTCAAGCAGAAGATCGAATTCTCATCAAACGCAATGCGCGAGATGGCATACACATACAAAGAGCGGGTAAAATCGGCAGGAATAGAGATTCCGTCTGATCCGCGAGAACAAGTATTGGGTACAGCACGCAAGGTTCTTTCGAGTTGGGATAATGAACAGGCAAGGTTGTTCCGCCGTCAGATGGATATCGCAGAGGAATGGGGAACAGCGGTAATTGTGCAGCAGATGGTGCTTGGTAATATAAACTACGATTCGGGCACAGGCGTGGTTTTCACTCATTCACCACGCACGCGAGGTCTTGATGTCGAGTTGGAAGGCGATTATGTATTCTGCAGCCAAGGTGAAGACCTTGTTGCAGGTCTTGTGTTTCCGTTGCCGATAACCGAAAAACAGAAGCGCGAAAAGCGCAGTTATCGTGAGACTGCGGCTTCGCTCGAAACGCACCTTCCGGCTATATACAACAAACTCGTGGAAGTCGCAAGCGAGCTTGTGATGTTAAGGGGTTTTGAGCATCAGGAGATAGAATTTACATTCGAAAGCTCTCGACCAAGCGACCTGTTTATTCTACAATCGCGTCCGATGGTGTTCGATGACGAGGTAGGCGGTTCTGTGTTTATTCACAGCGACGAGGTTTGGCGTCACTGGCTTGCAGCCGGTCTTGGTTGTGGAGGGGGAGCTTTTACGGGAAGACTTGCCTTGTGTGACGAACATATCGCAAACCTCAGTAAAGAGCATCCAAACGACCCGCTTCTTCTTGTTCGCCCCGACACGGTACCTGAAGATATCACGCTTATAGTAAAAGCGAAAGGACTGCTGACAGCGCGGGGAGGCGGCACATCTCACGCCGCTATAACAGCGAAAACGCTTGGGCGCATTTGTGTTGTTAACTGTCGCGCAATGGAGGTTGACGAAGCACAAAATGAGGTTAGATTAGCGGGCAAGAAGTTCTTGCCTGGCGATTGGCTTTCGATTAACGGTGATACAGGCGATATATACGCTGGCAAGCACGAAGTACAGTCTCGTAGGTCTTAGAAAGGAGAGGGATGTGAACACGATAGGCATTAACGGCTTGGGACGCATCGGCAAGATGACGCTGTGGCACCATGCGGCGCGACGCCGCTTCGACCGCATCGTCTTGAACCTTGGCCGAAAAGCCGGAAACGGTCTGCACGACCTTGCAAACTACATCGCTTATGACAGTACATACGGATCGCTGCATAACTATCTTGAAGGTGTAAATGGAAAATACAGCGTCGAGGTAGTCTCTGAGGCAAAAGGCGAGATGCTTGTGCACGGAATACCTGTCAAGGTTCTTCGCGAGCAAAGAAATCCTAAAAACATCCCTTGGCGCGAAGAGGGCGTTGAAGTAGTTGTTGAGACAACAGGCGTGTTCGCAGATCCCGTTAAACCAGAGGACGACCCGAAAGGCTCGCTTCGTGGGCATCTGGCGGCGGGAGCAAAGCTCGTGATACAAAGCTCGGCATTTAAGGTCAAGCCAAACGGGATGCCAGAAGACTCGATATTTATGATCTACGGCATCAACCATCATGAGTTTCGTTCTACACAGCATAAGATAGTGTCTGCGGCATCCTGCACTACCACCGCACTGGCACACATGCTACAACCGCTATTAAATGACGAAAGGACTTCACGACTTGTGACTGCGGGAATGAGCACAATCCACGCAACAACAAAAACCCAATCAATACTCGATGATGTACCTGCGGCTGATTCAAAAGACCTTCGCCGCAACAGGTCACTAAATGATAACATCATAATCACAACCACAAACGCGGCCAAGGCACTGGAATGGGTGCTACCACAAGTCAAGGGCATCGGCTTTATGGCCGATTCGGTGCGCGTGCCTATCTCAACGGTATCTCTTATAATCTTGAACTGCACTTTCCAGACCGAGATAGACGGCAACGGTAACAGCATAATCACGCGAGAGCTTGTTAACGGTATATATAAGAACGCGCAGGAAAATGGCTTGCCCAACCTTGTGGAGTACAGCGAACTTCAGAACGCCTCGATTGACATGAAGGCAAGGGATGTCGCTGTTGTGATAGAGGGAGTTGAGACGCATACAAGAACAGGGTTTATGAGGCTTATGGTGCCGGGCAAGAACGGTACGCCAGAGTTTGCCGAGATTCCAGTAACTCATGCTAAGATGTTTGGCTGGTACGACAACGAGCTTGGTAGTTACGCAAACAGACTGGGTGACTTGACTGTCTATCTGTGCGAAAATTTCTAATTGTGCGTTGAGATAAAAAAGAGGCGGGGTTTCAGCCCCGCCTCAGACCTTTGACAAACCCCACTTTTTGTGGGGTTTGTTGTTTTAGGCAGAAATG
>CAZNBY010000016.1:0-62216 GCA_964571525.1 uncultured Planctomycetota bacterium
TTATTGTAAAGGAAGGCTTTAATGATTATGGTGATGGGAGGGAAATATATTTTGTAGATGAAAAGGATGCGCGTATATATAAATTGAGCGAGGAAGTGAAATGAGCGTTTAATGTGCAATGTCTTAGTAATACTGCCACATGTTCTTAAGATGAGGGGGACGCAATAGAAGAAGTGAACATCCTTCACCTTCTCCAGAAGCCCCCGAGAAGAGAGAAAAAGAGCAAGGCACTGAAATGATGCTAAAGCAAATCGAGAAGGTGAGACAAATCCGTTACGATTGGGGCACCAAAGCTGTCGACAGGTGAACTCTCGCGGTGGACGAGTACAGAGCAAAGCCCTGCGGATATCGCCCCCTTGACATCGGCGATTGGGTGATCCCCTACATGCAAAACACTTTCGGGTGGCAGGTTAAGAGCTGTGCATTCCGCTTTGAAGAAGTCGGCACCCGGCTTGCGATGACCGACAACGCATGATACCACTTCTGCGTCAAGATGACCGCGCACGCCAAGATCGTCAAGAATGTGAGGCAGGCTGCTGTCCCAGTTAGAGCCTATACCAACAAGGTATCCGCGCTCTTTCAGTATACGAACTGTGTCAACCGTGTCAGGATAGAGGCTCCAATTGCGTGGTTTTCGAAATTCGCCGTAAATGTCCTCAAGCATCTGAGGGGGATAATTCTCAACGCCAAGATAGTCCATCATAAGGGCATAGAACATATGCCACATTGTGCGGTCCCAATCGTCACTGACAGAGTAGTCGGTGTGTTCACCGTTGAAAAGGTGCTCAACCTTGGGCCAGCACACGCTGAGAGCAAGCGCAACTTGCGTTCTTTCTACCACAAAACCGTAGCGCGAAAGTCCTGCAGCGATCATCTCGCTATAGGGGCGCGCAAGTTTGAGGGTGGTATGTGCGGCGTCGAAAAAAATCGCCTTGACCTTTATCTGCTTAACCATATAATACCTGCAATTCGTCAGCATGGGCTTGGGGTTTGGAGAAACCGCTGATTACGCAATGCCGGGGGATGCACAGTTACACCGCATTCTGCATTTGTGCGCGTTGAGATTCGTCGCAATAACATGCGCGAAAGACAATTTTAGCCGATTCGACGAGAAATACAGTTCGAGGGATTAATGCGCAGCTTCCAAAGAAAAACCACCTACTTCTTCGCATTTACAGTCATTCTGCTTATTGGAGGCTATGCCTTTGCGGAGTCATCTGCATCAGGGCAGGGGAGCCTCACCGCTTGGGAGATCATCCTCAAAGGCGGATGGGTTATGATACCGCTTGCCCTTCTTTCCATTGCCGCGGTGGGGCTTGCATTCCATTCATTTCTTATACTCGACCCTAAAAATATACTTCCAGACGAGCTTCTTGAAGACCTTATTGAGCATGTTGGCAAGGGCAACATGGCTGATGCGGAAAACTGCATTTCCCGCAACGACAGCATTGCTGCGAGAGTGTTTCGCGCTGGATTTTCGGTTCGATCCTATGGTGTCGAAAAGGTATCTGAATTCCTATCAAATGCTGGTCGTCGCGAGATGGACGCGCTTCGTCGCCGTATCGCTGTGTTGGGATACATAGGCGACATAAGCCCTTTGCTCGGCTTGCTTGGTACAGTCTTAGGCATGATTCGCGCTTTCCGCGTGATCTCGCTCACAAACGATCCAATAGTGCGCCACGAGAAGCCCTATCTGCTTGCATCGGCGATTTGGGAGGCGATGGTAACTACAGCAGCAGGTCTTTTGGTTGGCATATTTGCACTTTTGCTCTTTTACTACTTCAACGGGCGGCTTCAGAAGGCGGCAAGCGAGCTTGAAGCTGAGGCTGAAAAGTTTGCGCTTGCGATATGCAAGCAGAATAAGACGGAGGATGCGCAGTGAAATTCCTCGATTCTTCCGCATCTGCTCCATCTATCCGAATGGCGCCTTTGATTGATATTATCTTTCTGATGCTTATCTTCTTCGTTACAACGAGCGCAATGGAGACCTTCGAAAAGGACATCGCGATTGACCTTCCAAAGGGCGACATTCCAGCTCTTGCCGCCGGCGCACCGCATCTTGTCTATGTTGAGCTTGATGCAAACGGAATCATCAAGCTTGAAGGTTCGCCAATCGGTCTTGATGACCTTAGATCGCGGCTCAAGGCTCTTGTCAACGCCGCGCCTGATTTGAAGGTCATATTGCGAGCTGATGCCCGTGCGATATGGCAAAGCGTGGTGGATGTGAGCGAGGCGATCACGCTTTCGGGCGTATCCTCGTTGTACTATGCATCAACTGACAGACCAACCACACAACCTGAAAAATGAAAAAAGCAGCAGCACTCTCGTTCTGTGCAATAGCATTCTTGGTCGCGCTCATCAGCGTGAACGAGAGTTCGTCTTACGGCGAAGTCATGGATGAGCCTACCCGACTGCACGACTTTGCGGATGGCCTGTTTGTGCGGGGTGTGTATGACATTGCCGCTAAAGAGTATGAACGGCTTATCGAGCGGTTTCCCAACTACCGAAAGGTTGACGAGGTTCGTTTCAGGCTCGCTGAGTCACTTTTTATGCTCGATAAGTATTCTGAAGCGGTCGTTCATTTCGAAAAAGTTGTAACAAGCCCTCCATCACCCGAATATAAAACGGCTGCCATTTTCCGGCTCGGTACATGCCAATTTCACCTTAAGAACTATAGTGAGGCCAAGCGCGTACTCACTCAACTTGAATCAGAACAAGTGGACGGATTCTACCGATACGGCGCGATGTATTATCTCGGCAAGGTTGCACAAGCAGAGAGCGATTTAAAGACAGCAAAATCAAAGTATGAGGAGGCTTCAAAGGGAGGTAATTACGCGGCGCTGTCAGCTCACGCACGAGCAGAGATTGCGGTTCAGGAATCAGATTTCACCACCGCGGTCAAATACTTTGAAATAGTGCTGAAAATCGGCACTGACCAGAATGTGTACTATCATTCAGCCCTTGCGCTTGCGGATGTCTTTAAGAAGCTGAACGAAATCTCGCGTGCAGAGGCGGTGCTTCGTCCGTTGATGGATGTTGAGTCAGATTTCCCCTCGTTCGACGCAGCGATACGGTTATCTGTTCTTCAATTCGAGGCAGGCAAATACTCGGCTACCCTTGATGTACTGCGCGAGAAAATTGGCAAGTATCCCACTTCACGGCAAATTCCACAGGCACATCTTGTCTGCGGAGCCTCGTCAAGGGCATTGAAGCAGTGGAAGGATGCCGAGAAACACTATACCGCCGCAATGACATTCAAACTCACCAAGACCGACGCTCTTGAGGCAGAGGTTGGTTATCTTGCCTCTTTGTTCGAGCAAAAGCTGTATGGTAAGGTGCTTGAGTACGCTGGGTTGATAGATCAGGATCCGCCTGAAAGGTTTGAATCGTGGCTGTTTGTCGCCCAGTCAATGCAGGCCGTATCTCAACAGAAAGCAGCTCTTGCCTTATATAACCGCCTTGAACCTGCCGGTCCAGAACCGCAATTAGAGCTTGCGCGCGCACTGCGTGCCTTGTTGCTCGAAGAACTGAATCAGCGCGAAGAGCTTGTCAAAACCGCTGCACGGTTCCACGCTTCTTATCCAAAGTCTGCAACCACCCCAGCCATTCTCATCAAGGGTGGTGATGCGGCGATCGAAATCAAAGACTATGCATCGGCGATATTGCTGTTCGATTACGCTGAAAAGTGCGATGCCATTGACAAACTCCCCGATCTCAAGTATTACCTTCTGTATCGGCGCGGCATAGCGAGGCATTTCGCCGGAGACAAGTCTGGAATGGAGCGCGACTTGCGTTCATCGCTCGAATCATCGCATGTGAAAAATATGCTCGATAAGATCCTTATGCTGCTTGGCGATTATGAGCAAGAACGAGAAGACTATGCAAAAGCATCAGCGTATTTCGTAAGGCTGATAGACGAAGTGCCGAAATCTGAGATGGTTGTTGACGCTCGCACAAGGCTTGGCTCATGCTACTATGCCCGCAAAATGAACGATAAGGCTGCTGAAACCTACCTTTCGCTCATGCGTGACGGCCATGTTGTCAAGCTATCACCCGATATCATTCTATGGTGCGTGCAGTACTTCGCCGAGTCAAAGAGATATGAGGACGCCTTGTTTATCTGCAATAATGGGTCAGAAAAGCTTGAAGATCCTGCAGTAATAGCTGAGATGAACTTCAAGTTCGCGGAGGTCCTTGAGCAGTCTGGCGACCATGCAAATGCAGTAAAAAGATACAGAAAATTCATCACCGACAATGAGAAATCTCCACGGAGATATTCTGCAAGGCTTGGGCTTGCGCGATGCCTTCGAAAGACGGGTGATGTGGACGAAGCTCGCAGATTGCTTCACGATTTGATTCGCGACACAGTAGCGACGGTCAAATCAACCTGTACGCTCGAGCTTGCCGAGCTTGAGTATGAGCAATCTAACTTTGATGCCGCTTTGCGCGAATACTTGATGGTGGCGATACTCGAAACTGACGAGACTCTTGCCGCGCCTGCTTTAATAGGTGCGATTCGAAGTTGCGCAAAGCTAAGCAGAAAAGAAGACGCTATTAAGTATGCGAAAGAGCTTATACAGCGGTTTCCAAACTCGAATTACCGAAAAGAGGCTGAAGGCTTCCTTGCGCCCCAAGCCCCGTAAAGGTTGATTTGAGCGCAAAGTCACATAAAATAGCTATTTCCTCTAATCTCCTTCATTAGCGCGGAGGTTCCCTTATATGACATATCAATATGATATGACGGTTGATTTAAGCACAGGCGCAACCGCAGTCCTCACTCGGAAAACATTCGACGAAGTCGCGCTTTTCGAGCTTCTTGAGATGGTTTGTGAAAGTAGCGAGGAATATAAGCACCTTGCTCAGCGTGCATCACAAATAGATGAATACCTGGGCGATTTTGATGTCGAAGACAGGCTTCTACGCAAGGCTGCCGTTGATGTCTCGCTTGGATTTGCAAAGCATGCTCAATATCTGCTTGAGAACCGCGATTGCAGGTTGTCGCATCTTATCCGCGCAAAGGCGATGCAGATGCTCGACAGGCACTCGAACGCTGTTATTGAGTTTGAAAAGGCCGCCTCGATGACAAGCGCGCCTACCTTGCAAGAAGTTATTTCTCATTCCTATAGCCTTGCGCTTAATGGCAGACTCGATAAGGCTGAAGCACTATTAAACGGCCTCGGCAAGGCAGTTTCAGATATGCCATTCGCCCGCGTTGTGCGTGCTCTAATTACCGAATACAAGGGCGAATACGAGAGTGCTCTCAGCATGTATTCAGATGTTCTTAAGAAACACCCCGGGCATCCTGAAGCCACATTCAGGCTGGCAATGTTGCTCGATACTCGTGGCGAGGATCAGGTTCTTGTTGAGGAACTCTATTTGAGTCTTGCCGACGGCGATGTGTTCCATCTCGGGGCCGCAATAAACCTCGGTCTATTCTATGTTGACCATGATAAGTTTGAGCACGCTGAAGCGATGTTTAACAAGATTCTTCGCTACGACCCCGATAATGCAAAGGTATGGCTTTTCATTCGCGACACTCAATCAAGCAACAGCATGGTTATGGACGACGGTCGCACGAAGGAAGACGAAAAGCTGCGCCAGATTCTTCGCCTGCCAATCAGCGAGTTCGAACTCAGCGTTCGCTCTCGCAACTGCCTGTCACGCATGAATGTACACACTCTCGGCGACCTTATTTCTAAGAGCGAAACCGAGTTGCTTGCTTATAAGAACTTTGGCGAAACATCTCTGAAAGAAATTCGCGAGATACTTGCGCGCAAGGGTCTAAGGCTCGGTATGGCGCGTGAAGAAGTCGAGCGGAAAATGCGTTCTCCCTCCCAGAGGTTGGCGGCTCTTGCTGTTACTGACAACATTCTCGATCAGCCGATTTCTGCGCTCAGCCTCTCGATTCGCACACTTCGCAGCCTCGAAGGCCTTGATATAGACACCGTGCGCGATCTAACAAGATATTCCGAACGCAGCCTGTTGGCTTCTAAGAACTTCGGTCTGACCGGTCTCACAGAGGTCAAAAAGAAACTCGCTTCATACGGTCTGAACCTTTCAACTGACGAGCTGTAACGGCGATGTACCATCATCTGCGCGGGACACTCTACAGCAAATCGCCTGAAGAGGCAATAATCGAGGCGGGGGGCGTAGGGTTTTCTGTGCGGATTCCACTTTCCACCTACGACGCTCTCCCACCAGAGGGGAGCGTCTGTTTTATTTACATAGAGCATGTCACGCGCGAGGATGAGGAGATATTATTCGGATTTTCATCACCGCACGAGCGCCACATGTTCCGCCTGTTGACCTCAGTCAATCGAATCGGCCCCGCAAGCGCGCTCGCAATTCTGTCCTCCGTACCAGTATCTCGTCTTGCTGATGCAATTGCGTCGCGTGATATCAAGTTCCTATCATCTCTTAAAGGGCTTGGAAAGACATCCGCCGAGCGTATCGTTGTTGAATTGGCTAAAAAGGTTGATGTTATAACATCTGTCCCTGCCGCTTCAGCAGTTCCTCTTGCATCTGACGCTGTAAGGGCGCTTGAGGCTCTTGGTATTGACAAGGTTCATGCCTCGAAGATCGTAAGCGAGATACTATCTGAAATATCACCCGATCTGCCTTCGCCCGCTTTGCAGGATGTCATTGTGGCGGCTCTTCGGCGATCCCAGAGGGGAGCGTAAACAGTGGATAGAGTATCTTCTCCACGGGATGATGGCGGAGACAGGACCTTTGATATCACCCTTAGGCCGCTTTGTCTATCCGAGTTTGTCGGTCAGAAGAGGGCGATTCAGAACCTTCGGGTTTACATTGAGGCAGCGAAGCAACGGGGTATGCCGCTTGACCACATATTGCTTTCTGGCCCCCCCGGGCTTGGAAAGACGACACTTGCCACCGTTATCGCAAATGAGATGGGCGTTAAAATTCGTGCTACAAGCGGTCCTGTAATAGAGCGTCCCGCAGACCTTGCAGGTCTTCTCACAAATCTGTCGCGTGGCGATGTGCTATTCATTGACGAAATCCATCGGCTTTCTACAGTCGTTGAGGAGTATCTTTATTCCGCAATGGAGGATTTCTCGATAGACATAATGATAGATACTGGCCCTGCGGCGCGTTCGATAAAGATCGAAGTGCCACCATTTACGCTTGTGGGCGCAACTACTCGAGAGGGCTTGCTTACCGCACCATTCCGAGCACGCTTTGGTGTCAATGAAAGATTGTCTTATTACGAAATTGACGAGCTTGTCTCAATCATCAAGCGTGCGGCACGCCTTATGAAAATTGCTCTTGAAGAGGATGGTGCTGTCGAAATTGCACAGCGTGCAAGAGGTACCCCGCGCATAGCAACTCGCTACCTGCGTAGAATCCGCGATGTGGCAGAGGTAATTGGTGATTCGATTATAACCCGCGACATTGCTCAGCGCGGTCTGGAGATGATGGGCATTGATCGCCTTGGTCTCGACACTCTTGATCGCCACATACTTGACACTCTATACAAGCAGGACGGCGGGCCAGTTGGATTGAAGACCATCGCGATAGTGGTCGGTGAGGAAGAAGAGACCATCGAGAATGTGTACGAGCCTTACCTCATACAGCAGGGCATGATACTGAAAACACCGCGAGGCAGAAAGCTATCGCCTGCCGGCTATGAACATATCGGCAAAAAGCCAAAGACCACCGATAACGGCGCGAACGAGACGCTGTTTCAACAATAGAACGATGGCAAACACAGTTTTGCTTCATATATGCTGCGCAGTCTGTCTGCCGGGCACACTTAGTTGCCTTTCGGCAGAGGGTTTTCAGGTTTCGGGCTACTTCTACAATCCCAATATACATCCTCTATTAGAGTTTCGTAAGCGGTTAAAAGCTGTCAAGGTTCTAAACGAACGGTTAAAAATCCCTCTTTATACGGCAGAGGATTACGGACTCGAGCATTTTTTAACCCTTCTTGATGGTGATTTCAGCGCGAGCCGTTGTGCAAAATGCTATCGGCATCGCCTTAATACTACTGCGCTTTTCGCGCGGGTTCACGGTTTCAGCGCGTTTACATCAACCTTGCTTGTATCACACGAACAGCATCACGACATGATACGCAGCATTGGCGAACAGGCTGCAGAAGAACAAGGAGTGGAGTTTGTTTATCGTGATTTCAGGCCTTTTGTCGAAGAAGGCAAGGACTTAGCGAGACGGGCAAGCATCTACCGCCAGCAGTACTGCGGATGCATATTCAGCGAGCGAGATAGATACAAAGACACGCATCAGGATGTTTACACCCCGCCAGACGGTGCAAAATGAAACCGAACACCTTGCGCGTTATCGTCCTTCTTCTATATCTCATGTTTCTGTTTGTCCCTTTTGCATGTACACCACGCTCAAATCCCTTTCTGGTCGCCATTCCATCAAAACCGTTTGCCTCTGAACCCAGCATAAAGGTACTGTTTGGCGAGGCATGCACTCCGCTTGTCCCTGCAGGTGCAATTCTTCGCTTTGCCCGTCCTGATTCAAAGATTATATTCGAGCAGTCAATAAGCGAGAACATGCTTGTATCCTCCATCAGCGGGAATGTCTCAGTGGCTGGCTCACGGCTTGCATCTGAGGGTAGATTAACTATGTTTTCCTCTAAGCCTGTAAAGATCGGTGAGGTTGAGATTCCTTATCCTGTCGAAGTGACTCCTGTTAACAATGGTGTAACCGCCGCAGCATTAATTCCGTTTGAAGAGTATATAGCAGGTGTTGCGCAGGGAGAAATGTATGCGTCTTGGCCGATAGAGGCGTTGAAGGCTCATGCTGTCGCAGCTCGGTCTTATGCGGTTGCGAACATGTTGCGCAAGGGAATGAATGCGACCTTTCATGTAAAAGCCGGGAAGGAATCTCAGCGATTCTTGACACCGACCCATGCAAACTACCGCAAGGCAGCGCATGAGACGAGGGGCTTGGTGCTGTTCTATAAAAATCGGGTGCTTGAGGCCATGTATCATTCTGCAAGCGGCGGCAGAACAGCCGATGCGACTTCGATTTACAATGCGCCTTCTTTAGCTCCTCTTTCATCTGTTGTAGTGGCAAACGAGGCTTCACCTTTCGAGCAGTGGAGCGAGCAGTTTAACTGGCCAGCCTTCTACAAAGCAGTTACGCTCGATCCAAAGTCGCCGCCGATGCTAAAGGAAATTAAAACCGAAACTGCACCGGATGGAACTGTCAAGGCGGTTAAGGTATTCACAACATCAGGCGAGCACGCTGTTGCAGGCGACCTGTTTCGCTCAAGGCTCGGGTTGAAGAGCAATTGGTTTACGATTACATCGTCGCAAGGCGTTATAACAATAAACGGAAAGGGAAACGGGCACCGCATCGGTTTGAGCCAATATGGCGCAAAGGCTTTGGCGGAGCAGGGGATGGATTTTTCGGGCATTCTCTACCACTTCTATCCAGGTGTTGCGATAGTGAGGATATATTGAAATCAGAGGCAGTATTCAGCATAATAGCCCGTGACGGAAAAGCCCGTCGCGCGACTGTATATACACAGCACGGCACTTTCGAAACCCCTGCATTTATGCCAGTCGGCACACTTGCCACAGTAAAAGGGCTTACACCAAAGCAGATAAACTCGACAGGTACGCAGATATTGCTTGCAAACGCATATCATCTCGCGCTGCGCCCCGGCGAGAGGATTGTAAAGGAGCTTGGTGGGTTGCACAAGTTTATGAATTGGGACAAACCGATATTGACCGATAGCGGTGGTTATCAGGTTTTCTCGCTATCATCAACGCGGACGGTGACAGACGAGGGTGTTCGATTTCGTTCGCATCTCGATGGCTCTGAGGTGTACATTACGCCAGAGCGCGCAACCCGCATTCAGGATGACCTTGGCGCGGATATAATTATGGCATTCGACGAGTGCCCACCGCCAGTTGCACCGCAGAATGTTGTAAAAACCGCCGTTGACCGCACTCTGCGCTGGGCTGCGCAATGCAAACAAGAACACGGTGACCGCAAGAGCCTATTGTTTGGCATAGTACAGGGCGGGGCGTATGAGGCGCTTCGCCGTGATTGCGCAAAAGCACTATCGGACATCGGCTTCCCGGGCTATGGTATCGGTGGACTGGGGATAGGTGAGGGTGCGGACGCAATGATCGAGGCTGTCGCGGCTACGCTCGAAAGCCTGCCTGATGATTCCCCCCGTTATCTAATGGGGCTTGGTAGGCCAAATGACATTGTTCGCGCAATTGGGCTGGGTGTTGATATGTTCGACTGCGTCATCCCGACCCGCAATGCACGAAATGCTATGTTGTTCACAGATGAGGGGCCGTTGCGGATGAGAAATGCATCGTTTGCCACCGATCCTCTCCCTGTATCAGAGACATGCAACTGCTATACATGCGCTAATTTTTCACGGGCATACATACGCCATCTGTATATGTCTTCAGAGATGCTTGCCGGAGTGTTGGGCAGCATTCACAACATATCATATTATCAGAACCTTGTCAGGCGATGCCGCGATGCAATCTCAGCAGGCCGTTATTCGGCATTTGAAAGCGATTTTGTCGAAAGGTACAGCACACAGCCGGAGGATTGAAGATGAACGCGATGAAGATGATTGCCAAATTCCTATGGTATGTAGGTTTTGCAATGCTTCTTCTCGGATCGTTGGCGATACTTCTTAAAGCGCCGAACAGGGCAAGCCATGTGCAACCATCGCTTTCATTTGTTTCTCAACAGCGAGTGCCCACTGTGATTCCGACAAAAGCTCCTGCCGTATCACCCTCAGTCGCTCCACCGATGTCTTTTGCGATACCAGAGGTTACAAAGCGACTTGAAGAGGGGCTTGAGTTCAAGATCTATATCGAGACACCCGAGCGCGAACGCCTCACCCAGCTAAAAAAGCGCCTTCGTAACATGGAATTGGCAAAGAACGCCGCAGCCGGGCAGGGACCAGCGGTGCGGTTGGTTCAAAGCAACCTGCGCGCTTTGCAGCAAGAGCTTGACGAGATAACAGAGACCGATTTTCGCGAAGAGGTTGAAGGTGTAGTCGAAGTGGATGCGTTGATACTTCAAATTGATAGGAATAAATATATTGTCGATATTAAAACGCAACTCGAAGATCTTAACGGGAAAACACTGAGTTGTTATGATGATTTAAAGAAGGATGTGGAGAATCTTGAAAAAGAAACCATTATATATGATAAGAAAACTGTCGAGGAATACATAAATAAGCAGATGAAGGAGTTAGGTTATGACAATTACAAGATTAAGTTTTCCAACGATTTTGATTTAACCATAACAATTGCTGGTGCGACTGATGGCGAAATGATAAGGATCAAAAGCGGATTGGAACGGCATGTGAATATGAAATTTTGTATTTGCCCAAATGACGAATTAGCTTCACAAAAGATTTATCGCCTTGGGTATGACATATGTTATGATCGCTTCAGGATGGGGTATTATGTTGAAAGAAAATGTGCGCTAACGGGTGAATACATTGCAAGCGTGAAAAGAGATGATAGCATGAAAGACGATATTAGCGTTATATTAGAGTTGAATGAGGCAGGAGAGAAAATATTTCATGAAATTACCACGAATAATGTTGGCAAGAGGTTAGCAATTTTGATTAATGGTGGAATTATTTCTGCTCCGATAATCCACATGCCTGTTGATGGTAAGGCATTTAAGATTATAGCTGCGTTCACAAAGAGACAAGCTGATTATTTAGTTAAATCTCTTCAGCTGCCGCATCTCCCCGTTAGGTTAAGGTTGATTGAAGTAAATCAGGTGACAATTGGGCGTTAATCGCGACCACTCAAAGCAGTTCGCTAAGTCTGTAGGAGGATGAGCAGACAATGAACGCAATGAAAACGATGGTTAGACTTCTGTGGTTCGTTGTTATCACATGCTTTCTTGCCGGCTTGGTGGTTATAATGCTCGGTGCACATAACAGCACCAGTACGAGGCACGGAGCATCGCCAACACAAGCTGCTAATGACATTGCGGATCATCGGGTATCTGTTACAGCACCACGCCAAGAAGTGGGCAACTATGAAGCGGGATATGAATTCATATTCATCGTAGAGACTCCCACTCGCGCTCATCAGAAAAGACTGAAGAAGCGGCTAAACAACATGCAATTAGCGCAGAAGGCTGCATGGGGGCGAGAGGACGCCAAACAGCTTGTTCAACACGAACTGCGCGTTCTTGAAGAACAGCTTAATGAACTTGGCGACAGGATATCGCTGTTTGATATCGAGTTTGGCGACGGTGTAGATGAGCTTTACCGAGAGCTTGATCGAGTTAGCAAATATTTGGACCTTAAAATGCAACTCTATGACTTAAGCGGAAATACAATAGATAAGCGCACCATCTTGCTGAATGAAATGGATAATGCTGAGAAGATGGAAGACTCATATGATAAAAAGGCTGTTGAACAATTTATTAAATCTCGGGTTGGGGCAATTGGATTCGAGAAATGCATTGTGAAATTCTCAGAAGACAACAATATAAGCGTAAAGATAATTGGAGCCTTAGAGAACGACAAAAGCAGCATTATTAAAACATTGCAACAACATGTAAACAAACGAATTCAAGTGATGCATGGAAATTTATCGCGCGTTGGTTTCGCTCCTTCTTATAATAGTGACACATATCAGAATATGCTCGGAGACATAGTGTCACTTGACAGAAGGCCGGTTTTTACTTATTCTCACATAAA
The DNA here is from genome assembly GCA_964571525.1 of uncultured Planctomycetota bacterium. Classification (GTDB taxonomy): domain Bacteria; phylum Planctomycetota; class B143-G9; order B143-G9; family B143-G9; genus CAZNBY01. Next base: position 12,695 of record CAZNBY010000016.1, read on the forward strand.
GGATATTAGGCAAATCGAAGGCAAGAATTGGCCAAATATTGAGGTAGAATTCAATGATGAAGGTGCAAAAATTCTCAGTGAGTTTACAATGAACAATGCCGGGAAGTATTTAGCGCTGGTTGTGGATGATTTGATGTTATGTTATCAAAGAATCAATTATCCTCATAATGATGTTCTATTTAGATTTTCGTCAAATACTGGCAAACAACAATCCGATTTGACTGTCAGATATTATCAACTGCCACATCTCCCCGTCAAACTCAGAGTAATTGAGGCAAAGAAATCGCAGATTCAGTATTGATTCCAAATGCAAGTTAGGCGGTCTTATGCACTATGTGCAAATCTGCATCTTGTGGGCAGAATCCGTAGGGATGTAAGGTGTTGGCCATTTTATGCGATTATCTCGCTCAGCTCTGTGACGAATATCTTAGCCTCTAATACTGCTGTGTTCGGCAGAATATGCTCAACAGAGGCAATGCTATCGGTGTGTTGTGAGAAGGAATGGGCGATTCCGGTTGGGTTCTCGATAGTGCGTAGATCGAGCGTTGTTGCATGGGTTAGAATCACCGCGTGAGAATGATAAATAAGCGCATCGGGTGTTGGAATGCTGCCAAACCCGCGATCAAGATGTGAGCTTCCGCGTGAAATGCCAAGATAGGCTGGCTTAAAGAAAACTCCGGCAGCGAAAAAATGCGCGCCGTCGAACTTGCAGCTTTCGCGCCGCAAGAACAATGGGTAGTTCGATGTGCTGTTAATTGGTTCGCCGTTTGCAGGTTTGTTTGCAATAAGAGGTTCCGTTGTCAACGCCTGCACATCGAAATGCAGCGCGGTGCCGACCATTGCAAAACCGTACAAACCTGTGCGCCGGTGTCCTCGAATCAACTCAACAAACACCTGATCAAGAATGACGGGGAACTCCCAGCCGCGACCTGGTGCTGAGTAGTATGCAGTAAAATCTTCTGCGTCCCAAGACACAAAGTAGCCGCTGCAAAAAGGCTCGGTGGAAGTAAGCGCTTTGTCAGGAGCTGTTGCAGGCAGAAAAGCTGCCGTCGAACCGAGCATAAGAGCCTCACCGTATGGTGCACACACGGCATTATCGGTGCGGGGCGCGCCAAGGCCGAGGCCAAAGCGCGCCCTTTCCGGTGAAATCAACGCAATATCAGTGCAGGCGACTGTGCTGTGCAGTACCTTGCGATAATCGCCATGCAGATAGAGCTTAGCCATTTTTACCACTTGATTGCGAACGCTGAGCGTCCGGGATAAATCGCGCTCTCGCCGAGCATATCCTCAATGCGGAGCAATTGGTTGTACTTCGCAATGCGTTCGCTTCGAGATGTCGAACCTGTCTTTATAAAGCCTGTGTTGAGCGCAACTGCCAAATCGGCGATGGTGGTGTCCTCTGTCTCGCCAGAACGGTGAGAGATGACAGCGGTGAATCCCGCGCTGTATGCCATGTGTATCGCTTCGATGGTCTCGGTAACGCTGCCGATCTGATTGAGCTTAATAAGTATCGAGTTGGCAACACGCTCGTTGATGCCGCGCTTGAATATCTTCGTGTTAGTTACGAAAATATCGTCACCAACAATTTGTATCTTATCGCCTAACTTAGCAGTCAGTGCGGCCCAACCAGCCCAGTCTCCTTCAGCAAGCCCGTCCTCGATGCTCTTGATCGGGTACTTGGCGCACCAGTCAGCGTACATTGAGATCATGTCGGCTGAAGTCAGCTTTTCGCCTGAAGACCAGCGCAGAATGTAGCAGCCAGCCTCGTCATCATAAAGCTCAGAAGCTGCCGTGTCTATTCCCAGCACGATATCTTCACCCGGGCGAAGACCTGCCTTCTCAATTGCCTGCAAAATGACCTTGAACACCTCTTCGTCGCTTTCAAGGTTCGGCGCAAAGCCGCCCTCGTCGCCAACAGAGGTTGCCATACCGCGCGACTTGAGTATCTTCTTCAGATTGTGAAAAACCTCAGCGCAATAGCGCAGGGCCTCGCCAAATGTCGGCGCGCCGGTGGGCAGCAGCAGGAACTCCTGTACATTGATCGAGTTGTCAGCATGTGCTCCACCGTTGATTACATTCACCATCGGGACTGGTAACTTGCGGGCTGCAATGCCGCCGATATAGCGAAAGAGCGGCATCATGTGGTAATCCGCGGCAGCGCGTGCAACCGCCATCGAAACGCCAAGGATCGCGTTTGCGCCAAGCTTCGACTTGTTCTCGGTGCCGTCAAGTTCGATCATCAGCTTGTCAATCTCGCCCTGCTTGAACGACTCATAGCCTAAAAGCTCAGGAGTTATGATGGTGTTGATGTTGTCAACGGCCTGCAATACACCCTTGCCAAGGTATCTGCCCTTGTCGCCATCGCGAAGCTCAAGAGCCTCACGCTTTCCGGTTGATGCGCCGGATGGCACTGCGGCACGGCCTACGATGCCTGATTCGAGCATTACTTCGACCTCAACGGTCGGATTCCCGCGGGAATCGAGTATTTCACGCGCTTTGATGTCTGCGATATTCGGCATATGCTCTCCTTTCGTCGCGTGTTATTACGCGTTGCCTAATTATACACCGTTGCCGTTTGAAAAAAGTGCGCGTTCTGTTAGCGGATAGATTTTGCAATCTTATGCCCCACACAAAGCGCATTTTGCAATCCCAAATCTTGCGTCGGTGTTGATAAATTCGTGCCGCATGTAAAATACTGCCCATGACAGATAAGCCGGCCTATCGAAACGCGAACATTCACTATGTAACCGGTACAGGCAACACGCGCCGTGTCGCGTTGTGGCTTTGCGACGCATTGCGTGCGGTAGGGTCTTCTGTCAGCCTACATCAGATTTCGAGCAATAGAAAAGATCTGAATCCCCCTGAACCAAATTCGTTGACGGTGATTGCCACACCCACGCACGGCTTTACCGCCCCTTGGCCTGCGATATGGTTCGCGCTTAGCTGCCCATTGGGAAAAGGCTCTGCTGCTGGGATTTTCGCAACAAGAGGCGCGTCGAAACTCGGTGGATTTTATCTCCCGGGAATGGAAGGAACTGCGGCCTATCTGCTTGCACTGATTCTTTTCGTAAAAAACTACCGCATCCGATTTTGCCGCGCGTTCGACATGCCATCCAATTGGATTACAATTCACCCGGGGTATTCGCCAAACTCTGCGCAAGACCTTATCGAACGCACAAAGCGCAAGGCAGACGCGGCCTTCGCTATTCTCGCACGGGGCGACAGCCATTTTCGAGGCTTTCTGCCGCTTCTGCTCGGTTTGTTGCTTTTGCCGGTATCACTGGCATACATTCTAATCGGCAGGTTTCTGCTCGCAAAGATATTTCACGCAAATCTCAGGTGCATCTCGTGCGGACTGTGTGAGAAAAGCTGCCCGTTTGCGGCGATAAAACTGAGAGGGAAGGGCTCGCGGCCATATTGGTCGTTGTCATGCGAAAGCTGTATGCGTTGCACTTCAATATGTCCGACTCACGCGATCGAGGCGAGTGTGCCAATCGGCGTATTGATGGTGTACTGCGCTTGGCTTCCATACGCGCTGTTCGGTATCACAATTGGGTTTGTTGAACACCTGTATGACCCCCAATTTGCTGGGGCTATCTATTATGGCGGTGGTTATCTCTGGCGGCTCTTTGTCTTTCTATTTGTCAATATGGTGCTTTGGTTGTTGATGGGTGCGCGCCCCATCCGGTGGTTCTTATCTGTTATCTCTCCGACCCATTACTGGCGCAAGTACCGCGAACCGAACACAACCGCGGATGATCTGATTGTGAAATAGCGACTGATTCAAAATACCAAGTCTGAGAATTTCTAACGCGGAGTTTTTACTTCGTAGCAAAGCGCGCAGCGTAAAAGCGAAGTAGGAGCACGAAGGAAGACCAAGCAAACCGAGATCGAATCGGGTCAGACTTGCAGCCAAGTATATTTCAGCCAACTTCTAATGTATCTGTAAGGTGTCTGATCGCGCGTTGTGGGTGAGGGAACAATGGCGCAATGTCAACCCACTTGCATTTTATTGGCAAATCCTACAATCCATTTCGAGATGCCTTAGACGAGCGATCACGCTATAATTCAAAACTCTCAAAAGCATTTTTTTCGGATTTCAGATGCCTGTCATAATGTCGTCGAACGGATAGTTAAGCGCGCATTTCGGAAGGTTGCAACAACTTGCGATGGATCCGTATCGCGCTTCAAAAAATCGAGGAGGTTTTAAATGAGAAGAGCGCTATTTTTGATTTGTGTCTGCATTGTCTCAATTTGTCTGGCCTGTGGTGGAGGGGGAGGCGGTTCTAACAATGCCTTGCCTACTTCATCGCCAACAGCAAGTTCTACAATCTCACCGTCACCGACCGCAACACCTTCGGCTCAGGTTAACGCTGTAATTGACAACGGAGCGGTTTCACTGTCTTGGACGCGACCTGCAACCGCAACATCGCTACAAATCGAGCGAGAAAAGCAAGGTGAAGCAAAGGTCGTGGTTTCAAATCCGTCATTAAGCACTTCATCCTGGGTTGATACTTACGCTTTCGAACCAAACGCCCTATATCGTTACACTCTCACAGCCTTCTACTTTTCCTCGCAGATTGCGTCTGCCACCACCGATTGGGTCGAGCCGAATGATGTTCCCACATGGCTGATTATGTATTACATATCAGCAGACAGCAATCTATCCACAATTGGGAAATCTGCTTTAGCGAGGCTTCTGGAAGAGGGAGATGATGACGAGCATCAAGTGGTGTTCCAAGCCGATTTTAAGGATACAACTGCGATTAGAGGTACTTTTGAAAATAGCGTGGACATGGGCGAGATAAACATGGCTGACTGTGACCAACTTGAGGCGTTTCTCATCTATGCCCTATCAAACTACAGTGCTGAACGCTACATGTTGGTGCTTTTTGATCATGGTGGCCAATGGACTGGATACTCAGAAGATTATAATCGTAAACCAGAGGATGAGATAATTTCGCCTGATGATGTTGCAAGCGCAATTGCGAATGCTCAGTCCGCTAATGGAGTGGGAAAATTCGACATTATTGCCTACGAGTGCTGCCTGATGGCTGGTTTAGAGCCCGCATATCCTTTAAGAGGACTTTGTAACTATATGATTGCAGGTGAACCACCTTTGTTAGGTAATAGCGCAGTCGGTATCTATGGAATCGAGAAGACTCTACGCTTAATAAAGCAGCAACCACACATCGGAGCTTACGATATCTGCGTCGAGATCGCATCCAGATACACAACGACATTCGATGTAGGATACTATCCAAGCATTGTCTCTGTCTTCGATATGTCGAAGGCAAATTCAGCGTATGCCGCGTTTGACGATTTTGCTCAGAAGCTCGCAATTCATAGCAACGGTCCGATGGCGAATTATGTAGAGATTGCTCGAGCTCACCGAGAAACACTATCTCCTTATACAGAGGTGCCGCCCCAAGATGCGTATGCCGAGAAGTTCTGTGTTGACATCTTCGATTTTCTCGACAAAGTACAGAAATGGTCTGACGATGCTGTACTTAATGCTTCTGCGAATTCGCTCAGGGAAGCGCTACATGAATTCATTCCCTTCTCCTCTCGTTCAGCCTACTATCAAAGAATGAACAGCGGTTGTAGCGTATTTCTCCCATCAAGAGCACTCCACAGTCAATATTCTACTGAATACCAAGGTGGATCTTGGAGTGTATTCAATTGGGATGAATTCCTGACAGGATACTTGAATCGCAGCAATTCAACCCCACCAAGCCTTTCGATAATCACGCCTGGTGTCAGGTCGTTTCAGCAGGGTTCTCTCTCTCCACCATCATATGATATTCGAATATCAGCTAATGAAGGTGGAGCAGATGATGTATTGGGCTTCAGCTACAATGTCTGGCATCCCCTATCGTACAGTTTTTTCCGCGACGAATGGATACTTCTTTACAATGGATTTCGACAGACAACAGCCGGGGACACAACACACACTCCTGATCCCTTCTGGATTAGCGCAGGAACAGGTGGTAATTCTTACTGGATACATGTCAACGATATTAAGACAGAAAGCTTCAAATTCCGCGTAAGGCTAAAGCACGAAGGTGCTGTTGTTGCAGACAAAGCGTGGATCCAAGTAGTTATTGACGAGCAAACGGAATGGTTGAAACCCGTTGCTGTGTTCGAAGGAGACATGTCTGGGTTCTACTTCAACCCATTCGATGAGATAGAGGTTTTCCAATATTACTACATTGACGAGTTAATTAACTACAATGAGACAAGGTATGCATCACTGAGTGTGAATAATAGCCTTGAGAATCTTGAGCTATCAATCTTCTTCTTACCAGCAACCCCAGCAGAACTTGACGGTGAAATCTACTTCCTGCCTGTTGATGCTTTTGGTAACTCCCCAGCAAACAGCACAGTCGGCAAGTATCGCATTACAACTGTCTCTGGTAAGGCGAATGCAAATCTGCCAAGCGCAAAGGAGTTCTTGGAGTACCTTAACACCCTCGGCATTCAATAGCAATAGGTGAAGTGTTGAAAGGGGTCGGCTTGAACATAGGCCGACCCCTTTCGGAATATAATAATTATTTTATTAGTGAGGAGGAGGAATTAGTATATTCGTCCCATGCTTTTCGATTAATTACAATCACGGATATATTAATTGCACCACTGTTATCACTTAAAGTTGTATCATTAACTGTGAATTCAAGTGCGCCATTAGCATCTGCCTGTATTATCTGCATATTCCCTTTTGTGTTTGCCGGCCTAACAACACCGCCTCTTACTCTCATAAGTGCTACTCCGGTACCAACATTGTATCTTCTAAAATCACTTAAGTCGTTTGTTCCAACATTGGCTTCCGCCCACACATCATCTCTGATGTTACGATTTGTGAGTCTGATTTTACCTTTTACATCAATAAATAACAGGTCTCCTTTTGATACTTTAATATCACTGGTTTTCCAATCTTCATTAGCGTATATATTAAATTCTTGCATCTTTAAGTCTTTAAATGCTTCAATGCTATCCCTTATTGCCTTCGCTGAAGATGAAATAAAGGCGACATTTAATCTTTTAGCAAATTTATTCATATTATCGAATTTATCAACGTCATTATTTATTATTGAAGACAATGCGTCTGCTTTTGCCATTGCATTGTTGCAACATTCAAGAAGCTGCTTGCGAGCCAATTCAAAATTATCAATTTCGACCCAACCTTTTAGCATTTGTGCTGTGCAATCAGTAGCAAAGAATGCGTTTTTTGATAGTAATGTGATTGTAGTTTGTGTGTATTCCGAAGCTGCATCTAAATGATTTGAGTAGGAATTATTAAGTTTCATGGAATCTTGATGTTTATCATTGAGAGCCTGAAAATCGTTGAGTAGGGTTTGACGCTCTTCTTTGAGAGCCTGTAAATTGTTCTCCAATGCCATCATTTCTTGCCGAAGTGGTTCAACCGCTGCTGTTTCCACAGCTTTTGTTGGGGTGGGCGAAAAGAAAAAGTACGCAAACATACCACCGGCACCGACAATAAGGCCAAGCATACCAAAAATCACGATGTTCTTCATCTTCTTCTCCTTTTTTGTGTTTCAAGACGAATGCAGTCGAGGCGCGTGGATGCACATACTGACTGCTGAACATGGCGAAGTATATTAGTGAAAAGTCACATGTCAAGCTTTTTTTCGACTCCCCCCTTACCGCACCCCATAGTACCGTCTGCCGTCTTGGAGATGGGCGATCAGTTCGCCCTTGGCAAGCAGTGATTCGGCGATCTTCACGGCCTCGATTGTGTGGATGGAGAGGCCAATTGCTATGTCCTCGGCGGTGCATGGGCGGCGCGCGACCATATCGAGAATCTGCTGAGGGGTAACCATGCCTTGCGGTTCTACCGAATCATGGCGTGGCATTACTATCTCAGCGCGGTCGCCGATAAGCGCTGCCAATCGCTCGAGCCTGTCCATCGGTGATGCCTGTGCGAATGACTCTGCCGGTGGGCGCGTTACGGTGTGAATCTGCACCCTTGTTACATTCAAATGCCGTGCCTTCTGTGCAAGCTGTAACAGATGCTCGTCGCCGTCATTTATACCCGCGACAAGAAGAACCTCAAGCCAAATATCACCTCTAAACGAATCGCAGAATGTAACAAGGCCATGCATCACAGCGGAAAAATCAAGCTGTGGGGCAGGGCGATTGATTGTGCGCCAGATTGTCTCATCAACCGCATCAAGTGACGGCACGACAAGGTCGGCTTCCATAAGGTCGGCGCGAACGGCCTCATGCCACAACATAGAGCCATTTGTAAGCACGGCCGTTTTGTATCCCCCTCGAGAGCGAAGCCACCGAAGCAAAGAACCAAGGCTGATTGAAAGTGTGGGTTCGCCAGAACCTGAAAATGTTATATAGTCAATATGAGGTTTTGTGGCAAGCTTCAGCTCAATCTCGGCGCGCACATCTGATTCGGGCACCCATTCGCCCCGTTCGATCGAAGTCTGTGGAGTGCGACCGACCTGGCAGTACACACAGTCGTAACTGCAGTGTTTTCCGCTAAAAAGATCAATGCCCAAAGACTGCCCGAGCCTTCTCGATGGCACTGGCCCAAATACATGCTTATAACGATGCTCTGTCATAAAACCCCGCTGTCGAACACGCGGCTCGCGTGGACGAGTATGTTATTGCCAATTTCGATGCGGCAGTGTGCCGAGACTGGTTCACACTTAACCCTGAAAAGGAAATAACCGCAGTAATCGCTGCCTTGCAGCCCCTCGAAGTTGCCCTGTCCCTTAGCAATAACAACATCGCAATCGCGCATAAGTTCACGCATTTGTTCGCTTATATACGGAGGATGCACGCCAGGGAGATCAGAGCCGGTCTCGATGACATCTGCAACATCGAAAAGCCCTATCTGTGCGGCATCGTCAAGTGTTGCGTCGTTGATGATAGGTGCGCTGCGAACCGCGACGAATGGCCGGCAGGGCAGTATCTCGCAAAGAAGGCGATCGAAAACAATCTCGCCAGAATTGTCGGCGATTATCAAAACTGATTTGGCTCGGTAGAGCTTTTCGGCAACCTCTTGTTCAAACCCACCATGAAGTGGAACAGCGATAGCGGATGAAAGCGCTGTATGAGCTTCTTCATCGGTCAGGCTGCGCTTTGCGCCATAGTCAATAATGTTGCCCGCTGCTGCAAGACGCAAGGCGGTTATCATCGGATTGTCGTTGCTTTTTATGACATTCTGATAGTGTGGCACGAGCGATAGCGCAAATGCATTGGTGCGACGCTTGATCTCATGGTAGGGGTCAGAAATCCCAGTTAAGGACTCAATTCGCCTTTGAATTACGCGCGAAATGAAGGCGGGTGGCTTATCGGATGGCAGACAGAGAAGTAGCGTCTCAAGCCACATTGCGACTGAGGCTCGAACTGAATCGTCGGCATTTGTCAGTGTAAGCACTGATTCGGCTTGTCTTCTAAAGCATGTTGTGCATTGTGTAAGTATGTTCATTATCGGTATAAATAGAAAACGGCGGAGACCTCCTCCGCCGTATGGTTTTCTCATGGTGGGCGTAACTGGACTCGAACCAGTGACCTCTACGATGTCAACGTAGCGCTCTAACCAACTGAGCTATACGCCCCTATGCGCAATATAGTACGGTTCGCGCATTTTTTGTCAAGTCAAAGAACGCTGTTGCACAAAACAAGCGAGTTACGGCGCGAGTATTATTCGGTCGTACGCCGCATCTTCGCCGACTCCCAGAACATCAGGCGGCTGAAGAACTTTGATACAGGATTACGGTTTTTAACCACTCCGCTCATGTCCTCTATGTAGCTTCTCAGTTCGCTTGTGTAAGGGAAGTAGTATTGCTTCGACGCACCATGGTGGTCGTCGAAACCCACATGCTTAAGATGCACATATTCAAGTATGCCGTATGGTGACGATATCTGGCCATGACCGCTCTGCTTTGTGCCGCCCCAAGGCGCTTGTGGGCATTCGCATGGGAACATAACATCGTTAGCCCAGATATTGCCAAACGACATACGCTTTGCCAGAAGGCTTATCCGCACAGGATCTGCCGACCATAGGGACGCTGATAGCCCATAAACTGTATCGTTTGCAAGATGCAGGGCATCGGCATCGTCGTTAAACTCTTGAATCGTCAGCACAGGACCATTAAAAGGCTCGCGCGTGATGTACATTGTGCTGTCAACGCCCTCAAGCAGAATAGGGGGGTAGAAGTTCATGCGATTTAAGTGAGAAACATCTTTGCGCGCCAAGATCTTCGCTCCACCCGCAACCGCGTCGGAGATTATGCGGTTTAAAAACGCGTGCGCCTCGGTATCTATCATCGGCCCAAGATCGGTGTCATGCGCAAGCGGATCGCCAGAGTTCAAAGCGTTAAAGTTCTCAAGCAGTGCGTCTTTGAATTGCTCAGCTATCGAGCTTTGAACCAGCACGCGGTCTGTTGCGCCATGTGATTGGCCGTTGTTTGCGAATGCGCCCCAAAGCGCGCCTTTCGCTGCGGCTTCGATATCCGCGTCATCAAGCACGATAAGTGAGTTTTTGCCGTCACATTCGAGCACATGCTTTTTAAAGGATGTAGCACATTCCGCCGCAACAAGTTTGCCGCCCAACTTCTCACCGATGAATGTTACAGCTTGAACCGGCATCTTGCACAGAGCCTCACCAACATCATCACCGCCCGTAATCACGCTGAGCACACCCGCGGGAAGACCAATGGAGTCGAAAACTTCAGCAATCTTAAGGCCGCAAAGCGCTGTTTTAAGCGATGGCTTTAGGATCACTGCATTGCCTGCTGTTATTGCGAGCAGCGTCGTAACAAGCGGAATCACCCACGGGTTAAAGCTTGGTGTCAATATCGCAACCACACCGACTGGGGAGAATATAACGCGCGATTCTTTACTGTGAAAGAACGGCTGATGATATGTGACCTTATCGGGAGTTAGAAACAACGGGGCTTTTGCGGCATAGTAGTTCAGAAAGTCGAGACTTGGCAGCACTTCGAGAATCATCGCCTCTGAGAGGGTCTTTCCCTGCTCATCAGATATCAGGCGGGCAATTTCGTATCTATTTTCATACACAACATTGAATGCGCCCTGCAAGAACTGAGCGCGCTCTTCTGGGTCAATTTCTCCCCAGATTTGGGATGCTATACATGCCGAGTCATAAGCGGCAAGTATCTGACGAGGGGTTGCCTGATGCACCCTTGCGATTGGTTCATTGTCCTTATATGGGTTGCCGGATGCGCGTAACACACCGCTTTCGATCCATCTTCCAGCAAGGTAAAAACCTTTTTCGGTCACCTGTGCCCCCTTACCGCGTGATACTCGCGAAGTTTTTCATGAGTTAGAAGCGCGAATGCAGTTGAAGACCGCAGTGGCCGCAATCGCTGCGGTCTCGATACGCAATATGTTGCCGCCAAGACTTGCGAACTTCATCCCTAATTCATTGGTCAAAGCAAGTTCGCGTGGGGAGAAGCCGCCCTCTGGCCCGATAAAGACAGAAAATTCACAAAGGCTGTCATAATGCAAAATCAACTCCGAAAGACTTTGCCGCGAATCGGGATGAAGGATAAGTCCTGTCGGATAACTTTCAAGCGCATTTTTAAAGCTGACGGGTGGATATATTAGTGGCAATGCTGCGTGCGACTGCTTCACCGCCGCCATGGCGACTCGCTTCCACCGTTCGATCAAATTGCCTTCTGACTTGGGCATTGCAACGCTTCGTTCGCAGATCATTGGCTGAAAAGCGCCCACACCAAGCTCGGTGCACTTTTCTACCATCGTCGCGGCGCGGTTTGCCTGCGGAATCGCCACAACGATTGTTAGAGGAGGGCGATCAGCCTTTTTCGCTTCTCCGGTTATTTCTACTGAATAGGGCTTTACGGTAAGCACCCTCGCGAAGAACACCACACCGGTCGAAGTAACAAGCTCGATGTCTTCACCTTCAGAGACACGACGGGCAGCCAAATGGCGACAGTCGTCCACACCTAAGTGTACAACATCACCGACTGCAGGAATACTGCTTAATGTAAAACGCTTGCCAATCACGAAGGAATTGTACAATTTGAACTGCATTATTCAAGGCGCAATTCGCACTTATCGCGAAATCGCTAAAATAACCCGTGAATTCACAACATTGCGCAACATCTGGAACCCCGCCTCGCCCTCCGACGGGCAAAAGCGTGCGACCGAAGTTGCGCGTAATCTATTGCGGTACCCCCGCTTACGCTTTCGCAGGAGGAATCCGTGAACCAGATCGATCTGCGCAGCTACGGACTCTACAACACAGGAAAAATCTATCGCAACCTGCCGCCCGCACAGCTTATCGAGCACGCACTTGCCCGTAAGGAAGGCATCCTCGCCTCGAACGGTGCATTGGTCGTGCGAACTGGCGAGCGAACCGGCCGCTCTCCAAAAGATAAGTTCTTTGTCAAGCGTGACCCTTCAGGCAAGAATATCTGGTGGGGAAGTGTAAATGTTCCCGTTACCGAGGAAATCTTCGACAAAATGCATCTACGCATTGCGTCGTACATTCAAAACCGTGACATCTTCATGTTTGACGGCTTCTGCGGCGCAGAACCAAAGTACCGTTTGCCCATTCGTGTAATTGCTGAGAAGGCTTGGCACGGTCTTTTCGCGCACACGCTTTTGGTTCGCCCGAAACCTGAGGAGTTACAGAACTTCGAGCCTCAGTTCACCATTATTGACGCGATGGACCACTATTGCGCTGGCAAGGCTGATGGTTTGAACTCAGGCACATTCATAATTGCAGACTTTGAAAAGAAGCTGCTTCTTGTCTCTGGAAGCGGGTATGGCGGTGAAATAAAGAAGAGCGTTTTCACAATTATGAATTACCTAATGCCAATGCAGGGCGTATTGAGCATGCATTGCTCGGCAAATGTTGGCAGCCATGGCGATTCAGCGCTGTTCTTCGGGCTTTCTGGCACTGGCAAGACATCTTTGTCCGCCGACCCACACCGCCGTTTGATCGGTGACGATGAGCACGGCTGGCACGATGGCGGCATATTCAACTTCGAGGGCGGATGCTACGCGAAGGTCATCAACCTATCGCAGGCCAAAGAGCCTCAGATTTACAATGCAATCAAGTTCGGCAGCCTGATCGAAAACATTGATTATTGCCCCGAAACCCGCGTAGTTGACTACGACAGCGATAAGATCACCGAAAACACCCGCGCAACATATCCAGTTGAGCATATACCAAACTGCATCACCGAGGGAGTCGGCGGGCATCCAAAGAACCTATTCTTCCTGACTTGCGATGCGTTTGGCGTACTTCCTCCGATTTCAAAGCTGACACCACAACAGGCAATGTACCACTTCATCAGCGGTTATACCGCAAAGGTCGCGGGAACTGAGGCGGGCATAACAGAGCCTCAAGCGACATTCTCTGCTTGCTTCGGCGCACCATTCCTGCCGCTTCACCCCACCAAGTATGCGCATTTGCTCAAGGATAGAATCGCAAAGCACAACGCAAATGTGTGGCTTGTGAATACAGGTTGGTCGGGTGGTTCGTATGGAGTGGGCAAGCGCATGGATATCTCTATCACCCGCGCATTGCTTAAAGCAGCACTTGAGGGCGAGTTGGAAATGGTCGAGTTCGTCGCCGATCCAACCTTCAAGGTTCTTGTACCGAAGTACTGCACCGGAGTGCCATCTGAAGTGCTTTGGCCTCGCAACACATGGAGCGATAAGGCCGCTTATGATGCAAAGGCAAAGCACCTTGCGCAATTGTTCGTGAAGAACTTCACGGCATTTGCCGATGGCGCAGACGCAGACATACTCTCCGCCGCGCCAAATGCGCAGTAATTAGCTCGAAACGAAGCCCCGCGAAAGCGGGGCTTCTTGTCTGAATAGCTGAGGGAGCGCATTCTGGCGTGAACATCATATCCTATTCACTCGCAAAACGCGAGTTTATATGGAAACTTGAAGGCATCAGAATGACTATCCCGCTGTCCTGCAGCAAAGGTTACACCTTCCCTAACCTCACACTACTTGGCAGTCTTGCATTCTATAAAGATAAGGCAACCCTTGATGCTATAACGAGCTTTCTCGAAGCGAATTAGCAGTCGGGCTGTATTGCAGAAAGTGTAATGCTTCCTAACCGTGGGAGGGGCAGGTGCCGCCAGAGCAGCAGGGTGGTGGCGTTGATGGATGTGTGCATGAGCCTGTTGAGCAGTTTGGTTCGCGGTAGTCGGTAGAGTAGAAACCTTTGCCTTTGAACACAAGACCTGCTCCGCCACTGATTAAGCGCTTCAGAGCGTTTTGCTGCTTGCACTCGGGGCAATCAGAGAGTGGGGCGTCGCTCATCTTCTGAAATGCTTCAAAACGATGTCCGCACTTATTGCATAGATAATCATAAGTAGGCATATAACGACCTTGATAAATCAGTCTTGTTTGGATTCAACAGGCTCGACAGCAACGACGACATGGCTTGGTCGAAGTGTCTTGCCCTTGAAGAGAAAACCAGGCCGTACTTCGTGCAGCACGGTCATTGGTGGGTAATCAGCGGTCGGTATTTTTGCAACCGCTTCGTGATAGTTTACATCAAGTTGCTTTCCGGAAGGGTCAATTTTTTCCAGACCGAACTTTTTGCATACTTCAAGAAGCTGGTCGAAACTCAGCTTGATACCCTCAAATACTGCATCTGATGAGTTCGTCTTCTGCGCCTCAAGCGCGAGAAAAAAAGCCTCAAGAACAGGGACAAGACTCATAAAGAACTCGCGAAGCCGTTTTTCCTGCGTTTCTTCAGCATCGCGGGCAACGCGTCGTTGGAAGTTAGCGTAATCTGCGCGAGCACGCAGAGCCTGATCGCGGAATTTCTGAGCGTCACTTGCAGCCGATATGAGCATCAATAGCTTATCCTGAGGAATTAGTATCTCAAGAGAATCAGTCGCCTCGGTTCTTGGAGCGATGCTGCGCAGTATATCGTTGAAGTCGAATACCTGAGATGCGGAGTCGTCCGCGCCGTTCTGCTCGACTGGCTGTTCGTTTTTCAGATTGTCGGCTTCCTCTTTGCCGTTCATTTATTCACCCTCGAAAAATAGGTCTTTGAGGCGTTCGAACACGCCTTTGCTTTTCGATTTAATCTCTTCACCCTCAAGCTTTGCAAGCTCTTCGAGTAACTCGAGCTTTCTTCCCGTTGGCTTCTTGGGCACCGTAATTGTAACAGACACATACTGGTCGCCACGATTCGAACCATTTGGATTTGGCATGCCCATTCCTCGCATTCGCAGCATCTGCCCCGGCTGTATGCCAGAAGGAATGTTAAGCTCAGCCTTGCCAGAAATGGCTGGAACTGTAATTGTACCGCCAAGAACAGCTCGGTGGTATGGAATGGCAACTTCGCAAAACAGGTCTTGACCGCGCACATCGAATATTGGATGCGGCTTAACAGAGATGAAGATATATATATCACCTCTCTGCGCACCCTGTTCGCCAACATCACCCTTGCCATTTACTCGGATTCGGCTTCCGTCCTCGATTCCCGGCGGAATCGTCACCATCATCTCTTTGTTTTCTTGCGTGCGCCCTGAACCGCGGCACACAGGGCAGGGGCGTTCGATTGTCTTGCCTCTGCCTCCGCAGTGAGGACATGTTGTTAGCATAGAGATGAAACCTGCGGATGTGGCTACCTGACCATTGCCTCGGCATGTGGGGCAAGTCTTCCAACCACTCCCTTCCGCGCTTCCTGAACCATTGCACTTTGTGCAGTATTCAAGGCACGAGTAGGGTATTTTCTTTTCAACACCCTTGAACACCTCATCGAGAGTAAGCTCGATCTCGACTTTGCGTGATGCTCCCTGCTGTGGTGTCTGCCTTCCTCCCCACCCGCGTTGACCGAACGAATCAAACCCGAAACCAGAAAACACATCAGCAAAAATATCGAATATGTCAGTTGTGTCGCGCCAGGTAGTTCCGCTTGTAACAGCTTCGTGCCCATAACGATCGTATAGATCGCGCTTTGACTTGTCGCGCAGCACTTCATAGGCCTCTGCAGCCTCCTTGAAATGCTCTTCAGCCTCTTTGTCCCCTGGGTTTCGGTCGGGATGGTACTTAAAGGCGCACTTTCGATATGCGCTCTTTAGCTCCTCGGAGCTTGCGTCCCTTTTCACACCCAGAATTTCGTAGTAGTCGCGTTTCTTCGCCATTTAAAACCGGCTTTGATAAAAAAGCCCGACCGACCGACAGGCCGGCCGGGCTTGAGTTATGTGTCAGCTTGCAGCGATTAATAGTCCATGTCGTCCATGCCACCGCCCATGCCGCCCATCCCACCCATGCCAGGCATACCGCCCGGGGCAGCATCCTTTTTCTTGGGAATATCGGCGACAAGGGCATCGGTAGTGAGCAATACACCAGCGACAGAGGCAGCATTCAGCAATGCCGAGCGAACGACTTTGGTCGGATCAATAATACCAGAGGCGACCATGTCTTCGTACCTATCATCTGCTGCGTTGTAGCCGTAGTTGAAGTCTGAAGTCTCAAGTATCTTCTGAACAACTACTGCACCATTGATGCCAGCATTTTCTGAAATCTGCATGACGGGGGCGCAAAGCGACTTGCGGACAATTTGGGCGCCTGTCATCTGGTCTGGTGAGAGCTTTAGCCCTTCGATTACCTTTGCTGCGCGGAGCAGTGCAACGCCGCCACCCGGGAGAATGCCTTCCTCGACAGCAGCGCGTGTGGCATGAAGAGCGTCTTCAACGCGAGCCTTCTTTTCTTTCATTTCGACTTCAGTTGCAGCTCCAACCTTAACCTGAGCAACGCCACCGGCCAATTTGGCGAGGCGCTCTTGCAGCTTCTCGCGGTCGTAATCGCTTGTGGCGTTTTCGATCTCTGAACGAATCTGACTGATGCGCGCCTTAATCTTTGCGCTGATGCCGGGCTCGTTGATATTGGCGATGATGGTTGTGTTCTCTTTGTCTATCTCAATGCGCTCGGCTTTGCCAAGGTCTGCGAGTGTAAGCGAATCAACCTTAACGCCAAGGTCCTCAAATACTGCTGTCGCGCCGGTTAGCACCGCGATATCCTCAAGCATCGCCTTGCGACGGTCGCCGTAACCCGGCGCCTTTACTGCGGCAATCTTCAGTGTGCCGCGCAGTTTGTTGACGACCAGTGTCGCCAATGCTTCGCCCTCGACATCCTCTGCGATGATAAGGAGCGGCTTGCCAGACTGCACGACCTTTTCAAGCAGTGGGATTATATCCTTGATGTTGGATATCTTTTTTTCATGGACAAGGATGAAGGGATTCTCTAAAACGACCTTCATGTTGGCAGAATCTGTGACAAAGTAGGGGGATATGTAACCACGGTCAAACTGCATACCCTCGACCCAGTCAACGACTGTTTCAATGGTCTTGCTTTCATCAACAGTGATTACGCCGTCTTTGCCCACACGAGCCATTGCATCGGCAATCTTCTTGCCAATTTCGCGGTCGTTATTTGCGGCTACAGAAGCGACATTTTCGATCTCTTTGTTGTCGGTAACTTGGATCGTGTGCTTCTTCATCTCTTCGATTACGGCTTCTACAGCTTTGTCTATGCCGCGCTTAAGCTCAATTGCGTTTGCGCCTGCAACAACATTGCGAAGGCCATTCTCAAAGATGGCTTCTGCGATCACTGTTGCGGTGGTTGTGCCATCGCCAGCGACTTCAGATGTCTTCGAGGCGACCTCTTTCACCATCTGGGCACCCATGTTCTCGTAAGTGTCCTCAAGTGATATCTCTTTCGCAACCGTAACGCCGTCTTTTGTAACGGTGGGGGCGCCCCATGACTTTTCAATCACCACATTTCGCCCACGGGGGCCGAGCGTGACCTTTACCGCACGGGAAAGCTTGTTTACACCACGGCGGATCGAGTCGCGCGCTTGCGCATCGTATAGTATTTTCTTGGCTCCCATTTCTTCCTCCCCTATTGTTATTCTTCGACAACCGCGTGAATGTCCTCTTCACGCATAATAAGGTACTCTTCGCCGGTAACCTTGACTTCTGTGCCAGCGTAAGACGAAAAGATCACGCGATCGCCGACTTTAAGCTGGGGTTCCATTCTTTTGCCAGTTTCGAGAAGTCGTCCGCAGCCGACTGCCATTACACGACCCTCTTTGGGCTTCTCTTTTGCCGTATCGGGCAGTATGATGCCGCCCTTTGTCTTTTCTTCTGCCTCAAGACGCTTGACCAAAACTCTGTCACCAAGGGGTTTCAGTTTCACTTTCGCCTCCTTATTGTATTAAAAGGCCTGTTGTTGTAGCTGAATTGTATTCGACAACGGTTTACCGTTCGATGACGACCGACGGTTACCTTATGGTGCTAATCAAGGCTCGCGTGAAGCCTCTTTCTCTGTCTTATCCGCTGCGCAATAGTACCTGATTCGAAGCGAACCTCCTGCAACTGCCTGACCGACAACCGCAGAAAACTCTGCAAGTGTTGCAAAAGATCTTCCGTTAACGGTAAGGATCACATCGCCAGACTCAAGACCCAACTTTGCTGCAAGCCCTCCGAATTCCGCGCGAGCAAGCTCTGCGCCGAATTGCGCAGCAACAACACGAAGAACCTCGTCATCAGGCTTCTCAAATAGTGCTTCAAGAGAAGGCACTATAAGGAAGGGCGGGTCAGAGGGGTCGCTTGCTGAGAGAACTACGGCGATTTCAACCGGCTTTCCTTCTCTAATAACCGAGAATCGAAGCGTGTCACCCGGTTCGCGAACAAGCACTAAGGCTCTAAGTTCGAAGGGAGATGCTATCTCGCTGCCGTCTATCGCAACGAGAATATCTCCGGCACGAACTCCAGCCTTATAAGCTGGGGAGCCTTTTTGCACCTTATATATCACCACACCACGAGCATTATCGAGACCTGCTTTACGAAGGTCGTCGAGGTTTTCAGGTCTTGCTGATACGCCAAGGTAGGTGGCAATATCGGTGCGTTTCTGTATCATCTTGTCAATGATCGGCTGCAACAGATATACTGGTACAGCAAAATTTATGCCATTCGAACCGCTTTTAAGGCTGAACTGGGCTGTATTAATGCCGACAAGCTTTCCATCAAGGTCGCAGAGTGGTCCACCAGATGAGCCCGGGTTAATTGCTGCGTCTGTTTGAAGAAAATCCTCGTACGCTGAGAAGTTCAATCTGCCTCGATTGAGCGAGCTTATCACACCAAGACTCACCGAAAAGGGCAATTCATAAGGCGTTCCGACAGAAAAGACTATGCGACCAACGCGAACTTTGTCTTTTTGACAGGGTTCGACCACAGGGAGGTCTTCTGGTATCATCAACAACGCAACATCGAAATCGGGCACAGATGAGACAACTTTTGCAGCGTGGGTTTTGCCAGAGCGGGTTGTTGCATAGATGGTTTTGAACTGCGCAACGACATGGGCGTTTGTAAGCACATAGCCCCCCTTGCGAACAGCGACACCCGCAGCAGACCTGAACTCGCCCCCATCAGCAAGTTTGCGTATTGAACCAAAGAGAGAAACTGGAGATTCCTGAGGGTGCAGAGAGACAGTGCAGGGCAGCACCTTGTTGACAGCTTTTTCGAGCCTTAACTCAAAATCAGGCTCAACTGCTTTTTTGACAACAAGAAGGCAGCAGATTGTACCAGCTATCGCTCCGATCATAGCTGCGACTACAAGTAGGTACGCTGTCTTCATCGTGCTCCTCCAGATAAACGCGATCTATCTTTAACTAAAGCCCCCGCTATTATAGCGGGGGCGAACATCATTCAACTGATTTTCTGACAAATTGCGATTACAGCATGTCATCATCGTCACCGGGCTGCGAATTTCGCATAAAACCGCGGTTATTGAGAAGAAGCGTTGCCATATTTCGAACGATGCGAACTGAAATACTGTTGCGTTGTATCGCCGCATCAAATGCCCGTTTGAAATCATCGAGCGTATTAATCTTCTGCCGGTCAATTGCAAGAACGATATCACCTTGCTGCAATCCGATCCACTTTGCAGGTGAATTGTCTTCTACCTTTTCAACAACAACCCCTTGCAGGTCATTATCTTTCGCCAAACGGACCGTTGCGCCGTGGATCGTCATAGTATTGCCAGTGGTAGGAATCTGTTCTCGAAGTTGCTTCTCAACATCCTCACTCCGATTGGTGACGGTGACTGGGATATCTAAATCTGACCCGTTACGCCGAACCGTCAATCTTACGACATCACCGGGCGAGTGGAAGTAGATCATGTTGAAAAACGAGAGTCTGTCGCGCACCCTTCTGTCATCAACCGATGTGACAATATCGCCTGCCTTTAAGCCCGCTGTATCCGCTGGACCACCTTTTTGTACATTGCGGATATAGCATCCCATTGGAGATGAAAGACCGGCCTTTCTCGCCACATCATCGTCAACATCGTCAATCCATACGCCTATGTATGCTCCTTCTATCTTCTGACCGTTCTTAATCCTCTCATAAGCAAAACGAACTACATTCGAGGGAATAGCGAACGAAATGCCATCGTTGCCGCCGCTTCGAGTGTTTATTGCAGTGTTGACGCCTATTACTTCCGCGTGCAGATTGATAAGTGGCCCGCCCGAGTTGCCCGGGTTTATTGCCGCATCTGTCTGAATGAAATCCTCGACCTGTGTTAGCTTCATATCAACACGGTCGCGCGCGCTTATGATTCCCTGGGTTACTGTGTGGCGAAGTCCGAACGGAGAGCCTATCGCATAGACAATTTCGCCCACGCGAATGTGGTCTGAGTCACCGAGTTTAAGATAGGGGAATCCCTCTCCTTCGACCTTTACAACTGCCAGATCAAGGTTCTGCGCGTCACCCACAAGCTTGCCCTCAAGCTCGCGTTCGTCGGCCAGCTTGACCCTGATCACTTCCGCTCCTGCAACCACATGGTAATTTGTTACAAGATAACCATCTGGCGATACGAAAAAGCCCGAACCTGTTCCCTGAATAGTGCGCTCTGGGAAATACCAACCCTGAAAGATATCAAAATTTGGGAACCCACGCTGCTTGCGCTCGACTGTAAGCGATACAACCGCCGGTATGCCACGCTCTGCAACCGAAACACCTGCATCAGAAATTGCCTGTGCAATTCGAACTGTCTCAGAAGACGGCATTCCAGCTTCTTGCCGTGCTCGAAGCTGATCGTTTGCCTGTTCTCCAGATGTAGGATTTGTAAGGTTGAAGCGCGCGGTAATCATTATGCCGAACACAATGCCGACCAATACGGCCAGCAATATAAGGTTTGAACGAATTTCCTTCATGTTACACCTCCGCCGAATTTGACGCTTTGAGCGCTCAATGTCTCATTTTTTTGAAAGTTCAGACTTTATACTGCAAAATCCATTCCAATCAGAACCTTCGTGTCTTCTCAACTATACCATATCTGAATACGAACCTAAAACTATATCGGACTCGCGTATGCCAAACAGAGCTACAAGAGAGAGCGTCCTTGCCTTTGCTTCTTCGCGGGTGTATTTGCCGATGGGATGTTCGAACTCAATGAAATCGCCAAGTTCCTTCACTGAATCGAGATGAATGCGAACTCCCTGCCACATGAACAATTGCCGCGTCTTCACCACCTGAGCGCACGGCTTCAACGCTGAGTTGAAGAAGCTGCGAGCATCGCTATGGCAGCAGTTTTCAAGCCGCAAAATTCGGTAGTCGCACTTGCGTGCACTTTCGGTGGATGGGCGAAGATAATGCACAAGATAAGGGGGTTCATTGTCTTCTATGCGGAGCTTAAGCCTCTCGTCGCCAATCGCGTAATAGATATCCTGTTGCAGGCGCTGCCATTCGAATTCGGCACCGATTTGCTCGCATACCTTTCTTGCGTGCTCAAGCGATTCGATTTTGCCTTTCAGTTCGATATTTTCCATCCCAACTCTCCCGAATAATAGGATATACTGACGCAAACAAATGGGGAACTATATGACACAACTCGGCATTATATGCGGTTCGAGCCTCACCGTTGAAACGATCTCGAAGCTTGGACAAAAGTGCGAAGCAGAAAACGAATTCGGGCGCATTCAGTATTATCATGTTGGAGACTGCATAATTCTGCCCCGGCATGGTGCTGAAACCTACGCTCCTCCCCATGAGATAAATTATCGGGCCAATATTGCAGCGATGAAGGATCTTGGTGTCGAAGAAATTGTCGCAATCTGCTCAACCGGCACACTGAAGCGGGATGTACCGTTGGGGACATTCATCCTTCCCGACGATGTCTTTTGCCCTTGGAGACGCGATTCATTTTTCGGAAATCGCGGTGTTGGATTCAGCATTCCATCAGTATCAAGTGAAGTCACAGATAAACTTGAGGCCATTCTTAGTAAAGGAGACCATAGCTACTTATCTGGCGGCGTCTATTGCCAGACGCTTGGCCCATCATTTGAGACAAAGGCAGAAATTGCCTTTATGTCGTCTTTTTGCACTGTTGTCGGAATGACAGCAGCGCAGGAGGTATTTTTGGCATGCGAGCTTGGCATTAAGATTGCGTTGTTGTGTATGGTTGACAATTATGCTCATGGTGTCGCGCAGACACCCTTGACCATGCTGGAGGTTCAGCAAACCTGTAAGCGCAACTCGCTTAAGGTGCTATCAGTACTGGAGGATATTCTAAATGGCTATAAGAACAGATAATATTGAAGCCGACCTGCTGTTAAAAGGTGCCAGATTGCTTGATGGCGTAACTGCAAATATTGCGGTCTTAGACGGGAATATATCCTTTATTGGTCAAGATTCACCCAGAAGCAAAAGAGAGCTTGACTGCAAAGATCTTATAGTGGCACCTTCGCTCAACAACGCGCATACCCATTCTGCAATGACCCTTTTTCGTGGGTGGGGCGATGACATGCCCTTGCATGAATGGCTTCATCAAAGGATTTGGCCTGCCGAGGCGCACATGACCGATGAAGATGTGTACGCGGGTGCAATGCTTGCGTGTTTGGAGATGATCTCCACCGGAACCACATTCTTTAACGACATGTATTGGCACCCCCGCGCCACGATACAAGCCGCGCGGGATATGGGCATGAAAGCCAGCATAAACAGTGTGCTTATTGATGCTTTCAACCCGCAGGCACTTGATGTGTGTAAAGACGAATCTGATGATCTTATGGCTTTGTTAAAGGGTGATAAGAATGTTCGCTTTGCGCTTGGGCCTCATGCTCCATACACTGTCTCTGAAAAAGGTCTTAAATGGTGCTCAGAATATTCAGCGATCAATAATGTACCCATTCACATCCACCTTAACGAGACCGAACGCGAGGTGTCAGAGTTCGTGAAGGCGCGCGGGGTAAGGCCGATTGAATACCTTGCTGATATTGGTTTTCTTAGCGAAAGAGTCTTTGCCGCCCACTGCATTTGGTTATCAGACAGAGAAGTTGAGTTGTTGGCAAAGTATAGGTGTAAAGTGCTTCATCTACCGACTTCGAATCTGAAACTTGCGAGCGGTGAGAAGTTCTTCCTCAAACGGCTAACAGAAGCTGGCGTGAGTGTCTTGTTAGGCACAGACGGATGCGCATCCAACAACAATCTCGATATGTTCGAAGAGATGAAGTTCGCAGCATTGCTTCAGAAATCAAAGACAGGTGATCCGCTGAATGTGAATGCGGCAGACATCTTCCATCTTTCCACAGAGGCTTGCTCTGACGCTTTTCGTCTTGATGGAGGTGTAATTCAACAAGGTGCATCAGCCGACTTAATGCTGATAGACGGAAATTCGCCTGCTTTGATACCTTGTCACGACGCAGTTTCTAACCTCGTGTACTCAGCAAATGGGGGATGCGTGCGAGGTGTCATTTGCGATGGAAAGGTGTTGATGTGGAACGGCATAATCGAAGGGGCAGGGGAGATAATCAATAAAGCGCGAAACGCCGCAAAGCGTGTATGCGCATTATAACTAAAAAAGCCAGATGCACATACCTTTAGGCGAAGGGAACACTATTCGATGGTGCCGTTTTTCTCTCTCGCTCTCGGATGAGCCTTCATGTAAATATCGCGAAGACGCTCTGTTGAAATATGGGTGTATATCTGGGTTGTGGAAATAGAACTATGCCCTAAAAGCTCCTGAATCAACCGAAGGTCTGCACCCTTGTTAAGCATGTGCGTGGCGAAAGAATGCCGTAATGTGTGTGGTGTAGTGTTTCGCGGAAGCCCTGACTCAGCAATGTATTTTTCGACAATCCTCTGCAATGATCGGGATGTAAGCCTGGTTCCAAACTTATTGACAAATAGTGCGCCCGATTGGTGACCTCCATCACCTGTCAGCTCTGATCGTTTGCGCAAATAAGCGATAACAGCATCAACTGCGTATGGCCCAAAAAAGACCATTCTCTCCTTCTTGCCTTTGCCAACCACATTTGCTGTTCCATTCTTCAGGTCGAGCGATTCGACATTAAGCGAAACGATTTCCGACGCGCGCATTCCGGTGGAATAAAGGCTCTCGAGCAGCGCTTTATCGCGAAGGCCAAGAGCGTCGTCGCCTTTTGGGGCGGCAAGCAGTTTTTCGACCTCATCCTCATCAAGGTACTTTGGTAGCGGTCGCCCCATCTTAGGTGCTCGCACGGCCGCTGTTGGATTCGATGCGAGATGCCCGCGCTTAAGAAGGTATTTGAATAAGGCCTTTACGGCTGAAAGCTTTCGAGCTACCGATGTTACTGTGTAGTCAACTGGACCAGCCCGAAGGTGTACGATGAACTCACGCAGGTTCTCAGGTGTGATGTCTGCAACTTCGCTATCGCCAAATCCGCTTTCGTCAGCCCATTCGAGAAACTGCGCAAGGTCTGAGCTGTAAGATCGCAGGGTGTTTGGTGAGACCTTGCGCTCGAACTTAAGATGGTTCAGAAAGGCTTCGACATTAGTGCTAAGATCGCTCATTACACTATTGAACCACTATTCTGTGGCATCGCTTTTTGTCTGCTTGCTTTTGGCGTATTCTTCGCGAAGGTGATCTGGCAGCTTCTTAATGCCGCGGCATTTAGGAAATTTTGAACATCCAAGAAATGGCCCGCGCTTTGAGAAGCGTAACACCATAGGAGCTTCACATTTAGGGCATAACTCGCCCTCTACAATCTTTGCCTGTGTTTTCGGCTTTTCCTGTGCACCGTCAGCATTCTTGGTGAACTTGCACTTTGGATAACCTGAACACGCGATGAATGCCCCGCGCTTGCCTGTTTTCTGAAGAAGCTGCTTTCCACATTGCGGGCACAATTCTTCAAGCTTAGCAGGTTCTGGCGCACTATTTTCGCGTTTAACAAACTTGCATTTCGGGTAGGCTGAACAGGCGGAGAACCTTCCGAAGCGCGAGATGCGCTCGACGAGCGGCTGACCGCAATCGGGGCAGACTTCTCCGCTTTCTACTACCTTTCCCTTCTCAGAACCCATTTCTTCCATTGCCTTTTCTAATGCAGTGGAGAAGGGCGCATAGAACTCCTTGACAACGGTTAGCCATTCGCGTTCACCAAGCTCTATGTCGTCAAGATGCTCTTCCATCGAGCGGGTGAATGATACCGCAAGAATATCGGGAAAGTGCTCGACGAGCTTTTTAGTTACTACCTCGCCAAGCTCGGTTGGTTTGAACTTCTTCTCCTCAAGAAGCACATAACCACGATCTTGAATTGTCGAGATAATCGTGGCATATGTTGAAGGTCTTCCGATGCCCTCGCGCTCCAATGCCTTGACGAGTGTTGCTTCGGTGAACCTTGCAGGTGGTTGCGTGAAGTGCTGACTTGCGGCAAGCTCTTTGAGTGTAAGCTCTTGCCCAGGGTCGAGAGATGGAAGAATTTGAAAGTCCTGCTTTTCCTTCGAAAAAGCTGCCTTCAAGTGTCCATCGAACAATAACCGCTTGCCTGAAGCTCTGAAGATGCAATCTTCGGCAGTAATATCAGCATTTACAAGCTCATATCTCGCGGCACTCATTTGAGACGCGACGAATTGGTGCCAGATCAGCTTATAGAGCCTTAGCTGATCGTTGTTCAAGTACTTGCTAATAACCTCGGGGCGTAACATCACATCGGTCGGGCGTATAGCTTCGTGCGCATCTTGTGCGCTTTTTTTGGTTGTTACAACGCGAGGCTTATCAGGGAGATATGCCGGGCCGTACTCCTTCTTAATAAAGTCGCGCACCTGCGCAACGCTTGTATCCGAGACTCGAAATGAGTCGGTTCTCATGTAGGTAATAAGACCTACACTTCCCTTCTCTCCAAGCTCGATGCCCTCGTATAATTGCTGTGCGACGCGCATAGTCTTTTTTGCCGAAAAGCCCAGCCTATTAACCGCCGCAGACTGAAGAAGGGCAGTATTGAATGGTGGCAAAGATTGCGAGAAGCTTATCTTCTTCTCGACGCTCTTGACAGACCATTTTGCACGCATCAACGACTTGCGTAAAAACTCGGCGATTTTGCCGTCTTTGACCTTTTTTATGCCCTTGCCGTATTCGACAAGTTCGGCCTGAAACACCTCATCAGGATGTCCGGTGGCAAAGAGGTCAGCGATAAGCTTCCAGTATTCCTCTGGTTGGAATGCCCGAATTGCCTCTTCGCGCTCGACTATCAGGCGGACAGCGACTGACTGCACGCGTCCAGCACTTAGACCTCGCGCTATTTTCTTCCAAAGTAGCGGAGATATTTTATAACCCACAAGCCTATCAAGGATTCGCCGCGCCTGCTGAGCATTTACGAGGTTCATATTGAGATGGCTGGGTTGCTCGATGGCACGCCGAACCGCTGGAGCGGTTATCTCGTTAAAGGTGATTCGGGTCGTTCGCTTGGGATCGAGGTTCAATGCCTCGGCGACATGCCAAGCAATGGCTTCTCCCTCACGGTCGGGGTCGGGTGCAAGGAATATCTGATCGGCATCTTTCACAGCCTTGCGAAGGGTATCTACAGCTTTCTTGCGTGAGGCAAGCAGTATATACTGAAGCGCAAAATCGGCCTCGATATCTATGCCAAGTGTCTTGGTGGGAAGGTCGCGAATGTGCCCCATCGTCGCATGAACCTCGTAGCCCGAACCTAATATGCGCGATATGGTTTTCGTCTTTGCGGGCGATTCGACAATCACAACCGAAACGCCGGAAGGAGTTCTTTCTGCATCTGTTTTTCTTTTTGCCATGTTGGTCATTGACCTTTGTTGTTCAAATAGAGGCCGTTTTCAAGGATGTACTTGCGCACTTCATCTGGCACAAGACCGCTTATGTCAGACTGTCTTTCTATCATCTTGCGTATTTGCGAAGACGATACATCCAATGCTGGCGCTGAAAGCATGCCGTTTCGCAGTGAATCTATCGTCTTTTCATCAAACGGTAGGGAAGCCAAAGAGCCTTCGATATCGAATCCCGGTCTGTTGAGAATAAGAAACCTGACTTCATAAAGCAACTCGTCAATGCGGTACCACTTGTGAAGATCAACCAAGCTGTCTCCGCCGATTATAAAGAAGAACTCGTCTGCAGGCCGAGCCAAACGAAGCTGTCTTACTGTGTCGAGCGAATAACCGTTACCGATTGAGTGAACCTCGATTTCGGATATCTCGAACTTCGAACAATCCTGCAGGGCAAGTGTGAGCATAGCCAGTCTATGTCGGGGTTCTGCGAGAGAACGACCGACTTTATGAGGTGGAACCCTTGCTGGAATGAAGAGTACCTTATCAAGCTCCGCCAAGTCGAAAGCAACGGATGCAAGGCGAAGATGCCCGTTGTGAACAGGATCGAATGAACCTCCAAAGAGTCCGATGCGCAAGTGACCTCCAAAGGAATTTTGCATTTTAGGGCGTTTTGACAACGGTCAAGAAACCAAAAAAGCCCTTTTTCATCTGGCAAGGTTCAGACCAAGCTCTCGTGCACGCGTCTTGACTTGCTCGGTCTCGTGGCTTGTCGTGCGCCGCGATATTGAACTGTATTGCATTGCATCATGGCATGGGTGGTACTGCCCCATGACATTTACAAGCGCGTCAGGAGCTTCATTCGCTATGAATTCAAGAACGGCATAAGAATCCTCGATCGCATTAGGCATAACAAGGTGTCTTATCAAAACTCCTCTGGTTGCAACGCCGTTTTGGATGAGCAGCTTTCCGGCCTGTCCGTACATAATTCTTACGGCTTCACGCGCAACATCGGGATAGTCCGGTGCGTTAAGATGAACCTTGCACCAATAGGGGTTCAATGACTTCAAGTCGGGCATATATATCTGTATTAACCCATCAAGCAGTCGCAGAGCTTCTCCGTTCTCGTATCCGCCGCAGTTATAGACGATAGGACGGGCTAAACCGTTGCTGCGCGCAAGCAAAATTGACTGTGCTATTACTGGCGCGAAATGAGTGGGTGTAACAAGGTTTATGTTCTCGCATCCGGTCTTTTCGAGGTGCAACATGATGTTGGCAAGCTGTTCAACTGTAACATCAAAGCTTGACAAACCGAAGCTTATGTCAGAGTTCTGGCAGAAAACACAATGCAAGTTGCAGCCAGAAAAGAACACTGTGCCGCTGCCTCCCGAGCCTACAAGCTCAGCTTCTTCGCCAAAATGCGGGCCGAATGATGCGACCCGCACTGATGCACCCACTCTGCATGTGCCAAGTTCGCCTTCGTGCCTTCGCGCTTTGCATTTGCGCGGGCAAAGTGTGCAGGGCGATATTAGAGAGACGAGTTTTTGCAGCACACTATCGTTCATACTCGATACAATTGTAACTATGCGTTGCACCGATACAACGAAACACGACATTCTTGAGAAACGCGTTAGATGAGTAGAATGTGCTGCCATGACGATAAACGAAGAAACTGAACAGAAAACTCAGCAAACAGAAGAGCAGGGCGTTGCTTTAACTGAAAATGCTGATACGAAAGCACCGTCGGCATTTGTTGACAATGCTGTGCAGGGAGAGCAACCACCGCAACCTACTGTACAGTGCACCTGCAAATGTTGCTGCATGCCTCGCTATGGAGTGGTAATTTTGTTAATGTTGCTGCTTGTAATGGGCGCAATAGAGTTTGGCCTTCATGCAAATTCGAGCGCAGATCGTTCTCCTGCTTACGATTTGCCTCAAGGGGCAGCGTTCTACTGTGAGCTAAACGAGCCATGGAACGACAGCGCGGCAACGGCGCTTTTTAACTCAAAAGCTTATCGCTGGTTATGCGTGTCAGATGACAGTGATAGCATTTTCGCCAAGTTTCGGGCGACATATTCTGATTTCGTCAACTACCGATTCAACTCGACTCCGGGTAAGCTATTGAAGCACCTGTTTGGATTCGAGCCTTCCACTTACCTTGGTGCGAGGGTTGGCATTGCAATTTATAGCATTAAGGGCAAAATGCCCGATATCGCTGTATCTGCCGAGATGTTTCTTCCAATCCGCGTTGCTGGACTTGAAAGAACGATGTCTTTTCTTCCAGCAGGTTCTACATATAAGTCCAGCCTCGCTGGCGATGTCACAATGCCGACAAAGGTCTTTGAGGCGACTTTACCCGATGGAAGTCGAATATACATTTTCGAGCGAAGGGGAAGGCTCGTTGTTGCGACGAACTACTCACGAGTTGAAGACATGCTATCCCCCACATTCAAACCGCTTGCGCTTCAGCAGGACTTTGCATCCGCGGTCGAATGGGAGCGCACGCACGATGTAAGCGTGAGGTTCTCACCATCTGTGTTTATTGATGAGATCGCCTCGGCGCTAAAGGAGGAAAGTGGATTTGCACGAGTATGGAAATACTTCAACAAGCTCTTCGGTAAGATAGCTTTCGACTCGTTCGCATACAGTCATATTGATGTTCACTGCGACTTGATACGCATCGGCAAGCGTGCCGGGTTACGATTCTCTCTTGACGCTCCGCTTGATCCGGAAAAAAGCGACCTGACTCGGCTGGAAGCCGCGGAGATAAAAGACTTTGATGCCGCAAAACACCTGCCAAACGATACATTTCTTACCCTTTGCTGGTCGAAGGATGTGCCTAACCTCTGGCAGAGCATTTTGAAAGAGCAGACTCCGGATGAGCTTGAGAAGATCAAGGCTGATCCTGCTTCAAAAGTGTTTGAGGAAGAGTTTTTCCCGGCAATGGGTCGTGTGCATACAATCTCGCTCGTACCGCAGACTCCCGACCCAAGATTCCAGCGCGAGTTTCCTTTCCCATCGCTTGTTTTGTGCTTTGGCCTGAAGGATGTAAAGACCTTCAGCGATATAGTCTATGAGCAGGTTGACAAGTTCATGGAGAAACTGAGGCTCGAACACGAAGAATCTGGCGAGGCTATGCCGTTTTTAGACAAGCGTGTCAACCACAAGGGTATAGAGATTAACTACTTCGAGATCCCCAATAATCCAGTAAAAGACGCCATCGTGCCTTGTTACGCTTTTCTTGCAGATAACTGGATCATAAGCACCTCGATAGAGGGCATCAGAAAATGCATTGACGCCGTAAAGGACAATAAATCGCTCTACAACCAAGGTATATTCAGCGAGCTTTCGCGCCGGTCGTTCCCAGCAAGCGGATGGATTTACACCGATCCCAAGTCGCTTGCTGTTGAGTTTAACACGAACGCGACAGCGTGGAACGAGAGTCTTCTGAAAATCGCTCCAGAGGATATACCACTTCCTGAGTTACGCTATCGCCCCCATGAGCAAGCCGAATATCAGAACCGGGTGCGCGAAGAGCAGTTGAAGCGTAAAAAAGCGCTTGACAGGCTGTGTAGCGCTATGTACAATTTAGCCCCGTTGACAGCAATCTATGCTGAGCGTAAAGAACGCTTGGTTTGGTCTTTCGAATTTACGACAGAATGATTGGCTTCCATGCCGCGGTGGCGGAATTGGCAGACGCGCTAGGTTGAGGGCCTAGTCCACGTATAGTGGGTGTGGGTTCGAGTCCCACCCGCGGCACCACTGATACTGATCCCCCTGAAGTTCGCGCTTCAGGGGGTTTTTTGTCAATAAAGGCTGTGTTAAGTTACTTGCATCAGTGACAATAGCGGTTATGTTCTAACTATCCACTCAAAGGTCCACCATGAAACCACGCAGAATGACACGACGCAGTTTCGACTTGCTTGTATCCCGTGCGTTGCGCACTCTGCCTCAAGAGTTTAAGAAGTACCTGAAGTATGTATCTGTGGTTGTTGAAAATCGCCCGTCATATCAAGACATAGAGGGGGATAGTAGCGACCTATACGGCTATTACGAGGGTGTTCCACTTACAGAGCAAACGCCAAACGAACCTCATTTTCCCCCGCGGATCACAATATTTCGCGAACCGTTGTTAAGGGATTTTGGGTCGAACGGCGCAGAGATAGTCCGTCAGATACGCTTGACCGTACTGCACGAAATCGGCCATCACTTCGGCTTAGAGGAATCCGACTTAGAGAAGTATGAGGATTAGCGCGTCTCTTGAGCGTCAGGCAAGGTTTCTGCTCCATTTCACCTTTGTGACATCTTCATCAGGTGCTGGTTTCCTGAACACGAATAGGTGTTCGTGCATAATCAAGTAGAATCCCATGTCCTGAGCCTTTCCAATCCATCGCTTCGTTGCACTGCAATTATGCTGAGCCTTGATAATGTCTTCCTTCAGAACAAAGCCAACTCGGAGGAATCGCATCATAACGCTGTATGCCAAAGGTACAAAATGCTTCGAGCGACGGGTGTCGCCAATAAGTATGCAGCAATATTTGTTCGTCTTAAGAACACGGAAAAGCTCCTTCGCAACAAGTTCGATTTCATCGCAGAACTTCCCAGGACTTGTAATATTGGATAAGTCGTCAGCGATGAACTCCTCTGAGTACTTGATGATGTTCATATATGGTGGATGAGTGACAATCAGATCAACCGATTCTGAGGGAATAAAAGGCATCATCTTGGCATTCCCTTGCAGAACTGATTGAGTGGATATGCCTTTCGACTCGAACTGCAGCGCGGATTGTGATAACCGAACCGCATTAGGATTGATATCAATTCCGATCGCGTTGCGGTTCAGCAACCTGGTCTCTATCAAAGTGGTTCCACCACCGACCATCGGATCAAGTACCAAGTCGCATTCGGAAGAGTACTTGAGTATTAAGTTACGCGGTATTTGTGGCGCAAAGTTACCTCTATATTTTGGGTTATGCGTGGCCCAGTTGCCTCTCTCAGGGAATGTCCATAGTGATGTATTCTCAACCTCAAACTGAATCTGGTCAAGCGCTGAATTATCTGTCCTCATGTTTCAGAATCTCCTCAAGGATTCCATCAAGAATCATCTGTAGGTTAATCGTGTGATCGTTATGATTGAATGTATCGCGCAGGTTTCGGGATGTGGATGCCCACCCTTTGCCATCCGTAATCCATATGAAATTATGTCCCTGCTGTGTCCAGAAATTCTGCGTCTCGATGTACTCACCAGCCGTCGCCTTGAGCTTTGAACCACCCCCAGAATAGAAGTTTGTCTCGATAAGGTGAAGACGGCGAGGTGTCTTAACTGCAAAGTCAACGATCTTTAGAGCCTCGTTGCTCCCTACTGTGATTCCCCATTTCTGCTCAATGTTCTTCGGGTTTGCTGAGTGAATGAATGTATAGCCGTTTCGCTTGCATAGCGAACTTACAAAAAAAGAGATAATTGACTCCATTGCTGTCCCACCTCGGTTCTTCCTTCCATTGCTGTCAAGACCGACCTCAACTCCGAAAAAGTAGTCTGGAATGCTTCTGATATGCTTGTCCGCGATTCTCTTCAAAAATCCGCTCCTCTCGGCGAACTCAACTGCGTCTGAGAGTTGTTCTTCAGATGGCTCTTTGACACTAAAGTCATAATTCAGATATGTGAAACCATCCCAGTTATATGATGCAAGCAGGTCGAACTTCATCTCTCTTATTGCGATAAGACCAGGGAGGATCCGATATATGCTTGGGTACTTCTTAATCAGCCTTCGAAGTTCCTCCTTGGGGTTGCCACTTCCGACAAGCGAGTTGAGAAGGTTTAATTCGTCCTCGTGCTGCTTGAAGCCGGCGAATGCTTTTGTCCAGTTTACAAAATAGTCCCATGAGCATATCTTATGCCTCATCGTACTGCAAAGGTACGCAAACACCTCGTCGTCGTTATTGCGCCCAGTCAAATCAGCATAAAAGGGGAGATACTTCATCCTTCACCTCATAATTGGTTATAACTACTTCTGATACCGAACCGCGCCCGGTTGAGTCGCAATTTATGAATCGTTTGGCGTTGACACGCGAAACGATGAAACCGCTGTATAGAGAGTCGAAGAAACCATCGCTCGAATCAGAATTGCTTAGCATAAGCTTCAGCCCTTTCGCGGCGAGTGCTTGGAAAACCCGAGCAAGGTTTATTTGGTCGCTGTCATTGAATCCTCCATTGCTATAGGCGGTAAAGCTCGCAGTTTTGCTAACTGGCCTGTATGGAGGATCGAAATAGACAAAACCCCCTTGAACTGCTTGATTCAGCAATTTCTCATATGATGATACTGATAGCTCAGCGATCTCCAATGCTCTGCTGACTGCAATCAGATTGTCACGATCAACAATCTGTGGGTTCTTATACGAACCGAAGGGCACATTGAAGTCTCCGTTCTTGTTGACCCTATGCAGGCCGTTGTAGCATGTCTTGTTCAAAAAGATAAACAGGGCTGCGCATGTTATCGCTTCTGTCTTCGACAAGCCAGGCTCCTTCTTCAGGGAATTGTATTCATTCCTTAACTCATAGTAGAGGTCGCTTTGCTCCTCTCTTGTCTTGCTAAAGTACTCGTTTGCATACTCGCTGAGAACTTCAAGCAACTCGCTCAATGCCTCTTTCACAACTACATAGGTTCCAATCAAGTCAGGATTGACATCGCTCAGTCGCGCTGACTTAATGCGCCTTGTGCTCCATAGATGGAAAAACATGGCTCCACCGCCTAAAAATGGCTCACAATAATGCTGCGCCTCTCCTTGTCTCATCTCAGACGGTAGAAGCTCCTCAAGCTGGGGGAGCAACTGGGATTTACCGCCAGCCCACTTGATGAAGGGCTTTGCGGTTGAACGGTGCGAAGTGATCATATACCCTCTTTCTTCGTGATCAACGATCTTCACGATCTTATGTGTTTTTTTCAAAGTGGATCGGATCCAGAGGATCTTCCGAACAGGGTTTGCGCGCGATTATCTACTATTATGATAGACTTATGATTGCCAGTTTTCTACCTCCCTTTCTTGCGTTCTGCTTATGACCTTTCTGTGTCATAGGAGTCTCATGCATGACTTCACCCAACACAGCATGATTTGACCCCGAAAAACATTGGGAAATTGCGAACAAAGTAGCGCTGCTTCAAGTTTGCATAAGAATCGGACATGCTATAAGTGCCAGAAACAGCGGCACTTACAAAAATCAGCTAATTTGTGAAATAAATATCGAAAAAGCTTGGCAAACGCGAAAATCTGTGATAATATTATTGTGAAAAAAGTAACAGGTTCGACATGAAAGACGCTATGAACAAAGAAGCCGTTCCCAAACCAACCGTCAACCGACTGCCACACTATCGCAAGGCGCTCGAAAGCCTTCTGCAAAAGGGGCTTGTCATCGCTTCGTCTCACGAACTGGCTCGCGAGGCCGAAGTTACACCAAGCCAACTGCGCAAAGACCTTGCGTTCTTTGGCACCTTTGGCACCGCAGGCATCGGTTATAACCTTAGAGAGTTGATCGCAAGGCTCGACGAGATACTTGGCACGCGCCGCAAGCGTCCGGTGTTGCTCGTAGGTGTCGGAAACCTTGGAAAAGCAGTTCTAAACCACAGATTTTTGACGAGAAGTGGCTTTGAGGTTGTTGCTGCAATAGACATTTCACCCAAAAAAGTCGGTCGTGTGATTTGCGGTGTGCGCTGCTATTCCTCGGCAGAGCTTGCTGAGGTTGTCACCAAATTCGATACAGCGATGGCGCTTCTAACCGTTCCACCGCAGGCCGCGCAGAGTGTCGCAGAGCAGCTTGTCGAGGCCGGTGTAAAGGCCATCATCAACTTCACACATATCAATCTTAGGCTTTCTGAAAAGGTCGTTGTTGAGGATGTTGATTTCGGCTATATCCTCCAAAAAGTCGCATTTTACCTTGATCCAACGGAGGCGAAATAATGAGTGCTCCCACAACAAAGAAGCTGCCCCGCGAGAATCTGATCCCTCTGCTGCAAGAGGCTCAGGAGCGGGATGGTTTCATCTCGCGTGAAGCTGTCAGCGAGATTGCAGAGAAGCTGGGGCTGACTCCAGCAAAGGTCTATGGCGTTGCGAGTTTCTACAATCAATTCACTTTCAGCAAGCCCGGTAAGTACATCGTTCGGGTCTGTCGTGGCACAGCTTGCCATGTAAAAGGCTCAGAACGCATCCTTTCGGCAATTCAAGCCGAACTTAAGATCGAACCGGGTGCAACGACCCGAGACGGCCTATTTACGATCGAGGTCGTGGCCTGCCTCGGAGCCTGTGGTTTGGCGCCGGTAATCATGGTGAACGACGAGTTCCACGGGCGTCTTTCTGTGAAGGATGTCCACAAGGTTATCGAGCATTATCGGAATATTGAGAAAGGAGCGGGCAATGAATAGTCTGTTCGACCGCTGCTGCGAAAAATGTACACATTCAACCGACACCCCGTGCCCTGATTATGTGGCATGCCGTACAACCGGCCCACTCTGCCACACAAGCGAGAAATGCTCTTCAGAAATCTCGCGCCTGCTTAAAGAAGCTCTATACGAGACAGCCACAAAACCCATTTTCTTTGTTGGAACGGGCACATGTGGTCTTGCTGCAGGTGCAGCCGCTGTCGTCAGCCAGCTTAAGAAAGAACTCGAAGCGAGAAAGCTGGATGCCGATATTGTTGATGTGGGTTGTATCGGTTTCTGTGCTGAAGAGCCTCTTATTGACATTCAGTCTCCCGGTAAAAAGCGCGTTCTTGTTTCAAAGATTGAGCCTAAGGATGTTAACGCGCTGATTTCTGCGGCTTTCGAAGGCGATTATTCACAGCTTGAAGCAAAGAAGATGCTCGTCGGATCGCACGGAATTGGCAGCGATACGGCATGTTCACGCAAGCTTGAAGAACATGTCTTTTTCTCAAAGCAGAAGCGCATTGTGCTCGAAAACTGCGGCATAATCAATCCTGCCTCAATGGCAGCCTATGTCGCACGGGGAGGTTATAAGGGCGTTGGCGATATGCTGAAGAGCATGACTCCCGCCGAAGTATGCGAGGCGATGAAGAAATCCGGTCTTCGCGGTCGTGGTGGTGGCGGCTTCCCGACTGGCATGAAGTGGGATTTCGCCCGCAAAGCCGACGGCGCAAGAAAGTACATTGTTTGCAACGCTGACGAGGGCGACCCAGGCGCATTCATGGACAGAGCAGTGCTTGAAAGCGACCCACATCGCGTTCTTGAGGGCATGATCGCAGCAGCATACGCGATCGGTGCCGACAGTGCTTATATCTATATTCGCGCGGAATACCCGCTTGCTATTACCCGCCTTATTGACGCGATAAAGCAGGCTGAAAGCGTTGGACTGCTTGGCGATAATATCCTCGATAGCGGTTTCGACCTTCACATTAAGATTAAGAAGGGTGCTGGCGCATTTGTGTGCGGTGAAGAGACTGCGTTGCTGGCAAGCATCGAAGGTAAGCGTGGCATGCCGAAGCCAAGACCGCCATTCCCAGCACAACGCGGTTTGTTCGACTGCCCGACTGTGATTAACAATGTCGAGACATTCGCAAATGTCCCTTGGATTCTTCGCAAGGGACCGGATGCCTACGCCTCGATGGGCACACAAAACAGCAAGGGCACAAAGGTCTTTGCGCTTTCTGGCAAAGTTGTCAACACAGGTCTTGTTGAAGTTCCCATGGGCACAAC
Organism: uncultured Planctomycetota bacterium; assembly: GCA_964571525.1. GTDB lineage: Bacteria > Planctomycetota > B143-G9 > B143-G9 > B143-G9 > CAZNBY01. The sequence goes on from CAZNBY010000016.1 coordinate 49,455, forward strand.
TATCCGCGATGTCATCTTTGCGGTTGGTGGTGGCATACCAAATGGCAGGCAATACAAGGCTGTTCAAATCGGTGGACCTTCCGGCGGTTGTATCCCAGAGTATCATCTTGACACCGCTATTGATTATGAAGAGCTTAAGAAACTTGGTGCAATGATGGGCTCAGGCGGTCTTGTTGTGATGGATGACCAGACCTGCATGGTTGATGTTGCCCGTTTCTTCATGTCCTTCATTCAACGCGAGTCGTGCGGAAAGTGCATACCCTGCCGCGAAGGCACAAAACGGTTGCTCGAGATTCTCGACAGGATCTGCAAGGGTCGAAAGACAGAGCATGAGAAGGACGCGCTTATCCGTTTTAAGGGTGTAACGCTGATGGAAGACCTTGCAAAGGTCATCAAGGACACGAGCCTTTGCGGACTTGGACAGACAGCGGCGAATCCCGTACTGAGCACATTGCACTACTTTAAGAACGAATACGAAGAGCACATCTACTTGCGCCATTGCCCAGCGGGCTATTGCAAAGAGCTGCGCATCTTCAAGATTGAAGCTGCAAAGTGCATCGGATGTGGACTCTGCGCCCGAAAGTGCCCAGAGACTGCGATTGTCGGCGAGAAGAAGCACCCTCATATTATTGTCAAAGAAAAATGCGTGTCGTGCGGGCTGTGCCAAGAGGTTTGTCCGGTTGGCGCAGTTTTTACGGCATAGGAGGTATAAATGAACCTTGAGATAAACGGCAAAAAAGTGACGGCTGTCGAGGGTCAGACGATTCTCGAAGTCTGCCGCGAAAACGGCATAAAAGTACCGACTCTGTGCCACATGCCCGGTCTTCCCCCGTCCGGTGCATGCCGTATATGCGTTGTCGAAGTGGAGGGCAGGCCGAACCTCATAGCTTCGTGTGCCTTTCCCGCATCAGAAGGGATGAAGATACTGACAAACACACCGCGTGTTCGCAACGCACGGCGGACTGTTGTCGAGCTTCTGCTCGCCAATCATCATCAGGAATGCGCAGCTTGCATCCGCAACGGCAATTGCGAACTCCAAGAGCTTTCTCGTGAAGTGGGTGTGCGCAATGTCCCCTTTGTCGGCGAAGTTCGCAAAGCGAAAAAGGATGTGTCAAGTCCCAGCATCGTTCGTGACCCAGAAAAATGTATTCTCTGCGGAAGATGCGTTCGCGCCTGCGACGAAATACAGGCTGTCGGAGCGATTGACTTCACAAAGCGCGGATTCACCACGCTTGTGTTGCCTGCATTCGACAACGGCCTTAATGTTACCGAGTGTGTCAACTGCGGTCGCTGCGTGATGGTCTGCCCGACGGGTGCGCTGCACGAGCAGACAAGCATTCACAAAGTATGGAAGGCTCTGGAAGATCCTGAAAAAATAGTTGTTTTCCAGCATGCTCCCGCAATTTCGGTTACAATAGGAGAAGAGTTCGGTATTTCAGGTCGAAAAGATCTTACCGATGTGCTTTCTGCTGCTTTTAAAGCGATGGGCGCGGAGTTCGTTTTCGATACATCATTTACTGCCGACCTTACAATCATGGAAGAGACTCATGAGCTTATCGAGCGGGTCAAGAAGGGTGGACCCTTCCCGATGTTCACAAGCTGCAGCCCCGGCTGGGTGAAGTTTATTGAGCATCGCTATCCCGATCTGCTGCCCAATGTCTCGACATGCAAATCTCCCCAGCAGATGATGGGTGCGCTTATCAAGCGTTTCTTTGCCGAAAAGCTTGGTGTTGACCCGCACAAGATATATAGTGTCTCGGTCATGCCATGCACTGCGAAGAAATTCGAGGCACAGCGTCCTGAGTTCGGCGTGAACGGTGTGATGGATATTGATGCTGTTTTGACTACCCGCGAAGCCGCTCAAATGATACGCGAGGCTGGTATTGACATGGCAAATATCGAGTCTGTTCCCTGCGATAATCCGTTTGGAGAGCGCAGCGGTGCTGGCAAGATATTCGGCGTAACAGGCGGTGTTGCAGAAGCCGCACTTCGCACAGCATACAAGATACTGACTGGGCACGAATTACCAAAGCTCGAAATCGGCCAGATCCGCGGCCTTGATGGCGTGAAGACATTCTCCGCCGTCGTTAATGGTCTGGAAATTCGAACCGCAATAGTCTCGGGCTTGTCTAATGCTCAGCGTTTGATCGAAAGCGTATTGAACGGCGAAGAGAGCTTCCATTTTATCGAAGTCATGGCGTGCCCCGGCGGCTGCATTGCAGGCGGCGGTCAGCCTTACACAACAACTGAGGCAACCTTGCGCAAAAGGATGGAAGCGCTTTACAAGATTGACGGCGAGGAGAAGCTGCGCCTGAGTCACGAGAACGAATTCGTAAAGCGTCTGTATGACGAGTTCCTCGAACACCCGGGCAGTCATGTATCTCACTCGCTGCTCCACACTTCTTACACATCGCGCAAGGAGAAACCGGCGGGTTAGTATGCCGATTATCGAGACGATCAAGGAAAAGTGCAGGCGCTGTTACACCTGCGTTCGCGAATGCCCGGCTAAGGCCATACGCATCGTTGATGGCCAAGCATCGGTCATAGCAGATCGCTGCATCGGTTGCGGCAATTGCTATCTTGTCTGCGCACAACGCGCAAAAAAGGTGCATAGCTCGATTGATGCGGTGAACATACTGCTTAAAAGCGGCCATCCGGTTGCCATTATTGTAGCTCCGAGCTTCCCTGCCGAGTTCATCGAATACAGCGCAGAGCAACTTGTCGCTGGTTTGAGAAAACTCGGGTTTGCTCGTGTGCAGGAAGTGGCATTCGGCGCAGACCTTGTAAGCAAGGCATATCGCGACATCGCAGCGCGTACAGAAGGCTCTAAGTGCGTAATTGGCACGGCCTGTCCTGCAATATGCAAGTATGTTCAGCATTATCTTCCCGATCTTGTTGACAACCTTGCACCTATCGTCTCGCCGATGGTTGCCACCGCCCGTGTGATCCACAAGCATTGGCCCGGAACAAAAGTCGTCTTTCTCGGACCCTGCATCGCAAAGAAACTTGAGGCAATGGAAGACGATATCGAGGATGAAGTTGACGAGGTTTTGCTTTTTACAGAAATACGGAAGATGTTCGAAGACGCGAACATTAATCCTGCAACCCTTGAACCAAGCGACTTTGACGAACCAAAGGGCTTTTTGGGCTCCATCTATCCTGTTCCTCGCGGTAGCCTCCGTTCAGCAAGGCTCGACGATGATCCCATAACCTGCCGAATTGCAGAGGTAAATGGTAGATACCGATTTGCCAGCGCTTTGAACGAGGTCGCTGAGGGATATCTTCGTGCGAACATGATTGATGTGTTGTGCTGCGAAGGCTGTACGATGGGACCCGGCATGAGCGCAGATTCGCATAGCTTCGAAAGGCGGATCCGAGTCTCTGAATATGCGCAAGAGCGAATCCACCGTATGGACATGCGCAAGTGGCAAATGACAATGGATAAGTATGGCGATATTGACCTTACTCGTCATTTCCGAAAGGAAGATCGCCGTATGACCGCGCCAACGGATGAGCAGATACGCCTCATCTTAGAGCGTATGGGTAAATACTCACCTGAGGACGAACTGAACTGCGGAGCATGCGGCTATCACACCTGCCGCGAGCACGCAATCGCAGTGCACAATGGTCTTGCTGAGTTCGAAATGTGTCTGCCGTTTATGGTTGAAGAGCTTGAACACACCCTTAAACAGCTTGAGGATTCGCACAAAAGCCTTCAAGAGGTGCAGGGGCAGCTTGTTCACAGCGAAAAGCTGGCAAGCATGGGACAGCTTGCCGCAGGCATTGCGCATGAGGTCAATAATCCGCTCGGAACTGTGCTACTCTACTCCAACATGGTTCTTGATGAGCTTGATGAGACCAATCCGCTTCGTCAAGACCTCAACATGGTAGCAAAAGAAGCTGAACGGTGCAAACGGATTATCTCAAATCTGCTTGATTTCGCACGACAGAGAAAAGTCGTAGTCGAGACGACTGACATCGAAGCCTTAATCGAAGACACAATAGCGGGTATAACAATTCCTGATAACATCGAGATAATCCGCCACTTCTCGAAGATAGGCAAAATCGAGGTTGATCCCAGTCAAATCAAGCAGGTTTTCACAAACCTTATCAACAATGCAATCGAGGCAATGACAGATGGTGGAACCCTTACAATTCGCACCATTAACCTCGATGAAGAGCGCGTTCGCATTGAATTCCACGACTCCGGGCCTGGCATAGATCCAGCTAACGAACGAAAAATCTTCACACCTTTCTTCACAACAAAACCATTGGGAAAGGGCACAGGTCTTGGCCTTGCGGTCTCCTACGGCATTATTAAGATGCATCGTGGCGATATTAAGGTTGTAAGCCAGCCCGGCGAAGGCGCTAATTTTCATGTGGTTTTGCGAAGAATGTTGAATAACATTACATCTCCCGTCGGAGGACAAATATGGCAAAAGTGATGATGATAGACGATGATCTTGATTTTCTCGAAATCCAACGCGGCGTTTTGGAATCGAGAGGTCATCAGGTTGTCACCTGCGATAGCGCTGATAAGGCGCTCGATATGGCTCGTGAACAGCAGCCAGATGTGATCGTCGTTGACCTTATGATGGAAGAGGAAGATTCGGGCTTCTCGCTTTGCTATCGCTTTAAAAAGGGCGAGGCAGGGCGTGTATTCCCGATAGTGATGGTAACCGCCGTCGCAAGCGAAGGTGGAGTTCCGTTTGAAAAGACAAGCAATGCCTCATGGATCAAGGCTGATGCCTTCCTGAATAAACCAATTCGTCCTGAAGAGCTTATCTCGGCAGTCGAAAACCTTGTCTGATGGAGGATCTTGTGGAGCCTATCTCCATTCTGGTTATTGACGATGAAGAGGGAATGCGGCTTGGCTGCAAGCGCGTGCTCGAAAAGCGCGGTTACACCGTACATACTGCTGCAACGGGCTCAGAGGGGCTTCAGGCTCTTCTTGATGGTGTTGCCGACCTTGCGCTTGTTGACTACAAGCTTCCTGACATTGACGGGATGCAGATTCTTGAAGAGGTACGAAAGAAACCAATAAAGACACTCTGCATCATGATCACAGCCTATGCAACGCTCGAATCTGCTGTCGCTGCGACGAAGAAGGGCGCATACGATTTTCTCGCGAAACCCTTCACGCCTGCGGAGTTGAACGCTGCCGTTGACAAGGCTGTAGAATATATCCGTCTCCAGCAGGAAGCAGAGCGCCTGAAAGACGAGAAAAAGCGCGTCAGGCTCGAATTCGTGCGAATTGTCAGCCATGAGCTTAAGGCTCCTCTCGCAGCAATCGAAGGATATCTCACAAACCTGCTTGAGGGTTATGTAGGCGATGATGAAGAATCGCGCAACCGCGTTTTGAAAAGGTGCAAGGCGCGCGCCGAGGGGATGAGAAAGCTGATACTTGACCTTCTCGACCTAACTCGCATCGAATCAGGTTCCAAAGAGCGTATATTCGAGAAGATAAATCTTGGTTCGCTGCTTGATGACATAATCGAGGTCTTCGAGCCCCAGGCTGCGGAGCGAAGCGTCACGATTCAGACAAAGCTCGCCACCTTGCCCGACATCGAAGCTGAACCGAGCGAGATGCGCATTATATTCACAAACCTTATAAGCAACTCGATCAAGTACAACAAGGAAGGCGGTTCGGTAACCGTCAGCGCGAGCCCCACACAAAATGGCATAACGATTTCGGTTGCCGATACTGGCATCGGATTGAGGGAACAGGACAAACAGAAGCTCTTTACAGAATTCTATCGGGCACGCACAGAAGAGACAAAGACAATACCCGGCACCGGCCTTGGTCTTTCTATTGTTAAAAAACTCGTCGAGCTTAATGGCGGAAATATAGCATTAGAGAGCGAACACGGTGTCGGAACGACATTCACTGTTTTCATACCGATCGCGCGCCCGAAAGCCGCTGCAGTCTCTGAGCAGTGACTTCTATCTGTTTGCTCTGTATGAAAAAGTGACGAAAGAGAGCCGCATAATTAACAACAACTTTTGAATTGCTTTTCCATAAGCACCTAACAACGCGCCGGAGCAATCTGGCGCGTTGCTTTTTTGAATGATGCATATATATGATATGCAAATCGATGCTAATTCCGTACATGCGTTGTAAGCATCGGTTATTGTGTGATTTATAAAAAGTTATAAGGAATTCTCCTAGTCAGTTGCGCGAGGAATCTGAGTCGTGAAATGTAGGCTAAAAACTTGCAAGTACAATGACGACATGTATGTCACATGAACAGAAGGCACGATTTTCAAGAACACACACCATCTATTAGCATAGAATCACTCTTGAGAAAATAGTTTGTCGAGTTTTGTTGACAAGGGAAAAACCTGAGCAGAATCTTCCTCAAAGCGAATGTTCCCAACCATACACCAATCTCGGAGGATACCGTGAGGAATGCGACTGCTTTTGCTCTTGCCTTAGTGCTTTTTCTGTCCTTGGTTTTTCGTTTTGCTTCAGCTTCCACAACTCCTGAAGTAATACCGGCTAATTCAGGAGAGTCTATCGCCTGCACGGAGGATAAGACTGGATTTGTTGATGTAATAACAGGTTCCTTATCATGGTCACACGAGTTCTTGAACTTTGCCTCAGATACTGAGAATACAGTTTCCTTCTCAATGCATTACTGCTCAAATTCATCAGGTAATGATGGCTTTGGCACTTCATCACGCTGGAGCCACACATATGACATTTCCATCCAATATACTTCTGGTCCTCCAGCCATACTTACCCTCCGCAACAACGAAGGGGCGCTCATACCCTTTTTGTATGACTCAGTTAATGGAATATGGCTCTCGGATCCATCATCAGGATTGTTCTTAACCTGCGCTGTTAGCAATGGATTTGTTATAAATGATCGCTTTGGAAACACAATGAGCTTTGATACTTACGGTAAACTGACTGCAATTGTTGATAGGTTCAACAGGACAATCACTTTATCGTATATAACATCCGGTGCAGCCGTAGGTTACCTCTGGAAGGTAACTGATTCTTGGGGTCGAGCATTCGAGCTTACCTATGACAATACACCACTAATCACTTCTCTGCTCGATTTGACAATTCAAGGGAATCCTGCATGGCTCCAGTTCACATACTCAAACGGCGACCTTACCGTCATCCGTAAGGGCTACTCATCGGGTCAACTCTTCGCTGATTACACATTTGAGTATCAGGGTAGCGGTTCAATGATAAGCTACACCGAACCTGACGGTTGCACAACGGATTTTGCATACAGTAATGGATTCCTAACAACCGCAACGGATGTTGATAATAATACTTGGTCGTTTGCTTACGGTGCAAGCCAATCCACTTTTACCGATAGAAGAGGGAACACATTTACCTACACATTCGATGCTTCTCTTGGGGTTGTTACTTCAATATCATATCCGGTACCATGCCAACAGTGGGGTACAACTGCGACAGAGTCGTGGGTATATAACGGTGACCGCCTTGTCATTCAGTATACTGACAAAAAGGGAAACACAACCGACTTTACTTACGATTCCAATGGAAACCGCCTAACTGAAGCTAAAACCGTATCAACACCTTATGGCTCCCAATCCATCACTAAGACATGGACATACGACCAGTTTTCGAGGGTAATAACCTTCACTGACCCAAAGGGCAATACAACAACAAACACTTATGATCAAGCTGGAAGATTAAGCTCTGTCATCTATCCGCAAACACCGACCGGTGCAACTCCAGTTGAGAGTTATACATACAATGCAAATTCGCAAGTTGCGAATGTTACAGGTGCACTCAACAACACTCTTTCAAAAACCTATGATGCGAATGGGAAGATTGCATCTGTAACAACACCAATGGGAAAAGTCACCTCGTACACATATGACACATGGGGCCATAAGCTTACCGAAACAAATCCTGCGGGTGTATTGCACCGTTTTGAATACAATGACTGCTACAATTGTGTTGCAGATGAGACAGCGTTCGACAGCCAAGGAGGATTCTCGCGCACAGAGTATTCGTACTCGCCTGGTGGTAGACTCATCGGAAAGACCCTTCCTAACGATGTCTATGCGCAACTTGGTTACACATACACATATTACTATAACTCGCTAAACAGATTGGTTAGAGAGAAAGACTGCTATGGTTACTCGAAGTACTATGAATATGACGAAAATGGCAACCGTATAGCGTATGCTCACGAGGTTGACCACGCAGCAGGCAGGAGCACAACCACATGGGTATATGACACATGGAATCGCCTAATGACAGAGACAGATGCTGGTAATTACTCTGTCAGTTGGGAATATGACTCGAGTTCAAATCAATTGGTCGCAACGGATAAGTGTGGTAAGAGTATTGTCTGTGTATATGATGAATTAAATAGAAAAATCTCTGAAACCAATTCATTATTTTATACCCGTTATTGGGAGTATGACCAAAATAATAACATTATTAAGTACACTAATTCACTTGGAGATTCTTGGATTTCAACATACGACAATGCAAATCATCTTATTCGTGAGTATGATCCATACAATTGCTTTATAGAACACACTTATGATATTGCAGGACGGAAAATTGGATCCAAAGATAAAAATGGTAACATTACATCATACACATATAATTCAGATAATTTGCTTACTGCTGAGACGAATCCTGCAGGCGGTGTCAGGAATCTTTCGTACGACAACGCAAACAGGATTGTAAGCGTGTCTGGTACCGGTGTTGCTGCGGCAGAGACTTTGGTCTATAACTATCAAGGGCAGCAGATCGAGAGCCGCGATTCAAGCAACACACTTATTTGGGCTAAGGTCTTCGACCGTAACGCAACCTGCATTCAGGAAGCAGATGGAAACGGCAATGTAACGAACTATGCCGTCAATAGAGTCGGCATGATAACAGCTATCACCTACGCTGATCAATCGGTTTCGACCTTCACATATGATGCTGCTTGGAGGAAGACCTCTGGTGTAACTCCGATGGGTACAGTGTGGAACTACGAATTAGATCAAAGAGGGCTTGTAAGCCGCCAGTACGGTTATTTCACACAGAATGGACAGCAATTACTAACGCAGACGACTTACACATTCGATGGTGCTGGTCGAGAGTTGACTAAGACAAATTCGAACGGAATTGTCTGGACAACGACCTATGACGATCTTGGTCGTGTGTCAACAAAGACTGATCCAGATTCAGGAACGAACTTCTATTCATATAACGGAGAAGGCAGTTTAATTGCGGAGACCTCGAATGGTTGTTCTTTTTCGTACAGCAATGATAAATTAGGCAGAATGCTGACAAAGACCGATGCACTCGGAGCGACATGGATATACACATACGATGCAAACGGAAACAGGACTCGCATGGTTGAGCCTCTTGGCAATATTACTGACTATTCGTACAACTCAATGAATCTGTGTACTTTTGTTGCCAAGCTTGGAAACCTCAACGATCCTAACGATGATCGTATTGAAACAGCAACATACTACTTGAATGGTAACAAGGCGACTCAGATCAAGTCATCCGGTGAGACGATTTGCTATTACTACGACATTCGTTCGCGCCTCTCAAGAGAGGAGTATCCTAATCCAACACAGGCCGGGAATATTGTTGAGGAATTCTGGTATGATAACGCAAACCTGAAGTCGGAATATCTTCAGACTACAATAGTAAGTTCTCTGCGAATTCAGTACTCATATAACAGCAGATGCTGGATGACAAGCAGGACAATGACGATAACGGTTCCAGATGCTCCTGTCTTGACGAAAGGCAATTCACGTGAGTACGATCTTGATGGAAAGCTGATATGCGAGATTACCACTGAAGGTGATATCAACACATTCGAATACAACGAGATGGGTTGGGCGACGAGCAGCACAATTCGTGATACCACAGTGATTGACATGACCAAGCAGTGCATGCGTTCAGAGTATGAGTATGATGCTGGTGGAAGAAAGATCGAGGAGCGCAAGTACTCAGGTGGGCCGGGAAGCTGGGCGCCGAATGTCATGATTCAGTTTACTTATGGATACGGCAATCACCTTTTCTCTCAACAGAATGCTTACAACTGGCTTGGGTTATGGAATGCACTTGACACAGTGTATATGACTTACGATTCAAATGGGCGTTTGCTCCAGCGAATCGCAAACTCGGACCTGAAATTCTTCGCGTATGATGTTGCCGGTCAGATGCTGTATGATAACGGTGCATGGTTGACATACGACCTAAACGGAAACCGCCTGACACAAGGACAGAGGACATTTACTTACGGCTTCTTCAACGAAGTCGCAACGATGCAGAATACCCAGTTCCCTCCGACATACACATTCTCTTACGATTCGAATGGAAATGAGACCTATCACAGCGACAGGCCAAACGAGCTGAAGACATACAACGCAAAGAATCAACTTGTACGCCATCAGCTTAATAACGGTCACTGGAAGGACTTCGCTTACGATGATAACGGAGACATGGCTTTGGAGGAAAACTGTTATGATCAGCCAGTCATAGGCCTTTTCATATCTTCTCGAATTGCACATTACTATTATGTCTCGCGAAAGAATTGTGTTGACTACAATTGGAACAACAGCGGTCCACAGGCTCCGTGGACACCTCAAGCAAAATGGAAGCACCCAGCGGCGACTGATGATTTTGCACGAGGTTATGGGAGTGCTACTCTTCCTCAGTACATAGATACAGCCTGCAATTGGGGTTGCTTATACGAAAGATATGGATTCGAGCCTGGAATGGAATCACCGTTAGCGGTGGATGGAAAGATACTTTGTACTCCTGATCCACCAATCACAATAAATGGCTCGTTCTATTTGCTTGACTCATCAAGCTGTGTCACACATGTCATTAACGCAAACACATCTCTGGTCACACTTGCTGTCAACTACAATGGAGACGGAAACAACTCGGTAGCTTCAGGCGGAGGTTACAACCTTGAACACAAGATGGGCTCAGGTTACGAATACCCATCAGTGGAACTTGTGTACTTCCGAAATCGCTGGTACAACCTTTCGACTGGCAGATTCTGTTCAGAAGACCCCCTTGCAGATATTGACCATGCAAACCTCTACCTCTACTGCGGAAACGATCCGGTCAATAGAAGTGATCCCTATGGTCTATCATGGTGGTCAAGTTTTGTCGAAGTTTTCAATGAGGTGAAAGAGACTGCGAAGCGGATGGTCGTCGCAGCAGCTAATGTTGTCGTCGAGGTTACAAAGGGGATGGATAACCTTGTGCCCGGTCTTTCATCAGTTTTGGGGCTTGATAATTTTGCTGATATAGCGAATGCAATTGTCCAGTATGACAAAGGAATGATCTCTGGCAAGGAGTTCGCGTCTGCTCTTGCGATGGCTGGCCTAAGCATTGCAATGGACTCGCTACCCGCGGGAAAGCTTCTAAAACCGCTTAAAACGCTGCTTGGCAAATCGAAAGTCGGAGAACGGTTCTTACATGCGATTGACAAAGTTGAGGAGATGGTTCCATCGAAAAAGAAAAAAGCAGACCATGGACCTGATGCCTCGCCATCCAGCGCAAAGAAGGTGGATAATCCGGTAGAGGATCAAACAAGAAAAAACAGTGCGGACGCAAATAAATGCGGACAGACAAAAGAATCCGCACCCGCAAACAACACAAGCAATCTAAATGGAAGTAACGAAGCCACAATGTGTTTTGTTGCTGGCACTCAGATTCTTACTGTCAAGGGCTTCAAGGCAATCGAAGATATCAGGCCCGGTGACTCGGTATGGTCGCGTAATCAAGACACCGGGGAGGTTGGGTGGAAGGTCGTGCGTCAGATCTTCGTGTCGCACCCGACGGTTATTGTTGGCATAGAGTATCGTGTAGTCGCACATAATCGCGAATGCGAGACGCAATCATCCAGCGATGGCGACTCAGATGAGGATGGTGAGTTAGAAGGTACATGGGGACATCCATTCTGGTCGGCCTCACATGAGGAATGGGTAGGAATGGGTGATTTAGAAATCGGAGAGAGGATACTTTCCGCGTCAGGCGACTTGCTTGAAGTCACAGCAAAACGCGTAGAATTCGCTTTAGAGAGTTGCTCGTTTGTAACATACAACCTTGAAGTAGAGGACTGGCACACCTACTTTGTCCTCCCGCAAGGTTTGAGCAGTGCCTCGCTTGCTGTCTGGGTGCATAACTGCGGAAGTACCAGCAGCAAAGCAGGCCCCACCGAGAAAAAGCACTATGGAAGCAAAGGAAAACCCGATCATCAGGAAGCTGTTAAGAATCTGAAAAAACAATTAGAAGAAGAACGAATAGGATTTGAAATTGTGAAGGAAAAAAAGATTCGTATTGATGGCTGTACAAGAAGGCCTGATATTTCAGTATACGACAAAGACGGCAACCTTGTCGAGGTATTCGAAGTTGAACGACGACCCAAAGGAAAATACCATCAAGATCGAATAGATGAGTATAAGGCGAGAGGTATTAAATACTCGACTATTGTCCTTTCTGAGACTACTAAGTGAAAGGTATAAGTTATAACAAAATGCAATGTGTTTTTACAGTAAAAAAGTGCTGTGTGTTGTGTTGCGAGGCTAAATAAGTTTGTCTTCGGATAGGCCGTGTTTTCGTTGGCTTAAACCCGCAGAGGTGGCACAATGGACATCTTGTTCTATCTTACTTACGACGAGCAGGTTCGAATCTTGTCTGAGGTTATAAACGAGGGGTGGTACTTTGTGCCACCCCTAAGCTATGACACTCCGCACCCATTGGTTTTGACGGATCCGAAGGATGTAGTGGAATAC
>CAZNBY010000017.1:0-58905 GCA_964571525.1 uncultured Planctomycetota bacterium
TTATTGTAAAGGAAGGCTTTAATGATTATGGTGATGGGAGGGAAATATATTTTGTGGATGAAAAGGAAGCGCGTATATATAAATTGAGCGAGGAAGTGAAGTAAGCGTTTAATGTGCAATGTCAAGGTACCATGTCTACTGACTGCTTCGAACTACCGCGCCAGCATACCCATCGGGTCCCACGGGGGGATGACGATCGCGTCGAGTGGATATGCCATTGGTGTTTTCTAAAGACTGCGGTTGGAAGTGCTAATGCGGATTGCAACCAGCCATCAAAAGGATCAGGCTCCAGTGAAATTAGCAATCTCTTCCCATGCGGGGGAGTCGGGGCGTTCTAAGAACACGCGGTAATCGGCTTCGGTAAGATTAAGCTTTAAGGCGAGCTTGCGAATGCGGCGCAACCTGAGCGTCTGTGCGGGGCGCAGCACAACGATCGGAAACATGCCATTGGCCGCATATGCGGACAGATCAGATAGCCTATCGCCCGCGCCATATCGAAGCTTGTAACCCAATACAGCAAGCTGGGCGAGCCTTTCGGTCTTGTAAATGCGGCGGGCGGTCTCGTTAAGCCTAATAGACGGCGCATGATGAAGTTCAACGAAGCCAAGCCCCTGATTGTCAAGCCATCTTTGCGTGTTTGTGCGTGCCGATTCGGCGCGAGCCGTAAGAGCTACAATATGGAACTTTGCCGAAAGCCTGTTTATCGCCACGGTAATGCCGCGATAAGGCTCACCGACATTTGATGAATTGCTGAAATAAAGGCGCACTCCGTCAAGCAGAGTGCGCCTTAGTACTGTGCCGTCAAGGTCTATAACAAAAACATCTTTATCGGGTGCGGGCATAGGTCGAGCCTAATTGCCGACGCCCACGGTCACATTTCTGAACCGCGCGGGGGAAGAGCCGTGAGACATTTCGGCGCGTTGGCCAGGCTGCCCCTTGCCGCAATTCGGCACTCCCCAAAGCTCCCACGATTCCTTGTCGCAGATCGCATCGCAGCTTCCCCAGAACTCGGGTGTGATGCTCTGATAGGTCGGATTCTTAAGCATGCGTCCTAACTTGCCGTTCTTGACCTCATAAGCGATCTCGGTGCCGAACTGGAAGTTAAGGCGGCGCTGATCAATTGACCATGAACGGTTGTTTATCATGTACACACCGTCGTCTGTATCGGCGATAAGGTCTGCGAATTTCCAGTCGCCGGGCATAAGAGACAGGTTGGGTATGCGGATAATAGGTATGTTGTAGAAATTCTCTGCGCGGTTGCATCCCCACGAACGCGCGTCGTTGACAACATGGGCAAGCTCGCGGTTGGTGAAGTAGTTCTGGAAGATGCCTTCTCGCACAACATACCAGCGTTTTGCGGGCACTGCGTCGTCATCATAGCCGATTGTGGCAAGGCCGGTCGGCACTGTCGAATCGGCGACAAGGTTCACTATCGGCGAACCGTACTTGAATACGCCCTTCTTCTCGGTTGTGAGGAACGATGTGCCTGCGTAGTTCGCCTCCATTCCCAATACGCGGTCAAGCTCAGACGCGTGGCCGGTTGACTCGTGAATCTGAAGGCTCAACTGCGTGGGGTCGAGAATTAGCGTTGTCTTTCCACTGGGGCAGGGGGGCGCGGAGAGCAGGGCCACAGCTTCCTCACGAATGCGCGGAGCCTCAGCAAGAAGCGGCAGAGCCTTGACAAGCTCCCATCCCATTGTTGAGCATTGGCCGCCATGTGAAGCAGGGAAAGAACGAACCTGCTGCTCACCGTCCTTAACAGCGGTTGCGGAATAATAAGTGCCGGTACGAACTATCATCTGGTCAATGTAAGAACCTTCTGAAGTCATCATCCATTGACGCTCTTTAAACAAGCTTATTGAAGCGTATGCCGACTTGATAAGCTCGTTTTTGCGCAGTTCGGTATCAAGGGCAAATAGAAGGTCGAACTTCTCTTCAATAGGTACGGTGAAGGGGTCAATCAACACAGGGGTCTGCCAAGTGTCAACATAGACGCCTTCAGGTGCAAGCACAACGGGCTTGTTGAGCGTGGTTGAGCCTGCGAAACCGATCTTTGTGGCCAGCTTTGCCACGCGCTGAATCTCGTCACGGTTGAGCGTTGATGAGGATGCGAAGCCCCATGCGCCGTTGCAGATCACGCGAACGCCGAACCCAAGAGTGCGACGCTTTGTGATATTTGCCACATTGCCGTTGCGTGTCGAAAGGTCCTCGAACCACGACTCGATAATGCGTATGTCGGCGTAGCTCGCGCCGTTCAACTTGGCGGTATCTATCGCTAACGAACAGTATTCCTTCATGGTCTTGGTCCTTTCTAAAACTCGGTTGAAGAGGTGAAACGAAAACCGTCAACCTTAACGGCGGGAAGCACAAACGAACCCCCAAAGAATCCCGCAACCTGCTCGACATCTTTAGAAATCGCCGTTACATTGTTGAGCACGCGGAATATGCTGTCGGTGAAGCGCAGGTTCTTTACGGGGTGAGATACGCGGCCGTCCTTCACGACGAACACGCCGTCGCGGGTCATGCCGGTGAGCGTCATATCGGATTGCTTTAACAGATTTGTGTAGTGAACATGGGTCAGCAACACGCCATTCTTCGTCTCGGCAATCATCTTCTCAAGCGATGAATCGCCGCCTGACATGATTATGTTGCCCGGAAACGCACCGTAGGTGTTTGGCTGGGGCAGGCCATGGCCTGTCGGCTTGGTGCCGTACTTTTGCGCGCTGCGGCGGTCATAGACCATGCTCTTCATCACACCGTTTTCGACAAGCGTCATCTTGCTGCGGGGCGAACCTTCAAAGTCAAAGGGAAGACCCAACGACAACGGATGGCTGTAATCATCAACAAGCGTTATGTTATCGCCGAATATCTTTGTGCCTATCTTGCCTGCAAGGGGCGATGTGCCCTCGTGATATCCTACGGGGCCGAAGCCTATCCATGTCAAAAACAGGATGAAATCAGCAAGCGCGTGCGGTGGTAGAATGACTGTGTGCTCGCCGGGTTCCAGCGACTGCGGCTTGCGGGCGGAAGCCCAAGTCTCTATCGCGCTATCAACCAGCTTATCGAACTGAATGTCTGAGATATTGCGCCTTTCGGTCTCAGCCCATCCTGATACATCCTCGGCGGCAACTGTTACACTGAACTCGCCGCTTGTTGACTGGTGATAGATGGACAAGCCGAAGTTGTTGGCTATACCGATGGAGTATTCGCCGTTGGAGACGATGCCCGCCGCCTCGCACCCCGCTGCCTTGCACTTCGACGCAAGACGCGACACGATTGCCGCGCGCTCTTCGGGGCTGAATGTCGCCGTGCGCTCAAAGTATGTGCACGGGCCTTCGGGAATCGGTAGGCTGCCCTGCATCGAGACATAGTCGGGGTCGGGCTTTGCGTACTTCATAATCGCTTCGGCGGCCTTTACAGCCTCTTCAAGCGAAGCATCGTCGAATTTTGTCAAACTCGCGCGGCCGGTCTTCTTATCGCTCACTACTCTAATCGTGATCGAATCCTCTGCGGCCGACACATTCTGCGTAATCTCGTTGTTTGCGATGCGTGTAAGGCTCGAATTTGAACCTGACAGCATCAACTCAACCTCTTGTGCCGACGACATTGCAAAGACCTTCTTTGAAATGTCTAAAAAGTCTTGTTTGCTCAGCATTTCGCCACCTTCCTTACCGGTTACGATTTCATTATACGGAACGACGCGTCAGGCCGGTTTTTTAGGCAATAACCGTATTGTCATTTGATTCTGAACTGCCTCTTTAGTTCCAGCTCGATATCCCTTTTCTTTATGTTCTCACGCTTATCGCCGTGCGTCTTGCCCTTGCCCAATCCAAGCTCTACTTTTGCCCATCCGCGCTTGAAGTACATTCTTATGGGGATGAGTGTAAAGCCCCGCTCTTCGATTCGCACCTTCAGCTTGGCAAGCTCGCGAGCGTGCATAAGCAGCTTGCGCGCCCGTTTAGGCTCGTGGTTGTTCATGTTGCCGTGCGTGTAGGGCGCGATGTCGAGGTTTATTATATAAAGCTCATCGCCGCGGAACACCGCATAGGCCTCTCCAAGCGATACCTTGCCGTTGCGAAGAGACTTCACCTCGGTGCCCTGCAATAGTATGCCAGCTTCGTATCGCTCTAATATATCGTATTCAAAGAACGCTTTGCGGTTCTTTGCTATTAGCTTGATGCCATCAGGCTCTTGGTCTGTCATTCGTAGAATTGCTCCGGTGATACGAGTTCCACAGAGGGCATGTCGCAGCCTAAAAACAGCGAACCGCTTCTCTGCACCTGCTCGGGGTTGTCTGATACATACACCCTTATGTATCCGGCAGGTCTTTGTTTGTTCAAAAGGCCCTTTTCCTTTAACATATCGCGGGTGCGGTGTGCGGTCTCCTTTGCGCTATCAACAAGCGAAACCTCCGGCCCCATAACCTGCGCGATCGCCCGTTTGATCACCGGATAGTGGGTGCAACCCAATATAAGCGTATCTATATGATTGTGCTTAAGTGGTTCGAGGTATTCTTCGAGTATGCGCAGCACAAGAGGGTCGTTGCTGTCGCGCCCCTCTTCTATCGCGGGAACGAGCAAGGGGCAGGGGCGACCGAAGACCTCTGCCTCGGGGTCGCGCGCCTTTATCGCGTGATGGTATGCCTTGCTGTTGATGGTCGCGTGCGTGGCAATAACACCGATGGATTTGTTCTTAGTCGCATGAACAGCAGCGTATGCTCCCGGGTAGATTACCCCAATGACCGGTAGGCGGAATGCGCCCTCCAACACAGGTATTGCGATGCTCGACATGCTGTTGCATGCCACGATGAGCATCTTTGGGTTGAACCGCAATACATATCTGCCAAGCTCGATTGCATATCTGGAAATGAGCATTGAAGACTTTGAACCGTAGGGCACCCGTGCCGTGTCGCCGAAGTATATAAGGTCTTCATTTGGCAGATGCAAGCGAATCTCTGATAACACGGTGAGTCCGCCAATGCCAGAGTCGAATACTGCGATGGGGCGTTTCAAAATCCCTCCTCACGGTACATAAGTTCAACTATTCTCAAGTCTTCGGGTGTGGTGATCTTTAGCGTTCTTGCCGAGCCTGTTACTATATGAGGCTTTAAACCAAGGGCGATCTCGGCAACTGAGCAATCATCGGTCATTTCAATTGAACTGTAATGCTTAAGCATCGCATCGAATATGTCGCGCCGAAAAGCCTGCGGAGTCTGAACCCCGTATAACCTGCTTCGGTCAACCGTGCGGTGTATTTGCCCGTCTTCGACATATTTCAGCGTATCGGCGCAAGGAAGGGCGGGTACTGCTGCACCGTATTTTATCGCCGTGGAGTGAAGCTCTTCGACAATTCCGGCACGGAGCAACGGACGGGCGGCATCGTGAATAAAGACTACATCAGCAGTATGCGGCACCAACTTTGCTGCGTTCAACACCGAGTCCTGACGGCGCATGCCGCCGCTTACTGTGAGTATTTCGATGTTAGGTATGCTTGGCGCCGAATTCAAGCTCATATTCTCAGGTGGAAGCGCAACGATTATCCTTGCGATTCCCTGTTTTGCGAGCGATAGCAAAGATACTTCGAGTATTGTCTTACCGCGCAGCGATACGAACGCCTTTGGTATGCCCGCACCGAGCCGTTCACCACTGCCGGCTGCGGCTACTATCGCAACCGATGCTCTCATGCCTCAACCGGTTTCGCGAAGACTATCCGCCCCGCGTCCTTAATGTATATGTTTGTTACTACCACGGTGATGTGCTTGCCGATGTGGGAATTGCCGTTGTCAACGACGACGAGCGTGCCGTCGGGAAGATGCCCGATGCCCTGTCCCTGACCCTCGCCAGCCTTCACAATTTCAACCTCAATCGTCTCGCCAACCGCGACGCTTAGTTTCATGGCGTTGGCTATGTCGTTTATGTTCACAACCTCGACACCGTGTATCTGCGCGACCTTGTGAAGGTTGAAGTCGTTGGTTACAACTCGCGCATTGCGTTTCACGCAGAGCCTTACCAATCTTTCGTCCACAGGATCGCCGATTGCAATGTCTGCGTCAATAATCTCGACATCAACCTCTTTTAACGACTGGAGCTTTTTGATGATATCAAGCCCGCGCCGCCCCCTCAATCGTTTAAGCTTGTTGGGGGAGTCGGCTATTGTCTGAAGCTCTGAAACAACAAAGCGAGGTATGGTTATATTCGAATCAATAATACGAGAGCTGCAGAGGTCAACAATGCGACCGTCAATCAAGGCAGAGCTGTCGAGCATAAGGCCACCTGATGGGCGACTTTCGTCTCGCAGTGAAACGAACGGAATGATAAGCCTCATTGACTCCTTTGCATGTAATAATACTGTAACTGACATGTAGCAGACAAAGAGATAGATGACCGGAATGAGGGGGATAATGACGCTTTTCTTCAATCCCTCGCTGAACTTACCAGCCTGTTTGTCGCTATACAGTAGAAGAAAGCGTTCAAGGAACATGATAATAAGCTCTGAAAACAGCACACCAAGCAATAGCCCGACGAAGACAGCAAGGAAGTTTCGCGCAATCTTGTGGCGGTAGAGCAGGTCGAGGAACATGACACCGACTCCACCCGCAATACCGATTAAAGGCGCAATATAGGCAGGGAATGGTGAGTTTGTATAAACATACTGAAAGTAAATGTAGTACGCATAATACAGAAGCGCGCATGCTGAAATGAATAGTAGCCTTACAAGCCATCGCATCAGTGCCTACTCCTTTGCCAAGCTTGGTTTTTGCTGAGCTGGCTGCTCAGCGGGAGGCTCTTTGCGCTTCTTATAGCCACCCTTCAACATAAACATAATCGGATGCTCGAGAAGGAAAATGCCTTGGTCAACCATGTCGTTGACCTTCGCGGTTAGAGCGCGGTCTGTAAGCAATGCTGCAATAATGCCGTCTCCTTCGCGCGTAAGCAATAGGGTCGCCTTAACGCTGCCCATAATCTCCTGTGTGTCGTTAGAAAGTCTTGTTACGGTTACATAGAGTTCCTCAAGTATCTTTGATGCCTTCTCCATCACACCGTGCGCGTCGTCGTCGCTCAGCTTCTTAACAGATGCGATTAGCTCCTCGACCTTGTCTGGCAGTTTTGAGAACTTATTTACTGTCTCTTCGACCTTGGCGAAAAGCTCGGGATTGTTGATATTCTTGGTGAATTTTTCGAATTCAGACTTGAAGAGCTTTACCGTATCGGTAACCTCGTTCGATATACCCTCGAACTTGGCAGATAGCTCCTTAACATTCTTCGAAGTCTCGTTGACATTGCTTATTGTCTCTGAAATAGAAGCCTTGTTCTCGTCGAAAAAGCTCGTCAATTTCTTCACGATACCGTCGGCGCTGGATGCTGTATTTGCGACACCCTCGATTGCCCTGCGTATATCGCTTTGCACCTTTGGGTCTGCGATGATTAAGTTGAGGTTATCAACAGACTTCTTAAGCGAATCAACTATCGGCGGTATCATGCTGAATGCCTCATCCATGCTCTTTGGAGTCGAGCCCATTTTGGGAACGGTCTCGCCAGCGGCAAGATAGGCCTGTGTAGTTCCCGGCGTGATCTCAAGAATCCGCTCGCTTAGAAGACTGTCGGCGGTAATCGCAATATCAGCATCTGTGCTGACCGGATAGCCTTTTTCGATCTGCAACACCATTTCGATGTATGTACGGCGGTCGGGGCCTATTCGAAAGGCGATGCTCTCTACCTTGCCAATTTCAACGCCCGACATGCGGACCGGTGCGCCTGGTTTGACGCCCGCGGCACTTTCAAAGTGTACTTTCAATGTGTAGTAATCGCGCAGAAATCGAAGGCCGCCCGAAAATAGCACGAGGCCAGCCAGAATTATCAGGCCGATTACCACCGCAAGGCCGGTGCGAAACTCAAGTTTCCTCTCGTCCATCTCGTTAGACCCCCGACTTGTGTTTACGCTGGTCGGTTATCGGACCCTCGGCTTCTCCACGCACAAACTGACGCACGATCGGGTCATCGCTGTTCATTATCTCTGTTGGTGTGCCTTGCGCCATAAACTTGCCCTCATACAGCATCACTATGCGGTCGGCGATCATGGCGGCGCTCTTCATGTCGTGCGTTACTGTTACGCTGGTTACACCGAGTTCCGAGTTAGTCCGCTTTATCAAGCGATTTATGACATCCGACATTATCGGGTCAAGCCCGGTAGTCGGTTCATCGTACAAAATTACTTCGGGATTCATCGCGATTGCGCGGGCAAGACCCACGCGCTTTCTCATGCCGCCGGAAAGCTCTGAAGGCAGCTTGAACTCCGCGCCTTCAAGTCCCACCATTTCGAGCTTCTCGCGAGCCTTATCAAGTGCCTCTGCCTTTGTTATCATCCTGTGTTCAAGCGCGCCAAAGACGACATTTTCCCAAACCGGCAGCGAATCGAACAGCGCTGCACTTTGAAACAACATGCCAATTCTGACCCGATATTGCGGCATCTGCAATTCAGGGGTATAGGTGATATCTCTCCCATCAAAAAAAACGCGACCCGAATCTGGCCACATCAACCCGCAAATGTGCTTTAATGCAACGCTTTTGCCAGTTCCCGACCCGCCAATAATGACAACCGATTCACCTCGCTTGATTGATAGGTTTGCGCCCCGCAACACCGTCTGGTGGCGGAATGCCTTGTGAACATCGCGAAGCTCTATCATTATATCGGTCATGTTTTTAAGAAAAACAGAGTGTAAATTATGTTAAGGACGATCGTAAGGAACAGGTTAAGCACAAGAATTGCGACAAAGCTGGTTACAGTGCTTGAAGTGGTTGATTTACCAACGCCTTCAGCTCCGCCCTTTGTGTAAAAGCCTTTGTAACAGGCGATTATGGCGACTGCTCCACCAAAGAACAGTGCTTTTGCCAATCCTGCTATGATGTCGAATGTTGTCACATACACAAGGGTCTTCTGCCAGTAATAATGGCTGTTGACGCCGTATGCGAAAACTGCGACCATCCAGCCACCGAATATGCCCACAATATCAGAATAAAGCGTCAAGATCGGTGTCAGCAGCAACGAAGCGAGAAAACGGGGCAACACAAGGTACTTGATGGGATCGAGGCCAAGAGTCTTGATCGCATCTATCTGCTCGGTAACTGCCATTGTTCCAAGCTCTGCTGTTATCGCCGCGCCGACGCGACCGGCTAACATGAACGCCGTCAGAACTGGGCCGAGTTGCTGCACGACAGCCATGAAAACAACAGGGCCAATCATCGTCTCTAATCCTAACTTGCTGAACTGGTAGTATGTCTGAACAGCAAGCACCATGCCAGTGAACGCACCTGTAAGAACTACAACAGGTATTGTCGCCACGCCGATCGAATAAAACTGAGGCAACATCACGCGACGGCTTGGCAGACCGTGGAACAGCCAATAAATTGTTCGCCGAATCATCAGGCTGCATCGCCCGACACCCGCCAAGTTATCAGTTAAGTGTGCAAATGCCTCTGATTTCAATTGCTAACCCTTGGGTGATTCTACCTTAGGAGATTCTGGCGAACCTTCCTTATCTATGCTTTCTTGCTTCTTTTCGGCCTTGCGGAACTGCAACTCATCGCCAGCAGGCTCGATTATGATGGTGGGATTCATGCCCCATCCCGCGGAAAGCAGATACTCAGCAAGCGGGTCTTCGATATAGCGCGAAATGGCACGGCGCAGTGGTCGTGCACCGTATTCGGGATTGTAGCCCTTTTCAATGAGGAATTCGCGCGCCGAATCGGTGAGCACAAGCTCGATGCCCTTATCCAGCAGCCGGGTCTTCATCTGCGCAAGCTCAATGTGTACTATGTCGTCAAGATGCTCGCGCGAAAGTGGTTTGAAGAATATTGTGTCGTCAAGTCGGTTGAGGAACTCGGGTCGGAACTCGCGCCGCACTTCCTCCATCAATATGAGCTTCATCTCTTCAAACGGCATACCCGCGCCCGGGAGCTTAAAGCCCACAGAACCTT
This sequence comes from uncultured Planctomycetota bacterium, assembly GCA_964571525.1. GTDB lineage: Bacteria > Planctomycetota > B143-G9 > B143-G9 > B143-G9 > CAZNBY01. The sequence goes on from CAZNBY010000017.1 coordinate 9,975, forward strand.
GCCCTTTTATCTGATCTGCACCGATGTTCGATGTCATGATCACTATTGCGTTGCGAAAGTCCACATGCCGACCGAAAGCATCTGTAAGGCGGCCTTCCTCGAATATCTGAAGCAGTATGTTGAAGACATCCGGATGGGCTTTCTCAATCTCGTCAAGCAGCACCACGCAATAGGGGCGACGCCGTACCTTCTCGGTCAACTGGCCGCCCTCTTCGTAACCCACATATCCCGGTGGCGCGCCGACAAGCCTCGACACAGCGTATTTTTCCATAAACTCTGACATGTCTATCTGAATCAATGCGCTTGATTCTCCGAATAGAAACTCGGCAAGAGCGCGGGCAAGCAGTGTTTTGCCGACACCTGTCGGGCCGAGAAACAGGAACGAGCCCACCGGTCTGCGCGGGTCTTTTATGCCTGTGCGCGAACGGCGTACAGAGCGTGATATAGTTGAAATAGCTTCCGTCTGCGCGACAACGCGCTTTGCAAGCTCTTTTTCCATCTCAAGAAGCCTGCGGCTCTCTTCGCTTTCAAGGCGGGCGAGGGGAATGCCGGTCATCATAGAGACAACGCGTGCAACCGATTCCTCGTCAACGGTGCCGACCCTCTCCATGCCAGCCTCTCGCGCCTTGCGCCGCTCCTCCTCAATCTGTGCGCGCAGTTTCTCGATTCCGTCACGGCATTTTGCCGCCTTCTCGTAGTCTTGTCGTGTCACAGATTCCTTTTTTTCGCGGTCGAGCGCTTCGATCTTAAGTTCAAGCTCGCGAAGATCAGGTGGGGTGGAGAGCGAACTAAGCCTCACCATTGAACCTGCCTCGTCTATAACATCAATTGCCTTGTCAGGCAGCTCACGCCCCGATATATAGCGGTCAGAAAGCATAACCGCAGCGCAAATCGCGCCACTTGATATAGTCACGCGGTGGTGCGCCTCGTACCTATCGCGAAGACCCTCCAGAATATCAATCGTCTCCTCGCGGGTGGGCGGGTTGATAATTATGGGCTGAAATCTGCGTTCCAAAGCGGCGTCTTTTTCGATATGCTTTCGATATTCATCGAGTGTTGTCGCACCGATGCACTGAATTTCACCGCGCGAAAGTGAAGGTTTTAACACATTGGCCGCATCAATAGAGCCTTCTGCACCACCCGCTCCGACAAGGGTATGAAGCTCGTCTATAAACAGAATCACATTTGTTGCCCTGCGGACTTCCTTCATCACGGCCTTTATTCGCTCTTCAAACTGACCGCGGTATTTCGTGCCAGCTACCATAAGAGCAAGGTCGAGAACAACGATTCGTTTATTGCGCAGCAGGTCGGGAACTTTGTTAGAAACGATGTTCTGCGCAAATCCCTCAACAATCGCCGTTTTTCCAACGCCTGCTTCTCCAAGCAACACTGGATTGTTCTTTGTGCGACGGCAAAGCACTTGAAGCACGCGGGCGATCTCCTTCTCGCGCCCGATCACCGGGTCGAGCTTGCCCTCTTTTGCCAACTGGGTAAGGTCTCTGCCAAAGGAGTCAAGCGCTGGTGTGCGCGAATTTGACTCCTTAGGCTCGTCGGGAGAGTACTCTGGACCCGCGCCAGACGGTTCGCCCGATGCACCGAGCGATTGGATTATCTCTCGCCTAAGCTCTTCGATGTTGACATTAAGCGTTGTAAGAACCTGCGCCGCTATGCCGTCTTTTTCGCGCAATAACCCCAAAAAGATATGCTCTGTGCCGACAAATTCCTGCCCAAGCGTTCTTGCCTCTTCCTTCGCATATTGAAGTGCGCGCTTTGCCACAGGCGTAAGCTCGGGCTTATGCTGGCTGACCTTTGTGCTTGGCGCGATCAGCTTCTCAACCTCGCGGCGAACCTTGTCAGCATCAATTTCGTATTGTTTCAGCATATCGGCGGGGAAGCCGGTCTCGTTCAACAGGCCAAGAAGAATATGTTCAGTGCCTGTGAATTCGCTGTTGAAGCGCTCGGCCTCTGTGTGGGCGAACCGAATCACTCGTTTTGCTCTGTCGGTAAAGTATTCGTACATTGGTTTTCCCTTTACTTGCTTTCTGAAAGTGCGGCCTGTACGCGCTCGCGTACAAGCTTGGCGCGTTCCATCGCTATCTCTTCTTTATCCATGTCGCGACCTTTTCGAAGCTGAATATGCGCTGGTTGAAGGTCATACATGGTCTCGAAAAGGATATTCCCCAATCCATGCGGTAGCATATCCAAGGCAGCTCCAAGTCGCAGATATGACAGGTTGTCAAGGGCCTCTCGCTTTTTCAACTGCTTTGCGTGTGTCAGCAGTCCCAAAGACCTCGATAGCAGGTCTTCGAAAGCCGAAACCCGTTTAAGTGACTTAAGTGCTTGCCTTGCCTTCTGTTCATAGGCAAGAAGTATCGGAACAGTTCTTGCGACCTTAGCGATAATTTCGGATTCACTAACTCCGATTGTCTGAAGGGTTCTATACACAAACATATGACCATTTCTTGAACTACTATTCTCATAATACTGCGACCGCGGCGCGACACCAAGCTTTGCCATTGCTGATTCAGCTTTCTTTATGTGTTCTACAATGACAAGCGCGGGCAGATGGATAAGCATATCAATTACAAAACCCGTTCCGAGCATACCGGGGGAGCTGCTAAGGTATCCGAACTCGCCATCGAAGGCATATTCAAGATGCTCGCTGATCTTGTCGTCCTTCTCGTCAACAATTTGCCAGACCTTTTCGGGATCAAACCCCGCCACTTTGTGGTGTATCTGCAGATGATCAATGCCATTTATCATCATAACGCTCGACAGGTCTTGAGAAAGAGCTATTCCGCGCGGGTTAGTGCGCTCGAAGTATTCCTCTCCGACTATCTTCCTTTCGACCATTGCCTTTGCAAGAAGCATAGGGGCGGTAGCGAAATTGATGTAATGCTCGTATTCGCCTTCATACGCCTTTTCTATGACGGCTTTCAGTAGTGCTTCGATGCTCTCAAGTAGCTCAGGCGAAGCTTTGGCGGGGAAGGCCATACCGCTCAAATTGCGCGTTAACCTTGCGCGCGTCCACACAACGATGTCATCAAGTCGGCTTGGGTAACAAGCCTGTTCTTTGCTTATAAGTGCAGAAAGTTTGTCTTTCACTTCAGATCTCGTATCCTGTCCCGCAGCTTTGCCGCGAGTTCATAGTTCTCTGCCTTTACCGCGTCGGCAAGCTGATTTTCAAGCGCAGAGAGTTTGCGCTGAAGTCTGCCGCTCGCCGTGTTGCGCGATCTTGTTTTTCCGCAATGCACATGGGCCTTTTGCCACGCGTCAAGCGCTGTTCGTATTTCATCTCTGAACAGCTCGAAGTCATTCTCGCACCCGAAGCTGTCTGAATCTTCAAGATCGCTCATACCGAAACCGCATTCCGGGCATCTTTTTTCTGGTGCGTCTGCAGATGGCGCATCTTCAGACTCACCCTTTGACTTCGGTTGCACAGGATTGTCGCCAAACCGCTTAAGTATTTCCTCAATGCTCGATTCATCGAACGGCGTTATAAGCCCAAGCTTGCTCGCGCATGATTCGCAGAAATGATAATCGCGAGGTTCATCGGGCTTAAGGTCAACGATGTGAACAGTTGCGCGGTTTTGTGAACATTTATGGCATTTCATTTCACCCTCCGCGTCAATCGGAAAAGTAAGCTCCGCTTTTGCCTTCGGACTCGTATATCACGATGCTGTGTATCAGAAGGCCAGAAGGCAATTTTGCCGAAATACTGTCTGAGAAAAACTTGCACAGGTTCTCTGTGGTCGGATTTACCTTATCGAAAGGTGGTTTATCGTTTAGATAACAATGGTCAAACTGGTCAACCTGATCACGCACAATCGCTTTAAGGTCTGAGAAGTCAATAAGCATCCCCCGCGAGTCGAGGGTTGCACCCTTCACTGTGACCAATATTCGCCAGTTATGGCCATGCAGCGACTCGCATTTATGACCCGCAATCTGAAGGCGGTGAGCCGATGCAAAGTCATGCTCTACTGTAAGATAGTACATCCGGTCTCTCTTTCGTGCTGAGGGTATAATACACCCCGCCGAAATATTGTGATAACGGCAAAGCATATTACACCATACTATATTATCTCGATACAATCGAGACGGTCAACTAAAAAGGCGTGCCATAAATGGAGCATTATGCATTCAAAGCAAGGTATAAAGCCGATTCCAGCTCATTTATTAGTGCTATTGCGGGATGATGAAGAAGCAGGTAAAGGGATTAGGGATGATTGTTTCCCAGTAAACACCCTAAAAAAGCGAATATTAAAAGCAAATTGCTAAAATTCCCGCATGGCAAGCAATCCTGAACAAATTATAGCACGGCGATCACCTTTGCAGTTCTTCTTTCGCGTTGCGATTCTCGTTTTGTCTGTCGGAATTATCTGGCTCGGCATGCTGCTCAATTCCTACTGGTCAACCGACGCGGAAATAGAGCATGTGTTCAATGACCCAGAACGCGTAGAAAAGCTGATAGCGGCGCGCGATACGGTTGTCTCAATTATTGGTGTCATTGGCGCAATCGTGTTGGTTGCCGTGGTAGTCGGTGCGCTGTTCCTTTACAATCGCACACGCAGATATCCACTTATAATCGGCAGAGATGCTGTCAGCCTGCCTGACGGCTCATCAGTTTCATTCACCGATATCGAGCACATAGTGCAATACAATCCTGCTTCGCAATCTGATATTCACATTGTTGAAGGGGCTGTAGTTCAGCTTGAAGACGCTCCGAATACCGGCATTGACTCGATATACCTTCTGCCTAAGGGTGTCGAACCTAATAGCTGTGTTTGCGACAGGTATCTTCTGCCCAAGCAGGCGAGCGCTATCCCCAAATTCTTTCAATATCCCCAAAATGAGGCTCTGGTTATTGAACTGGTGAAGCGCTATCGGGCAGTTAAGCCGGATGGCAAGGTGTGGACGATAGTCAACAAATATAAGAAACAGCGGGTTCTCACCCACTAAGCTGTTTACGCCTTTGGCTGTGTATTACGCTTCGTCTTCACCAACTTCGCGGTTTCTCAAAGCCTCAATGCGGTTCGACAACGCGACCACACGAGTAAAACCATCAAGGTCTTTAGGGTCGAGTGCAGTCGGGTAGTCTTCGGTTGGAGCGGCAATCATCGTCTGAGCAGACTTGCGCCCAACAGCGGTGCAAATCCCCTTGCGAAGCATAAGCCTAATTGTGCCCGAGACCCTCTTTTGCGTCACATCGAAGTAGCTGTCAATCGCCTCTCTGAGCGTTGTGTACCAATCCCCCTGCATTATAAGTTCGCCATATCGAATTGACATGACCTCTGAATGTTGAAGCACCTTCTGCGGCAGACAAATAAGCTCTAAGGCGCGATGCGCAGTGTACAGTGCTTTCGCGGCAGGATATTCGCATACCTCGCGCAGCTTCACGCCAGTCAGACCATCTGAGACAAGATCTGCTCGGCCTATGCCATGCTCGGCGGTTATAACGGTGAGTTCTTCGACAAGTTCAAGAGCATCCATATCCTTGCCGTTGAGAGAAACTGGGATACCACTTACAAAGCCAATTTCAATCTCTTCGCCCTTGTTCGGAGCCTTCTTTGGCTCCATTGTCGTCTTAAACATGTCCTCAGGCGGTGATTGCCAAGAGTCTTTTAACGGCCCAAACGAATATGTCGTGCCCCAGATGTTCTCGTCGTAGGCGTATTGTGTCATGTAAGACAGACCAGGTGCGTTTGAACCGAGGCGTTCGCGCAAGATTTCGACAATGCTGTCGCGGGTCTTCCAATGCCATTCGCGAGGGGGAGAGAAGAATTTCACCGTCGGAGCAAGGCTTGCAAGAAGGTTTTCAAATCGAACCTGTTCGTTGCTTGCAACAGCGCAGCCGTGGGCAGCCATCATCACATTGTTTTCGACAGCGATGTTGACCAGCCCCTTTATAATCGGAATGCTGCTCATTGCACGCGCCAGATAGAAGCCATTTGCGAACTCGGCGTTTGCCCTTACGGCCTTAAAGCAAACCTCTTTTAGAAAGTACGAGCGAAGGTCGGTGATGTGAACCTGCGATGCCCCAAGCTTATATGCGTCCGCCACAATTGCATGGGCGTTGCGCCGTCCGCCAAGGTTGGCAAGATAGGCTATAACGGTCATGTTCTTGTCGTGCGACAGGTAGTTTATGCACAGCGAGGTCGTGGCTCCGCCTGTATAGGCTATGATCACCTTTTTCTTCGACTCAGGACTCATTGCTTGCCTTTCGTTCTGATGGTGCCTCGAATAACTGCTCAAACACCTCATCGAAATGCTCAACAAATACGAAATGCAATCCTTCGCGTATGTTGTCAGGTATCTCTTCCATGTCTTTCATGTTCTCACGCGGAAGAATTATGGTCTTCACTCGGTTTTTCTGCGCGGCGATAACCTTTTCCTTTATGCCTCCGACTGGCAACACGCGACCGGTAAGTGTCAATTCACCGGTCATTGCCAGATGCTTGCGAACAGGTTTACCAAGCATAAGTGAGACAAGGCTCGATGCCATAGTTATTCCCGCTGAGGGGCCGTCTTTGGGTGTGGCACCCGCTGGAACATGAAGGTGCAGGAAGTGCTTTTCAAAAAACGCCGCTGAACCACCGTATTTTGCCGCTGAACCTTTGACGAAAGAGTGTGCAATCGCGTAAGACTCAGCCATTACATTACCAAGTTGCCCCGTCATCTTATATCCACCGCTTGATGATGGCATCGCGGTTGACTCGACATAAAGGGTTGCGCCTCCAAGCGATGTCCAAGCAAGGCCAGTAACCACACCGGGTTCAAGCTTTTTCCAAACGCTTTCGATTGGAAAGCGTGGCTTGCCAAGAAATTCCTCAACATTGTTCACAGATATGTTCACATCGGAGATGCCATCTGTGGCGTACTTAACAGCGAGTTTGCGCAATACCGAGTTTATGCTCTTTTCAAGCCATCTTACACCGGCCTCGCGGGCGTAACCCGAGATTATGTGCCGTATTGCGGCTTCAGTGAACTTAACAGATTTACGGGGAATGCTATGCTTGTCGAGCTGTTTTGGAATGATATGACGCTTAGCGATCTGAACCTTTTCTTCTGTTATATAACCCGAAAGACGGAATTGCTCCATACGGTCGAGCAGTGGGGCAGGGATGGTGTCGGGTACATTTGCAGTCGCGATGAATAACACCTTTGTAAGGTCAAACGGCACATCAAGGTAATGATCGCGAAACGCGAAATTCTGCTCGGGGTCCAACACCTCAAGGAGCGCTGAAGCCGGATCTCCCTGAAACGATGCGCCGATCTTATCAATCTCGTCGAGCATTATCACGGGGTTCTGAGAGCCAACCACCTTGAGTGACTGAATTATCTTGCCCGGCATTGCGCCGACATAGGTGCGACGATGGCCTTTGATTTCAGCTTCGTCACGCATGCCGCCAAGCGAAAAGCGGAAGAACTTGCGACCAAGTGCCTCTGCTACTGCCTTGCCTATTGATGTCTTTCCCACGCCCGGAGGGCCGACAAGGCACAATATCGAACCGCTAAGTGAACCGCGCAGTTTGGCGACCGAGATGAATTCTAATATGCGCTTCTTGACATCCTCGATTCCATAATGGTCTTTATCAAGTATCTCCTTCGCTTTTACAGGATCGAGTGTGTCTGTTGTCTCCATTCCCCACGGCAGCACAAGAAGCCAGTCGAGATAATTTCGCACCACACCGAACTCGGCTGAGTGCGTTTCGAGCAATTCGAATTTCTGAAGCTCACCTTCTACAACCTGTCGAACATCATCCGGCATCTTGATCTCTGCCAAACGCGCACGATAGCGTTCTATCTGCGCTGATTTTTCATCTTTCTCAAGCCCAAGTTCCTGCTTGATGGCCTTTAACTGCTCGCGTAGAAAGTATTCGCGCTGCTGTTTGGTCATCTTTTCCTGTATTGAGCGGTTAATCTTCTCCTTAAGTTCGTTTATCTGAATCTCCTTCTTTAGCAGAGAAAGTACCTTGCGAAGCCGCTCAAGCAGGTCGAATTCCTCAAGTATCTTCTGCAGTTCTTCGGGTTCTGATCCCGTAAGAAAGGCGGCGAAGTCAGCGAGCCTATTCGGATCATTAATTGAGGTGGACGACATAAGGTTGCGAAGCTCTTCCTGAAACAGAGGATTAAGCCGCATCACATCCTTAAGAGCCTGAATTATCGCCAGTGTATGGGCGCGCACTTCAGGCGTCTGCATCTCCTCAGTTGACTTCGGATATACAACAGTAGCCGCATATACAGGGCCTTCGCGGAAGAAGTCAACGAGCCTCATCCTCTCAACACACTGCATCATCGTCTGAATCGAGTTGTCGTTATTATCGCTTTTAAGAATCCTGCAGATGATGCCGACACTGTGCACATCGTTCAAAGATATTGGCATGTCCTCATCGCGGGAGTTATTCTTCATCAAGACGAAGCCAACATATCTGCCGTTGGTACGGAGTGCAGAAAGCAATGTGCGCAAGGTGAGGGGGTCGTTTGAAGAGAAAGGAAAGACCATACCCGGAAAGAAGGGGCGCTGGCTGAACGGCACCACAAAAACGCGCTCGGGCAGCAGTCGGGCTGCAAGGTCTATGTTGGATATATCTTGGCTTTCTTGCTCGTTGTCGTCTTCAAGATCCGCGTCTTTCAAAATGTCATCATCACGCATGCTGGTTTGCTCCTTGTCAACTTGCTAATGGAATACATCATTAGCCGCAAATTGTATGCCATTTGCGGCAACAGATAAATACACGACGCTGCGATGGGCAGCATCGCAAGTCATGATGCTGAATTATGAGCCTTAAAAGGGAGTTGTCAACGAAAAAGGCTTACTCGGCAGGTTGTTCCTGCTCGAGTTTAGGGAAGATGCTGTCGTACAGCTCGGTTCTTGCGCTTTTTAGTGCCGATAGAGAAGGATATGTTTCGATCAAGATACCACCCTCTTGCACTGTTACGCTGCCGTCGTCATGCACAAGTAACATCAGTGTGCCACCCTCTCCACGGCGAAGCACATGCATTGTACGAAACTGCCTCGGCATTCCGACAGAGAACTGAATGCTGAAATGACCAGATGTCGCCGTTGCAGTAGCCCTCAGGTTTGAAGGGAAGAAGACTTGAAAGTTGGATGGTAGCGTTGATATTTCGACAGTAGCCTTATCGGGATTATCCGAGGCGATGTAACTGCGTGCGAGCCAATATGACACAAGTTGGCGCAACGGTTGTGGTGCATTGGTCTTATTCGACTCTAAAATCGGTATCGCACGATCATAATCTCCGATGAATATGTACTTCTTTGCGTCAATGTAAGGCTGAAGCGAAGGATCTGTAACGCGCACCATGCGCACATTGGTGATTGTGCGAGCTTGATAGGTGGAAAGTTCGCGTGGGACGACGATCCTGTTTGCCGCTACCCGTATCAGTTCAAGATCGTCGCGCGTTAAATTGCCGCTTTCGGCGGTTGTCTTCATCTGGTCAATAAGGCTCACAGCACGAGTGAAGAAACCTTGAAGTTGAATCTGCTGCTCTTGTTTAAATGCGTCACCAGATTTGGATTTTTGAATGATCGAGAGTATGTTGCGCCCTGTCTCAGACAGCGCTGACATCTGAAGCTGATTGAGAAACAGTGTTGCTGATAGATTAGGGTCGTTTTCAGGTAACAGGCGTGCTTCGTCAGCGATGAATCGCGCGCCTTGATTGAATGCTGAAAGCTCGTTCTGCAATGTGGATGCTTCGGCCTCACGCTGGTCGTCTATACCGTTGAGCGGCAGCAACAAGCCCAATGCCAGACCAACAACAAATATCGCCGCAACCGCGGCATAACGCCACCATTTGAAACGAGTTTCGGTTGGCTCATCAATTGCGATGCTGATCCTTTCTGACAATATAGGGGAAGGGGAAAGTGAAATCAAGGCATCTTCAAGAAACGGATCTTCAATATCCGCATCGGTCAACTCGCGTTCCAATCCGGTGTTTTCAACGGATGAATCGGAGTCTTCCCGCAAAGGATGCCGGATCAGCTCGTCTTGATAATGAGGGTTATGTTCGTTTTCTTTCATCTTGCAACATCCGCCGCATTATGTTTCGGGCGCGGTAAAGGTGGTTTCGCACCGCTGCCTCTGTCAGGTTCTCTCTTAGTGCTATGTCTTCGACAGACATACGCTCGACATACTTCAACAGCAACAAGCGTCTTTGAATCTCAGGCAGCGTTTCCATTCTCGATAGAAGAAATGCCCGTTCGTGCCGAAGCCGTTCTTCCTCAACAGGATCTTCGATAGAAGGATCGGCAACTGCCTGAATCTCGACACCCAATGCGCTGTCAGGTCGGCGCTTATTGCGCCTTAAGCTGCTTAAAGAGCGATTTCGCACTATCGAAGTCAGCCAGCTTTCAAATTTTGATGGCTCGCGCAGTCCGTTAAGCATGCGAAAGACTTGTATAAACGAGTCTTGGACAATGTCTTCCGCCGCCTCGTAATCGCGCACTATTGAAAGTGCGTTGTAGAACGCATAACGCGAATACTTCTCCACCAAACGGTCGAACGCCCGTCTGTCGCCATTTCGAGATGCAATAACAAGTTCTGCTACTTCTGGGTCGTTCATTTGCCGGCTGTACTATTGACATCGCTTTTGTACGAAAATCTCAAATACACAGAATTCGTCATAACGCCAAACCAAAAAGCCCGTGGAAAAGCGTCGCACGGGCTTGTGTCTTCACCTTTGACGCGCAGAAATTGGGCGCGTTTCCTGTCGGTTTTATATCTCGCTCGCACCCAATATATCGTCTGGAAGCAAAATGTCGCTGTGAAGGTAGTCGTGAATGTATTCCTCAAGCGCTTCGCGCCATGGCCTCATCTTGATTCCATATATCTCGTTGAGCTTCTTTGTGTTCAACACGGTAAAGGCAGGGCGTTTTGTGCGATATGCGAATTCGGCGGGGGTCGGGTTGACGGTTCCTTTAAGCTTCACAAGCTCAAGCACCAATTTGGCAAGCTCGTAACGCGACACCCTTCCTTCATTTACGACATTAACCAAACCCTTCGCATCGGCCTCAATCAGATCAATCGTCGCACTTGCAAGGTCAAATGAGTAAGTGGGGCTTGAAACAAGCTCCTTTGGCGCATCAATAGGCTCTTTTTCCTGCGCTTTGCGGGCGACAAGTGATACAAAGTTTGTGCGGCCTGGCCCAAAGACCCATGACGAACGGACGATAAGTGAATTTGGGCATTCGCGCGACATTATCTTCTCTGCCTCAAACTTATAATATCCATAGCGGTTTATTGGGCGGGCAGGCGATGTTTCAGAATAAGGCTCTGATGCTGTTCCGTCGAAAACATAGCTCGAAGAGAAGTGCACAAGCGGTACGCCCATGTCTGTGCAAAGTCCGCATAGCACAATTGGACCGTACTTGTTTATCAACTCGGGCCAGAAATCGGAATCGCTGTCGTTTTCATCAACATCCGTCGAGCCTGCGCAGTTGATAACAAGATCTGGCCAACTGTGCCGAAAGAACTCAAGCATCTGCTCTTGGTCAGTTATATCGAACTCCTCGCTCGATGGTTCCATATACTTATAGTTGCGGTTGTCTAACTCAAACTTCACGGCTTGACCGACTAATCCGGTCGCACCGATTATCAGAATGTTTCTGAACTTTTTTGCCATGTCTTTCACTTTCCGTCGGGTTGACCGATCGAATAGTACTTGAAACCGTGCTGTCGCACAACTTCAGGTTGAAGAATTGAACGGCCATCGAAGATGACCGGTGAGCGCATCAGCTTGGCCATGCGGCCAAAGTCAGGATTACGAAACGCATTCCATTCCGTTACAATCAAAAGGCAATCCGCATCTATCAACGCATCATAGTTGCGGAAGACAAGCTCGATAGTGTCATGGAAGATTTGCGACGCATTTGGCATCGCCTCGGGGTCATACGCCTTGACCCGTGCGCCGAGTTCAAGCAGTTTTCCAATTATCTTTACTGACGGAGCCTCGCGCATATCGTCTGTCTGAGGCTTGAACGCGAGACCCCATATTGCGATAGTCTTGCCCTCTATCGAACCGCCAAAATGCCTCAATATCCTTGGGACCATCACATAAGGCTGCTTCTTGTTCACCGCTAAAACTGATTCGATTATCTTTGCATCATATCCAACTTCCTTTGCGGTGTGATACAGCGCTTCAAGGTCCTTGGGAAAGCACGAGCCTCCAAAACCAAGACCTGGGAATAGGAAACCTGGTCCTATCCGTTTATCCGCTCCAACTGCGGTGCGAACTTTCTGAATATCTGCGCCAATAAGTTCGCAGAGGTTCGCCATCTCGTTCATGAAAGATATTCGAGTTGCCAACATAGAGTTCGACACATATTTTGTCATTTCAGAGCTTCGAACATCCATAGCGATAAGTGGCGCGCCGGTTCGTAAAAAGGGCGCATACAGCTCTTCCATTGCTCTTTCAGCGCGCTCGGAGGAAACACCAATCACCACTCTGTCAGGCTTTTTAAAATCGTCGAGCGCCGCCCCTTCTTTCAAAAATTCGGGATTATTAACAACATCGAACTCATGCTTTGTATTCGACCTAAGTCTTTGGGCAACTTTATCGCTTGTGCCGACCGGCACGGTTGATTTAGTTACGATGATCTTATAGCCATTCATTGCGTATGCAATTCCATCCGCGACGGCAAACACGGCTGACAGGTCTGCCGCGCCATCAGGGCCGGGAGGTGTTCCGACAGCAATCATCACAATTTCTGATGCCTTTACTGCCGAATCAAGGTCATCTGTAAAGCTGAGCCTCTCCTCTCGCTTGTTGCGAATGACAAGCTCGCTCAGCCCCGGTTCGTAGAATGGTATCTCTCCCTTGTTCAGCTTGCCAAGCTTCTCAATGTTGTTGTCAACGCAAATAACATCGTTTCCAGAGTCGGCAAAACATGCTCCTGTTACAAGTCCAACATAACCTGTGCCAATTACTGCGATCTTCAAGGATAAGTCCTTTCTAAATGAAGTTTAACAAAAGCCGAAGCCCGGTGTTCAGGCATCGGGCTTCGGCGGGTGCTCAATATAATCTCCGGCATCAGCCGGGCAATCAACCGTGCTAATCAGCAGGTACGCTTGCAGGGTCTTTCGGCGACCAGAAACTGGTTACCTGCGGTTTTTGCGCGTTAACCGGGTACTCCATGTCTCCCTTTTTCTTCCAAGACGCTTCGAAAAACTCTGTGTCTCCGCCATTTGTACAAACCGCACAATAGCAGTATTCATGAGAGCCATCTTTTGCTGGCTCGCAAGCGAGACTGAACGACTTCCTATCGGCCGAAACGCTGTAATAGAAGTAGAAGCCCTGCCTGGGATTACCTCTGTTCTGAGAAAAGCTTACGAAGAAAGCGTCAACAGGTTGCGCGTTCTCTGTCGCAGCGGGGAATGTATCGTCATTTGAAACCTTCTGACGGTACATAAACAGGTCCCATGCATAAGCGCGGATTGCCTTAAATCCCTGATGGGTTTGAATGGGTTCAGGAATATCCTGCTTCGGCCGCAAGAAAAGTGCAATTAGTCCGATGACGATAACCACGCCGACAACGATGCCGATGATCATGGGAGTGTCTTTTTTAGATCTGCCGCCAGTTGCACTGCCGAATCTCTGGGCTGCCCGATCTCCGATTTTGCGGCGATGCGAATCGCTATGGCCGTGATCGTCATGTTCGACCCGCTTTGCGAACATCATTGCTTGATCGAAATTGCCAACCGGTGTCGCTACAATCGGCGATGGGGTCGTCAAAATCGAAGCGATGATTTCTGAGAATTTCTTCATCTTAACCTCCAAAGGTTATTAGCTTGACGACGGATAATACACATCAATGCAGTCTCTAAGGGATTCCCAGCCTGTCAGACTGTCGAATGTCCTAACGCGAAGACGGGTTCGGTCTCTGACGGCTTTTGCTGCTTCGAACGACAAAACAGACTTGTTGCATATACACAGCGTCTCGCCGATAATATCGAACGGCACAAACTGGTGCTGGTGAACTATGCTGTCTGGTACTCGCCTAAGCACTTCTTCTGATATTTTCAGCCTACCGATATCAACCGAAGTCACAAGCTTTTGCTGTTCGAGACAGTGCAGTACTTCGCTTTCCTTTAGCTTTCCCATTGAGATCAGGGCGCGACCAAGAAGCATGCCTTCGGATTGGCTGAGCGAATAAGCCTCTTCAAGGTCGTTTTCTGTCACCTTGCCGGTCGAGTAAAAGATATCGCCAATCCTTCGTGAAAGGCGTATCGGCGAGGAATTTAGACGACGCTTCGACCCAGGCTCAGGCGGTGTATAGACGCTACGCGATGGTGACACAAAGCTGTCGTCTTCGGCCTGCTGTTTTTCGACACGAGTTGGCTCGAAAGCACCTGCCGCTTCATTTGAACCGGCACCTTTCTTGCCCTTTTTAAATGGATTCCACGCCATAGATGCTCCCAATTTTATGCTGCAAAACGGTTTCAGTCAAGCAATTTCTTTCTGCGAAGCACCATACTATTTCATACGCTCTTCGAGCTTCTGTATTACGCCTATTTCTGGCTTTGCCCTGTTAGGCAGATTCAGAGCGAGAAGTGTATCGAGTTTCTTGCGCATCGCCCGACTTTCGTCGAATTTCCCCGCATCAAGCAGGGCATTTATGTACTCAACAAGAAATTTAGCGTTTGACGGGTATCGCAGATGTGCCTCGTTAAGGGCTTTTAGACCGTTTTCGACCTCGCCAGTTTTCAAAAGTGCAAGGCCAAGAAGCCTATGATAAGAAAAGTTGTGAGGATTAAGCTCGACCGCTGTCCTGTAATGGCCAACGGCAAGGTCGAAAAATGGCGCGTATTTTGCGCCTAAACGCTCGCACAACTCACCGCGTGTTGCGTAACTCTCTGCGCTGTCCAACAATGCCGGCGGAGTAACAGCAAGGTCGCCGACAAGACTTTTAAGTGTTGATTCATCAAGTTTCGTATCTTCATTGTCAATACGCGAAATTATACCGTCGAGCCTTGAGCGTGTGTCTCGTCCCTTAGATAATTCTGATGAGACAAACGAGAAAATTAACGCGAACACAAGAGGTATTACAATCCACGCTTTTCTTGCGGTTGACTCGGTTGTGGCGAGAAGACCACATACAGCGAAAAATGCCAATGCCGCGCCTTCGTTGTATAAGTTGAAGTCAATCAGGCAGTGAGCACAGAAACCAGAAGCGCCAGCCGTTAGACCTGCGCTTATGTACATTTGGGATTCGGCAGAAAGGTTAATGTGTCTGCTTACTGCATAGGCTGCAATAGGTCCAGCGAACAGTGTTGCCAGCAACAGCATCACCCAAAGTGGGCTGCCATCTCTCGCGTGGACTATCAGATTCTCAAAGTCACAAGCTCCGCAAATCACTATCGAAAGACCAATACCGAACCAGACTACCGCTGGAGCAAACAAGAACGAAAACCTACCTTTATCGGTTGCACCGATTTGCATTACAGCGTCAGGCTTTCTATTCTTCCATAGCAACGCAAACAAGGCTGCCATAAACAAAGCAAGGCCTATTACTCCGCTTTCAACAGCGATCTCAAGATAATCGCAATGTGCGTGTTTTGTTTCACCGGCGGTTGGATCTTTAACAGAGTAATATATGTCACGAAAAGTGCCCGAACCAGTTCCAACGATAGGGGAGGATGTGAAGAGCTTTGCCGATGCTTCCCAGTATCCTAACCTGACATCTGCCGACGCTTTGCCGTATTGAGGCGGTGCAAACATCACAAGCACAACAATCGCAATTATACCGATGCAGCAGGCGACCAAAGGGATTATCAAAGCCTTGCGAGTTGAGATTCCTTTAAGACGCATAAGCAAATACGACCCTACCGCGAAAGCAAAGCCTGCGGCAAGAAAACCGCCCTTCGAACGCGATAGAAACAAAGCTATAAAGCACAATAACGACACTGCAGAAGGGATAATCCAATCACTCTTTTTTCGTATTGCGCGAATTGCCAAGCCCAAGAATCCAAAGGCGAAAAGCATGCTGAACGCCGCGAGCGCGTTGGAGATTGTGAAAGGGCCGAATGCCTCGCGCGTCATCAATCGGTCAAGAAACTCAGCCCGATCGCCTTCAGGCAAGTCAGCGATAATTGCGTCGGCATTTGCCCTTAGCTCAGGTAGCGAAAGAAAATCCTGCCCCGCGGCGATCACTGCCACAGTAACAGCCATCCCTGCAAATATCCCCAATACTGTCCGCAAGCTCGATTCGCTCTGTCTTGCGCAATAACTCACGACAAGCATTACCGCGATCCCCGCAAATACTTCCATGCCTCTTTCAACCGCAGGTGCTGTGACGCTGAAGAAGCCACGCGTCATCTCGAACAGAGCAAAAGCGCAGAACAAAACCATCGCCAGTGAGGGAGCAATGCCCTTTTTTGCGAGTATCAGCCCCAATAAGAAGAAAAATAACCCTGCGAATATCCCCTGATTCGCAAGCATGTGCGAACCCGTTTCGATGTCAAGCGAAGGTAACAACACCTTCATGCATGCAGATAACGCGACGATAAACACGCCGATTCGTGTTAAAATCTCGCTTCTTTGCGTTGTCAGATTTTCAGTCACCGCTGCTTTCCTCCAGCGGTTTCTATTATAAACAACAGCACGAATATCGCTGTGGTCTGAAGCAAAAGCAATAGTGCCTCGCTCAATGACAGTCTGCCGATGAAAACTGCTGAGGAGCTTGTCACAGCCGTTAGAAGGTAGATTATGAATATCACCTCGCGCTTTTGAAGCCCAAGCGCACCAAGGCGATGTGGAAGATGATTGCGGTCACCTTTAAAGATGCTCACCGAATTGCGAATTCGAATCACTATCACCGAGGCCGTGTCGTATATTGGTACAGCAAACAGCATAAGCGGCGTGGCCATAGCGAGCAATGGATCGTTTCCCCATTCAGGCGAATAAAAGGTCGCGGCGGTTGTCGAAAGCGCGAGCACATATCCGATTAGCAGTGCACCAGAATCGCCTAAGAACATACGAGCAGGGGGAAAGTTGTGGATAAGAAATCCTGCAAGCGCACCAGAAAAACCTGCAAGCGCGGTTGCGAGCAACGGATCGAGCTTGCCTCTAAGCGCGAACAGAAGCATTAGCGTAATTATCGCTGCTACACCAGCGCATAGGCCGTCTGTTGTATCTAAAAGATTGAATGCGTTTATTATGAAGACGAACCAAAGTACGGTGAAAAGAAGGTTGGCAAGAGGAAAATACACGAACGCGGTGATACGAAATCCCGCATAATACAACACGACAGCAATCGCAATCTCTATCGCAAGTCTGACAAAAGGCCCAAGCCCCTTTATGTCATCAACAAGACCGACTGCAAAGATGACGATTCCGCCAATAGCAGCGATAACAAGTTGAACTACGCCCAGCTCAGTTTGCGCAAAAACGGAAGGCAGCATGAAAGCTGTCACGCATAAAGCCGTTGCAACACCTGCAAGTATCCCAATACCGCCGCCCAATGGAGTGGGAACAGTATGAGCCTTACGACCAGCGGGGACATCAATAAATCCTATTTTGCGCGCGACTGTGCGGGTAACTGCGCAGACTAATCCAGCCGCTGCGCAAGAGACAAAAAAAGTGATTAGAGCAGAGACAAACCCGAATTCAAGATTCATCTGCCTGCTCTCTCCACCATATCAGACGGCAATTGCCCGTTAAGAAACCGCGCCATATATGCTGGATTCGAGCCATACAGCGAATACTCCACCCACGCGCCCTTGTAAAGAGTCGCGACCACAATCCTGCCAGCAACACCGGTCATTGCCTTAAACAACACTGCTGCGCCTGACTCGTTAGTGAACCATTCATTTTCAAAGTACCAAATGCCTCCAAATGCATCCCACAGTGTGTGCTTTAGATCCTCAAGAGCTTCTTGAGATGCTGAATCCTCTGCAACGCTCGATATCTCTATCACACAGGGGCTTTGTTCAATTGCATTGATAACCCATTCTGAAGCAGAAATCGGGGATGATGACTTTGCGTGGGCAGACAAATACTGACTGATAGTCGTACCTTTATACTGCGTTTCAGTTGATAGGATGATGACCGATGCGCTGCCGAAATGACCTAATACGACCTCTATTTTTATGCTTTTGCCTTGTTCAGACGATTTTACAATCCGAAATTTGCCTTCGAGCAACACTTCCACATTAATGTCAGGGCGCCTTTTGCATATCAGAAAGCACACGGTTTGCTTGTTGTTCAAGCATCATCTCCATCATCTTCAAACTCGAATTCCTGCTGAGGCAGGAAGATGGCTAAATGGCGGCGCAGATCCTCGCTCTTAAATGGTTTGCTTATTACTCCGATCACGCTGTTGAGCCTGTCGTCCTCATTTATATCCGCGCCGTAACCTGTGCATAAGAACACAGGCCGGTTGAATCCTCGGCTCTCTAATTCCGCAAGAAAATCTGGGCCAGTAATATCGCCCAAATTATGGTCGAGTATCAATGCGGAAATCGTGTCTCTTTCGGCAAGCAAGAACACCTTTGCCTTTTCGGGATTTGTGAATCCGGCAACCGACAGACCAAGCTTGCGGAGATATTCCTCCATCACATCTAACACCCTTGGGTCATCGTCAAGAATGGCTATCAGGGGAGCAGTACGAATTGGATCTTCAAGTATTGGCAGTCTGCTGCTTTCGCCCTTCATTATCTTGGTGGAAGGTGAAGGTGCAGTGCTTTTTACATCAGGTTGAACCGCCTTTTCAGACGAAACCAATGGCGGAAACTCCAATTCAGGCTCTCGATGTTTGACAGATTCAAGTCGAACTTCGACCTTTGTCCCTGTCTCGCTGCTCGCAATCTCTATACTGCCGTTCATCAGACCAGCAAGGCTGCGGGATTTAGGCAGTCCCAAGCCTCGCGGAACATTCGATCGGGGTTGCTTTGTCGTGGTAAAAAGCTCGAACGCGGAATCAATAGCAGTTTCGGACATCCCGCGACCATTATCCTCTATGATGATTCTGAAGACCGTGCCAGAGATTGCCGTATGCTTTGCTTTGCGAGATTTTGTTTCGTAAGATGTTGTAATCCTGACGACGGGGTTGTGGCGTTCGATTGCCGCTTCAGCGGCGTTTCTTAGCAACTCGGTGAGGATTATGGTGATATGGTCCTTTACAGCGTTTATTCGCCTTCTTGCACAACCTAATGTGCGCTTGAACTCGACGGTCGGAAACTCGAGTGCCAAAGCCTCGATTACCTCTTTCGCAGCGTCATCGAAGGTAAATTCACTTCTAAGTGATAGCGTTTGTCCCGAATAGGATAGCAGTTCCTTTACAAGCGCGTGTATTCTTACAGCCTGATCGTTCGCTAATATGACCTTCTTCAGCATCGCTTTGTCTTCTTCTGCCTGAAAAGCATTCTCGAAGTCAGAGAGGATTGAGAACAACACCGTCAGGGAGTTGTTGAAGTAGTGACTAACAGTACCGACGACTTTTCGAACTTCCTTCATCGAGCCTGCTTCGTATAACTCCTCCATCGCGACAAGCACATCTGTAACATCCTCACCAGATGCAATGAATTTTCCAGGCTTATCTGCCGCCCAATCGTGGGATAGTGGTGAAATTGTCCAGCTAATTGCCCGTTCGCGCAATTCGGTGTCAACAAGAGTTGTTGAGATTGTAGTCGTGCGTCCCGCAAGTATATCGCGCCACTGCCCACTTGAGATCATTTCTGTTGCCGGAGCGAATACTCCATCCAACAGCACATTGTTGGCTTGTTTGTTCGAAAACTGAGCTGAAAACGCCGAATTGCACAGTAGTATCCGGCCCAGTCTGTCGAATTTGACAAGAAGTGTGGCTGTTTTGTCAATGATTGATGATAGTGATGTGCTTCGGTGTGATACTTCTTCGAAAGACGCTGTCTTTTCGATAAAGGTCGTCATGTGCGATGCAATTGTCTGAATTGCCAGCGCGTCAAGTGCAATTGGTTCGACCGATTTCAGTGTATCCCATAGCATCAACAAGCCCACATCGGTTTTTGTCCCACCCAAGTGGACAATCCAGTTTGGCAGTCCCAATTGTGATTCATCGCGGGCGAATAGCAGGTTGTAGATTTTTTCGCAGTCTTTGCCGAAAAGCACCTTGTCGGGCGACGAAAAACGGTCCTTCACAATGCGAGGCAGAAGCTCAATGTTCTGAATGTTCTCAAACAGGGGAATAGTGTCAGGATATACTCTTGCTGTTCGTTGCTCTGGATCGCTTGACAGCAGTATGCATGCGTGCTTCAGACCGAATATCCATTTGAGATCCGCGACAATTGAGTTGATGCTTGACTCTTTTAGGTCGTATGAGGAGAGACGGCGCGAAAAGTCCGATAGCGCACCCATCATGTACGAATCACGAACTGTTCGATCCATATCGGTTATCACAAGCGTGTAACCGACCGGATTAGAATATTCGTCGCGATTACATGTTACACGCGCAAATACATGCAGGTTGAACACCTCAGGTATTATGACAACTGCCTCGCCGAACCACAATCCCAATTTTGCGGCTTGCTCGGTAAGGTCTATCAGGTTCATACCATCGGCTGTTCGAAGCCGAAGATGCTCGGTTATATAAGAGCCAGTCTGTCCGTTCCACAAGCCTAATGTGGTGGAGGCTCCTGCGTTGAAATCTATGATCCTAAGCCCGCTGTCAATGTGAATCACCGAATCATTCACCGAGTCAATAACCTGCTTTGCCCTGTTAAGCTCGGCGATTCTGTCGAATTCAATGCTTATATCGCTCAATAATACTACAATCGAACTGCCGAAAGCGCTGTTCTGCGTTATGAAGGTTGCCTTGACTGTTCGTTGGTCGGTTTTATCTTCAATGATGAATGTGTCTGTATCGAGAGAACCGCCTGTAACTCGCTCAATGTGCCATTCTATCAAGTCGCTCCAGTTTCTGCCGGGAGAAAGGTAGTCGCCGATTTTTCCGGTTAGGCACACGCCTTTTTCGCTTTCTGGCAGCAACAGCTCAATCGCCCTATAATTCGCGTAACTTATGCTCAGATCAGCGTCAAGTATTATTACGCCCTGGGCGATGCGCTTCAATACATCAGAGAAGAACTCGTCATCGCGCACTCTTCCCTTCGGCTTTGAGATCGAATAAGACCTGCGCTTGACCTTAATAATCTCGTTTTCAGTAAACGATTCATAGACAACCGACAGGTGAATGCAGCCTTCAGGACAGGTGTAAAGCAACTTGATTTGCTTGCGGCGTTCGTGAGCGGCGCGAACAAATCTTTCTTGTTCGGTATCTGCGCGTTCGACAAGTTCAACGGCGTGTTCAGGCCAGTTCTCTGGATTATCTTTGTTGCGACGCGCGATTTTGAAGCCGACCCCAACCCATTCGAAAATGGTTTCTTCGAGCAACCTGCGATCTGTCTGACCTGCGTCACTCTGGCGATTGTCTAAAGTGTGATCATCTGGGTTCAAGTTCTGCATCGCAACCGCACTTGTTCAGCCATGTCAAGCGTTCTGCATAAAAACGGCCACTTTCTATGCATGATGCAAAAAGAATGGGGTAGGGCACTTTTCGTCTTCCGTATTCTATCACAGTTGCAGGAGAAGCGTCGCTACCATCAAGCTTTAAAGCAATTCCGCCGATTGCATTGACGAAAATAAAACCTGCCGCAACATCCCATAGGTGTCCGCGTAGCAAGGTCGCGTCTCCTCTTTGCGCTGCAACATAAGCTATGTGCAGACAACCCGAACCAAGGTTTCGGGTCTTTCCATCATACGAGACAATTCGATAGTCTCTTGCAAAGTTCGACGGAACATACAAAACATTCCTGTTGGATATTTCGAAGCCCCTCAAGCCGTAAGTAACGCCGTTGACTTCAAAACCATCTTTGTCAGCAAAGAAAAGCTCTTTGACCGGCGGGCAGTACACGGCTGCACAAATCGGCACACGTTTGTGAAACACCGCAATGCTAATCGTCCATGTAAATCCACCAACTGAATACATCGCAGTGCCATCAATAGGGTCAATTACCCAGACAAGGTCGCCCTCTGTCGGCGAGTCGGTCTCTTCACCGATGAACACCGAACCTGGGTGGTCAATGAGTATTTGCGCTCTAAGCATCTCTTCTACGGCTCGATCAGCATCTGTGACGATAGAACCGTCTCGCTTCAGTTGAGAACGAGAGTGCCCAAAATACGACAACGCCGTCGCACCCGCGGCGGTTATGAGATTTTTGATATAGGTTTTCATCTATTCTTCGCCCGATTTTGTTGACTTAGGGCGAAAAATCAAATACAAACAGCGCCCTTTCACCATTATAGGAGGCGCGATGAATTCGCCAGCGGATCTCATCAAACTCGTGCAAGAAAATGGCATTCGAATGGTCGCTTTGCGTTTTGTTGACCTGTTTGGCCATTGGCACACCCTGACAATTCCTGCCGCCAAGGTCAATGAGGAACTCTTCACCCTCGGCGAGCCTTTTGACGGTTCGAGCATCCCCGGTTTCAAGACGACCGAATCCGGCGATATGGTATTGCTCCCCGATGTCTCGACCGCTGTCCACGACCCATTTATTGCGCTGCCCACTCTGTCGGTTGTTTGCACCGTCGCAGAGGCCGACACCCGTGAGCCGTTCGCCCGTGACCCAAGAGGCATTGCGCGAAAAGCAGAGCAGGCAATGAAGAAACTCGGTTTCGCCGACAAAGCAATGTGGGGCCCCGAGTTCGAATTTTATGTGTTTGACAGCGTTAACTATCAAAGCGATATCAATGTCGCAGGTTATTCGATAGAAAGTCCCGAAGCTTATTGGAATCGCCATCTTGATAGAGAAAACTGCAACTATGAAGTGCCACTTCGTCAGGGCGGTTACCACGCAACTCCGCCGCTTGATCGCACGAATGCGCTTCGCGGCGAAATAAGCGAGCATGTCATCGCTGCTGGCTTTGATGTGCACTACCACCACCACGAGGTCGGCGGGCCAGGGCAGTGCGAAATTGAAATCGAGTTTCTCGACACAGTTCGTGCTGGCGATGCTGTTATGTATATTAAGTACGCCACAAAATGCGCAGCGGCTGAGCATGGGATGATTGCAACCTTTATGCCTAAACCCATGTTCAATGTCGCTGGTTCGGGTATGCACTTCCATCAGTTCTTCTACATGAATGGAAAGCCGGTCTTCTGGGATGAGCACCAGAAAAACTACGCCAACTTCTCTCAAACAGGTCTGTATTATATCGGCGGTCTGTTGAAACACGGCGGGGCATTGCTTGCGCTAACAAATCCTTCAACCAATAGCTTCCGCAGGCTTGTGCCGGGGTTTGAGGCTCCTGTAAAGGCGTTTTTCTCGCTTGCGAACCGCAGCGCGGCTATTCGCATTCCAAAGTACGCAACTACCCCTGATTCAAAGCGCATGGAGTTTCGCCCACCTGACGCGACATGCAATCCCTATCTCGCTATGTCGGCAATGCTCATGGCTGGTCTTGACGGCGTGATAAACAAGATTGACCCAATGGCAAACGGATACGGTCCGTTCGATTTTGATGTATTCAAGAGCCCTGCAGAAGTGCGCGATAAGATTGTGTCTCTACCCACTTCGCTTGAGGAAGCTATTGACGCATTGCGCTCAGACCATGACTTTTTGCTTCGCGAAGGAGTCTTTACAAAAGACATGATTATGTCTTACTGCGACCACCTGTACGAAAAGGAAGTGCTGCCGATCAAGGGTCGTCCGCATCCGTTCGAGTTCGAAAGGTCGTTGCACTGCTAATCCTCAAAGATATGAGGGTATTTGTAACAAACGATGATGGTATAAACGCGCCCGGTATTCGCGCTTGTCTCGATTCGCTTGTCGGCAACGAGGTCTTCGTTGTCGCGCCGATGGATGAGAGGAGTGCAATATCGGGCGCGCTCACTTTGCGCTCGCCTGTCAGTTACCGTGAAATGTACCTCGAAGGTGTTACTACTGCTTATTGTTGCGACGGTACGCCTGTTGATTGCGCTAAACTTGCCTTTGCGACTTTGCTTGCATCCAAGCCCGATATCATGATCAGTGGTTTTAATCGTGGTCTTAATGTTGGTCAAGATGTATTCTACTCGGGAACAGTTGCTGCGGCGCTTGAGGGTGCGTATTGCAATGTGCCGACGCTTGCGGTATCTCTGCAAATTCCCATTCAACAAAGCGCTAATGTGGCAAAAAGCATATTGCCTGCTTTGATGCAGATCGCGCTCGAATGGCCTGAATCAAAGCGTGGCTACCTTTTGAGCGTGAATGTGCCAGCTAAGTCAAACCCGCCTGTAGTTATAACACGCCACGGTAACGCAGCTTTTGATTATTGGCACGAGCGAAATGGTTTAGAACAGGACAGCGTATTTTTGCGCGGAAATCCAAACAACAAAGACCCAATGCCCGACAGCGATGCTGCAGCAATTCAGTTTGGTTGTGTATCGGTCTGCCCCATTCGTCTTTCATTATCCGACAATCTGTACGATGCGCGTCCTGCAATTGCATCTCTTGCCTCGCTGGTTTCCAAGTACTTCGGAGTGTTACGATGAACAGCAAGCTGCACTTTTCCTCGCCTCCCTATCTTGATTACTTCTTTTCCAGATATCCATACGCAAAATGCGATCTTGCCTCGTCTGGGCGCAAAGAGCGTTCTTGGGCTGAACTCGAGCCTTTTCTTTCGGGCATACAGCTTTATGAACCGCGCTTTAAGGTTGCCGAGCACGCATTTCGCGATGCTATTCTCGAACGATACGGGCTGGCAAGCAAGGTTGACCTTCTGCCGGTTCCGGGCACAAGCAGCGCTAACTTTATTACTCTGAATGCCCTATCGAAACCCGGCGATACAGTTGTCGTGGAAACGCCTGTGTACGACCCGATACCATTTGCTGCTGCGGGCATAGGCAGGCATGTCAAGTCATTCAATCGCCCACTCAAGGACAATTTTGTTCCGAATCTTGACGAAATTGACTCCTTGCTAAGTCAAGGTGTTACGCTGCTTTTTATCACTAACCACCACAATCCTTCGGGTATCTTTCTTGATACCGATGTGCTGAAGCAGATAGACTTGCTGCTCGATAAGCACAATGCGCTTGGTGTCGTTGATGAGGTATATCTTGAATTCCGCTCAAGTTGGCGGCAAGATACTATATTGAACTTTTCAAACAGAATGGTAGTTACATCAAGCCTGACAAAGGTCTATGGCCTTGGTGAGCTTCGCGCGGGATGGATTGTTGGTAACCCAGAGCTTGTCGAACGATGCAGGTGCTTTTGGAATCTAATGGCTGTAAACTCACCCGCTCCAGGATTGCTCGCCGCACGCGCCCTTCTTGCTCAGCTTGATGCATGGTACGAGAAGGATATGAGATCGCTTGCAGAAAACAGGGCGATTTTCGACAACTGGCGCACAAACGCTTCACTTGACGCGGTGGAAAATGGCCTATCACCCATCGTGCTGCTTAAGCTGCCGAATGGTGTGGATGATGTTAAGCTTGCTGATACTGCCTTCGAGCATTTCGGGCTGTTTTTGATTCCATGCTCGTTTTTCGGACTGAACAATTACCTCAGGCTTGGCTTGTTCAAACCGAAGGCCGATTTAGAAAAAGGGCTGAACCTCTTGCAGAAGGCTATCGGAATCGAGGCAGAAAAATCCTGAGACTCGCTGAATAAGCTATCGTCATTAAACGAGAACCAAGCTGCGGTTCTTGTGTCGAACTGCTTGCTTGCGTTTCCCTTATTTTCTTGATATTGTTACACCATCAGATAACATTTACATACGCCGTATTCGGCATGCTAACGATTTGTTGAGGTGTGTATGAGAAGGCTCTTATTGGCTTTATGCCTGATGCCAGCGTTTTTCATAGCGCTGCCTCTCCTCACTGCTGAGGATGCGGTTGATTTCGCTATGGCAAAGCTGATGAAACGATATGCGTCTGTTGTTGTTGGTGTGAACATCGTAAGGACAATTACGGATGGTAATCATTCGTGGACACAAGTTGAATGGACCCCTGGCGTCAAGATCGGCGACGGTGATGTGCTTGTGTCGGCCGACTATATTGATGTCTCTAATAATGTTGCTTCAAAATACACTATGCAACAGGGTAAGGCTCGGGCGCGCTGTGAGTTCAAATCGCTAAATGAACGCGCGAATATAGCCCTGCTTCGTCCAAGCGTCAGCGCAACAGGTGGCGTTTCTTTTGCCTCTGATGTTGATCTTAGCGTCGGTGTGCGAGCCTATGCAATAAGCGTTCTTTCACCCGAGACCGGCTTTATGCCAGAGATTATTCCATTCAACATCACCGCAAATTTAGAACTGCCCGCAGGACAATACTTTGTCACCGATCTTATCCCCCCAGGCGATGGCCCCAACCTAATCGGATGCCCAGCGTTCGACGAAGAGGGTAAGGTGCTTGGCATTATTAACTGCCTTCCTTCAGATATGACTGGTACATTGCTTCTTGTTCCTAACTCGACACTTCGCCGTGCAATTTCAAAGGCTATAAACCCTCGCGATGCATCCGTAAAGCGTTGCTGGTTTGGTGCCTTCACAAGGCAGATTACCCCTGATTGGCTCGAAAAGCTAAACCTTCCAAACGACCTTACCGGTTCTCTGATTGAGGATGTAGTCAAGGGTTCTCCAGCCTCAACAGCAGGTATTCAAAGTCTTGATGTCGTTCTTGAGATAAATGGAGTGCCAATTGTAGGTCAAGACGCCGGTAACCTCGATTTCTATCTGATGCTTAATTTTAGACCAAATGAGGAGATAGTCCTTACCGTCTATCGAGGTGGCGAGAGGATAAAGGTCAATGTTAAGCTGCTTGAAAGCCCAATAACAATAAAAGATGCTGAATCATATAATGACGATAAGATCGGCGTCGAAGTTCGAACCCTAACCACCGATGCGAGGATTGAACTCGGCGTAGAGATTGACTCACCTGGTGTTTTGGTGTACAACAGCGTGGCTCGCAAGTCTTTTCAAGTTGGGCTTCAGAAGACCCTCGGGGCCTCATTTAATACTTCGTGGGGATTGGTTGTTGTTAGCGTGAATGGTGTAGAGCTTAAGACTGCTTCAGATTTCAAGAAGCAGATGGAAGCCGGACGCGCCCGCAATGACAAAACCGCCACACTTTTTGTCAGATTCAACAAGCGTGGCGAACAAGGCTGCATCAATACCTCGTTTGTGCGCGTAGAATTTGCAGAGTAATGGAGCAGGGATTATGCGAAAGTTATATATATCGCTCATTCTGCTGTCAATGATCGCCTTCGGCCTTTCTGCGACCGCTGAGACATCGGCAAAGACCGTTGCAGACATCCTTGCTTCGTCAACAAAGACGGTTGTCGGCGTGTCCCTCTCTAAAGAACAAGCCGGTCGCCCATACTTTGGATGGGGACCAGGCATCTTTGTCGAGTGGGAAGGTGTGTCGAACCAATACCTGCTTGTTGCTGACCAGATCTACTCCGATGGAACAGGATCTCCTTCTTATAATGTCTATCTGCCAACCGGCATGAAATCGGCTTCTATTGTTTCCTATACCCCTGATTTTGAGACTGCGATCATCAAGCTCAAAGAGCCTTATGCAGATGCAGTTGCAATCAAGATTGAGAACATACCTGTCAATATAAACGAAGAGTACTATTTGGTCTATGTTCTACCTCGTGCCTTTTCGCACCGTACTGCTGTAATGAAGATTCGCGCCACTTCTGCCGACAAGATAATGAACTTCAATGCCTATGCATCGAATGTCAATATTGGTCACTCTTCGCTTGAGGGTGCAAACGGTGGAATCGTCTATGACGCTGCTAACAGGCCGGTTGGCTTTTTAGGCAAGATGCCGGTTGCGGGCATTAACATCGGGTACATAATCTCGATGCTCGCCTATCGAGAGATAATTGCCAAAATCAAGGAAAGGGCATCCATGAAGAAGGTTGATCTTAAACCTTCTGAGAAGCCTGGTTGGTTTGGTGCTATTACAACAGTGAATACCCAGAATATATTTTCTAACCTTCCCGGAGCCAGCAAGCCGAAGCTGGAGAAGCGCGATATACTTGATGGTGTTTTCATCTCTGGCACGCTCAACGAATCTCCTGCCGGTCAAGCAAACTTCAAACCGATGGACCTTATTGTCGAGGTCAATGGAATAAGACTCGCTGGCGACTATACTGATATCGAAGCGCTTTTTGCGTCATTTGTCGCGGGAACTTCCGTGAAGGTATCGTACATGAGGTATAACCAACAGGCAAAGGAATGGGCGTTGCGCGATACACAGATTACTGTACAACAACGCCCCGAAACTTCAACGCAAACAGCGAAATATGACAACGAGTTCTTCAAAATTCAGGCGTGCAACTTCACTTGGGACCTGAGAATCAAGACCTTCATAATGAACCGTTTCAATGGCGTTTATCTTACAAAGGTCGCAGAGGACAGCCTATTGTACTTCTTCGGTATTCCAGCCGATTCGGTAATCGTTAAGGTCAACGGTGTAGATACACCTGATATCGGTGCTTTCAAGGCTCAGATCGAACCACTTCAGGGCAAAAGCAACACAAAGGTGGAGTTTCTCGTTTGCCTTCCCGACGGCTATAACATGCCCATATACAAACAGGTAAAGCTGCCATAATTCTCTGATCCGTCGGAGTTTGATTGTTTGCTGAATTCATCAAGTTAGTGATCGCCGTTTTGGCGTTAAAGACCTTTGAGGGGCGGCTTCCAGTCGCCCCCTTTTTTCTTTCCGCTTCAGCCTTTGTTGCCTTTTTATCCTGCCTGTTCACCTTCTTTTTGATTATCGGGAAAGCCAATATACGGTTTATTCCGCCAATTGCCAAGAACATATCTGCGTTTGTATTTGCATTGGGGATCGCTGTTTTGCTTGATGCGGTGTACGCTCTGCCGATGCAGATAGGTACAGCGTTAGGTCTTTCCGCACGCGACTGGGGAATTCCCGCGGTTATCGAAATTGCGATATACATGCTCCTCTATACCTCAGCTTCCTTCCCGCTAATGATGGTTGGCGGTCGTGATATTGCGCGATCACGCGCATTCTTCACTCTGCGCATGATTGCTGTTCCCCTTACGATATTGATATGTCTTGAGCTTGCTTTAGAGTTGTCGTTTTTTATACCATCCGGCATCCTTGTTGTTTTTGCTGGCTTTCCTTATGCAACGGTACTATTGCTCGCTTTAGTTGTCTGCATATCACTATTCCTGCTCCCTATATTGCTTGCAGGGCTTTGGGCACCTAAATCGCTGCCTCCTTCATCTCTTAGGTTAAGGCTGATGGAAATTTCTGAACGAGCGCGGACAAGGTTTCGGGATATTCGTATCTGGGATACATTCGGACTGCGCGTGTATAACGCTCTTGCAACAGGATTCGCGATGCCGTTCAGGTATGTGCTTATCTCAGATGCGATAGTGGATGAGTTTCCTGAAGAACATGTTGCAGCAGTCTTCGCGCATGAGACTTCCCATGCAAGGTTCTTTCATTTCCCTTTGCTGCTATTAGGTGTGCTCGGTTTGTTTTCATTCGCAACCGCAATGGAATACGGCTGTGCTGAAATCGGAATGAATCCTGAGCTTGCAGCCCTTTGTGGACTGTTGTCAATAGTTATATACTTTATCCTTATCTTTGGCCCGTTTTACAGGCATATCGAAAGGCAGGCTGATGTTGAGGGGGCATTGCTGCTTGGTGATCCCTCTGCGCTTGCAAACGCGCTTGAGGCTTTGTCAATGCATGTTCCCGAATCTAAGCGAAGGGCATCGTTCACTCACTATGGCCTTTATACTCGAATAGCTCTTCTTAGGCATGGTGCCATAGACAGAGAGTGGTTACTATCCCTTTCCAAACAGCTTAAGATGCGAATTGGCATGCTTGTTCTTCTGATTGCCTCGTTTATGTTGCTCGGTATCTCACTGATAATTATCAACAAAGACGAAATGCACCGTTCACAGTATATGGTTATGTCAGAAATGCTGATTGCAAAAGACAAGCTTGCCGCATCAGCTCGCTGTTTGGAGGGTGCGCTTGCGATCGAGCATGATGAGAGTCTTTACTTGTATCTTGGCCTGCATTACGCTGAACTTGGTCAGCTTGACAAAGCAAAGGCTGTGCTCGATAGGGCAAAGCCGGATGAACTGGGTTATTACTTTGTGTTGCGCGGCGAACTTCGAAAAAGGCAAATCGCAAAGAGCCTACAATTAGGTCAGCAAAGCCCCAAGTAATTGCATAGCGCGTATGCGACG
Organism: uncultured Planctomycetota bacterium; assembly: GCA_964571525.1. Classification (GTDB taxonomy): domain Bacteria; phylum Planctomycetota; class B143-G9; order B143-G9; family B143-G9; genus CAZNBY01. Next base: position 40,182 of record CAZNBY010000017.1, read on the forward strand.
CCGTCTTGCTCGTTTGATTTTGTAATATAGTCTGCTATTTCCTTTACCTCTTGCCGGGCGTTTGCCATCGCAATCGCAAGTCCAGCGCAAGCCATCATATCAATATCGTTAACATCATCGCCAATCGCTGCGACACTATCCATCTCGATACCCAACATCGCGGTGAGATGCTGAAGTGCGCTGCTTTTCGAGACGCTGATTGGCAGTAAATCAAGCGCTGCACCCGGAAGTGTAATGTTTCGTATCAGATGTGTGTTAAAACGGTGCGGATGAAAGAGCTTGAGATGATGCTCGACAATCGCCAATCTATCTGGGTTTCCTACTGAAGTCATGAAGTGTACTTTGTGGGGCAGGGGAGAACCTGCCTGAATTTCACAGCGAATATCTGTTCGGTTCTTTGCCAAGTATCCTTCAAAGTACTCGTCACTTGACGAGCCACGCACCACTGTAATATCTCCCTCATCCGATTCTTCGGTGAACAGCACTACACTCAAATCATGTGTCAGGTATGCCTCCACAGCGCATTCAACATCATTTTGCTCAATAAAGCTTCGGTTTAACACCCGCGTTTCTGGCATGAACTCAATTTGACCGCCGGAACATGTGATCAAATAGAACGGAAAATCTAAATCAGCGACCAACTTACGCGCCGTCCTTGGCCTGCGTCCTGTTGCTACAACCACATACACCCGTTCTGACGCACTTCTGCACGCGCTTATCTGCGAATCGGTAAGATTTCCCTCACTGTTTAGCAGTGTGCCATCAAGGTCAATTGCGACAAGCTTGATATCAGGTTTCGCTGCCATTTGCAATACGCTCTATTTCTTGCTGTGTGTATGTCTTACCTTGCCCAGCGCCAGGACAGAACGCCGTGTTGTTCTCCCATCTCTCGCGACTTGATAACATCTCTCGCCAAAATGGGAATGATCTGCATTGCGCGGGTCGTACAGGATATATCTCGCAGGCTCCCTGTTTCAGAAAAACGCAATCATAGTTCGGCATCTCGATTAGGCTAAGTCTGTTGTCAACGAGGCGAAGGTAGTTCTTGCCGAATTCTTCAAGCTCGATTTGTAGATATCTGCTAATCGCCTCTATCTCTTTCAATGTCACCCATACCATTCCTGGGGCACCTGTGCAGCAGGCTCCACATTGTGTGCATGTGAATCTAAGTCCGTCAGCGTACCATGGTCTCATATTGCACCTAAAAAAAAGGGGGAGACGCGGTCTCCCCCTTAGAATCTGTTTCTCAGAAAGGTTAGTTCGCGATGAAGCGAAGGAATTCTTTCTCTGTGAGGATCTGAAGGTCGAACTCGCGGGCAAGGCGAAGAGCACGAAGCTCATCCGAAGGCTCACCCTCGTCCTTTTCTTGAAGCACGGCCTGAGAGACAACAACGAAATCGCAGTCTGCCGATACTATCGGGCTGAAGATTGCGCCGTACTCTTCAATGTCTCTCTTAAGGCGCATTGTCATAATCGCATCCATATCTTCATCAGCATAGCTTCTGTAACCTTCGATGCGGCCAATGACAGCAACCTTGACCTTGTGATCGCGGCTGTAAATCGGGCTTGAAATCAAGTCGCCTTCGAGAAGGGGATTGATCTTGTCGTTGACCTTAATGATCTGACCGTATGAAACATGGTCACCGAGCACGCGGCAGATGATGAAACCTTTCTCGACTGGAACACGGTTAGAATCATACTGAAAGACTTTGAAGCGCTGACCAAACTTTATGCCCTGCTTTGCGCCTGCGTCAATGATCACGAAATTGAACTGGTTGTCAACGAACAACACGCGGCCGTCAACTTCGTCTTCACGAACAGTTACAAGCCTACCAGCCTGAACATTTTCGATATCCTGACGCTTCTGGTCAACCTTTGTGCGAAGGCGAGCCATCTCGTCGCGGAAGACCTTTTCCATGTCAATGATACGGTTGTCAAGGTTGTTCTTGCGCTGCTCAAGCGATGAAGTCTTGTTCTGAAGGTCTTCAAGCGAGCTGCGGTGTTCATCTGATTCCTTGCCGCGCTTCTCGTCATAGTAGCCCACAAGCTGGTCGCGAGCCGCCGCGATATTGGATGTCATTTCGCGGATGCTCTGCACCATTGCTGAGCGATACTCGACGCGAGCTTGCATAAGCTTGCTCGTCGTGCGGGCAATCGAAAGCTTGTGGCGAAGTTCAGCAACCTTCAATTGCTTTTCTGATACCTGCGCAGTGTACTCATTCAGGTCCGCTTCAACTTTCTTAAGCTCTTCGCGAGCTTCTTTAAGCTTCGATTCGAAGTTTGGTTCAAATCTGCTGACCTTTTGCTTGTGCTCCTGTCGGTAAGTGTAGGCGAACAGCCCGTTGATCACCGATAGGGTAAGGAAGACGACGATCGTCAGTAGCGTCCACATAAAGGCGTGTTTAGCCATTTATCCCTCCCGCTTTAGCGGTCTTCCTGCAATTAATAGGTGACCAGGTTTAAAAAGACGTTTTCGGTAATAATACGGACACCCAACTCACGCGCAAGATTGATTTGATCCTGCGCAGCAGGATTGTTCTCAACACCTGCGCCAACGATAAGGTAATCGGTCTCAGTATCAACCTGGCTCTTAACTACATCGCCCATATCGGTTACAAAACGCGAAAACTCTTCACGGTTGAAGTTTTTCAGACGCCCAACCAATACGAATACAAGCTGCTCGCCACGACGATAAAGCTTGTTGGCGATCTTATCACCCTTCTGCAGCGGATTCTCGACATTAGTCATCTCAAGAATGCGCGCATAGCTGATGTTTACGCCGACTTCACGAATCTCAACAGCGCCCTTGTAAATAGGCAGAACGCCCTTGATGACGCCGTAAATTTCGAACTTCATGCCCTTGCGAACGCGATCGCGACGGCCTACATCGAGAATGACAAAGTTGTCGCGAAGATTGACGAGCAATATCTCGCCATCAAACTCCTCAACGCCACTCTCTTGCTCTTGCTTGCGCGCCATAATCTGCGAAAGGAGCTTTTCGTACTTCTGAAGCTCGCTCAAGAGCTTAACGCGCTCGTTGCGCTGCTCATCTTCCATTGCTGCAACGCGGTTGACAAGCTCGCGGATCTCATTGTCGAATGTGGTGATGCGGTCTTTTTCCGCTTCACGCTCGCTCGACATAGATTCGCGCTCAGTCATAAGGCGTTCGCGCGCCTGTGCGACTTTCTCACGATAATCGCGACGCGTATCGCCGAACCCTGAAAGAGCCTCATCAAATGGACGAATGCTCTCTTCGGCGTTCTGCTTATATGTTTCGATGTCGCGGTTTTCGTTCTCAAGTTCGTTTGAAAGCTCAGCAATTTTCTTGTCGAGGGCCTCGGCAAACGACGGCATGTTTTTGTCAATGTCGAGGTGATTAGGAGCATTTTTTGTGTCTTTCAATGCGGCTAAATTGTCGGCAAGTTCCCAAGCGCGAACCTGAAGCTGTTCAAATTGCTGCTTAGTAGGAACCTCACGGTTGGCCTCAAAAGAGACCTTTTCGTAGTAGTAATAGAACATTGCTGTGCCAGACCCGATCCATACCACAATTGCCAGGATCAGGAATCCACCGGCTATGAGCATCTTTGTACTGTCCCTCACGGATTGACCTCCTTCTGGGCGGCCGATGAGGTTGAAACGGTATTACACGAAAGTTCTCAGCGAATTTTACGATAGCGCATTGATGTGTCAAGAAAAAAACGAAAGATATCCGAACACTTAAGCTATTATGCGTTACTGCCGAATGATTGCGAATCGCTTGACAGAGAAGCCAAACGCCGTATATTCGCCTTTCACGCTCATTTCGATTGCCGGATAGCTCGCATATCGCCGTTTTCCTGTCGCATTTTGCTCTATAGATGATCTCTCGCGGTTTGTCCGCTTTTTTTGATCACTTTCACATTCTATTCGGCTTTCTGTCATCCGCACTTGTTGCGGTTTCAACTCATTCAGGGTGCAAATTTTGGCTCAAGACCTCCCGCAACCGTCTTCGTCTGAAAAAAAAGCGTTGCCAAAACTCGTTGTTGTTGACGGCCACGCGCTTTTTTACCGCTCGTTTTACGCCATTCGCGCTCTTTCCGCACCAGACGGCTTACCCACAAACGCAATATTCGGATTTATCAAGTCCCTAACGAAGGTCATTGAGACCCTGAAACCCCAGTTTCTTGTCGTATGCTTTGATTCTGCAGGCGAGACCTTCCGCAAGACAGAATACGCCGATTACAAAGCGCAACGAAAGCCAACTCCCGAAGAGCTTATCGTTCAATTTGAGCCTCTTGTCGAGGTTCTTAACGCAATGCGTGTGCCGGTGCTCGCTCTTGAAGGTTACGAGGCTGACGACCTTATTGCTTCTATTGTGGAGCGTTGCTCTGATAACGATGTCGAAGCGGTGATTGTCAGTCGCGACAAAGACCTTTTTCAGTTGCTTTCTGATACCGTCTCAATGTACGACGATTCAAAGGACTTCTTCTTCACACCAGAAACTCTTCTGAAGGAAAAAGGACTTAGCCCCGAGCAGATACCTGACTGGCTGGGTCTTATGGGCGATTCTTCCGACAACATTCCCGGTGTGCCGGGTGTCGGCGATAAAACCGCGCTTGCCCTTTTGCAGCAGTACGGCACACTCGAAAACACGCTTAGATCCGCAAATGAAATTGCGGTTAAGAAACCTAAGATTGGTAAATCTCTTGTTGAGTTCGCCGAACAGGCAAGGCAGTCTAAGGCTCTTGCAACCATTGTCCCAGAGACCGGCATTGAGTTTGAGCTTGAGAACCTTCAATCAACAGAACCTGACTACGCAGCGCTTGTCGAAATCTACAGAAGGCTCGGTTTTTCTTCAATGCTGAAATCTGTCGAGTCGAACCTGCCTTCTTTTCCCACAGGCACCGACTGGCGGTTGATTACATCAGGGCAAGAACTTGTAGCCGCTGTCGAGGAGGCAAAGAAGCACTCCATAGTCTCCATAGACACAGAGACAACCTCTTTTTCTTTTGTATCTGGCAGGCTCCTTGGCATATCGTTTTCCTTCAACGAAGGTGTCGGCTACTATATACCTATATATGAGGGATACACAGATGAACAGCTTGCGCTGCTCGATTCTGTTCCAATGAAGCTCGAAGATGTGCGCGAGATTCTCAATCCGCTTCTTGCAAATTCATCCATAGCCAAAGTCGGGCACAACTTGCGATTCGACCTCAATTTCCTGATATCCAACGGCTTTTCTATTGAGGGTGAGCTTTTTGATACGCTTATTGCGTGCTGGTTGCTTGCTCCAGAGGGGCGGTCGCTCAAACTTGATGATGTTGTGCGGGATTATCTCAGCCTTTCCATGATTCCAATAACAGATCTTATCGGTAAGGGCAAGGTGCAGAAGACCCTGGCCGATGTTCCTCTTGATAAAGTCGCCGAATATGCAGCCGAGGACGCAGATGCAGCCTTACGCCTTTGGAACGCCGTCAGCACCAGACTGACTGAACAAGGGCTGATGCGTCCCTTCGTAGAGCTTGAAATGCCATTGGTTCCAGTTATAGCTGAGATGGAACGAAACGGAATCCTGCTTGACAAGGCGCGACTTGTCGAAATTGACAAGGATGTTCGGCGCGAAATCGAGAGCCTAATCAACGAGATTTATTCGATCGCTGGCTTTGAGTTCAACATAAACTCGACCATTCAGCTTGGCAAGCTTCTGTACGATAAGTTCGATCTTCCAGAGCAGAAGAAAGGCAAGGTGAGCCGTTCGACTGATGCAAAAGTGCTCGAACGGCTAAAAGGCAAGCACCCGATAATAGAGAAAGTCCTGCGATACAGAACCCTCAACAAGCTTAAATCAACATATCTTGATGTGCTTCCCGAATTTGTCGAACCTAAGACCGGCGCGATTCACTCTTCTTTCAATCAAACAGGCACAGCAACTGGACGGCTCTCTTCAAACAGACCAAATCTTCAGAACATACCCGCCCGCAGCGACGAAAGCAAAGAGGTTCGTTCAGCATTTGTGCCACGGCAGGGCTGTTCATTTGTCAGCGCTGATTACTCCCAGATAGAATTGCGTATTCTTGCGCATTTCTGCGCTGATCCCGGGCTTGTTGAGGCCTTTCGGCAAGACAAAGATATCCACACTGCTGTTGCGCGAGAACTTTTTTCTGTTGACGAAAACGAGATTACGACGACAATGCGTGCGACAGCCAAGGCTGTCAACTTCGGTTTAATCTACGGACAAGGCGTCTTTGGGCTTGCTAACTTCCTCAGCATATCGCGCACTGAAGCTAAAGAGTTCATCGAACGCTATTTCGAACGATTTCCTGCTGTCAGGCGTTTTCGAGAAGAACAGATCGCAATCGCTAAACAAAAGGGATATGTCGAGACACTATATGGCCGAAGGCGGTTTATGCCGCAGCTCGCCTCTCGACTTCAGTCAGAGCGTGCGCAGGGCGAAAGGGTTTGCATCAACACATTGATTCAAGGCTCTGCAGCCGACCTTATCAAGATAGCTATGATTCGCATCGCACAGAAAGTGAAAAGCCAACAACTCGGTTATCGCCTGCTTTTGCAGATACACGACGAATTGCTTTTCGAGGTTCCCTCAGGCAGCGAAAATGCGGCCTCTGAAATGATCGAATTCGAAATGACTCATGCGGTCGAACTAAATGTTCCATTGAAGGTCAGCATCGGTCGTGGTGGAGACTGGCTTGAGCTTAAATAGAGTCTTGCTTCTGCAGTGTTGTACCTGTTTAGGTGTAACAATGCCCTTGCACAATAGAAGTTTGCATACGCCCTTGAGCGTTTTCTAAACCTAAAAGAGTACTTGCGAATGTTCCCATCCCTACTTGAAAAAACTGGCAGATTTCGCCGAAAAGGTCTGATAGTCGGCGTTTCTGGCCCCATCGCGGCCGGAAAATCTACCGCCAGCCTTTTCCTTGCTGGGCTTGGTGCACACGAGATTGATGTTGACGCGATTGGTCACAAACTGCTTCGCGACGAAAATGTAATTAAGAAGATAATTGAGTGCTTTGGCAGCGAGATCGTTGACAGCACAGGGCATTTGAGCAGAAGAAAGCTGGCCTGCATCGCTTTTCAATGCGATGATTCGGTGAAAAAGCTGAACGATATACTTCATCCGCTGATTATCGAGGCGACAAAGAAAGAGGTCGCCGAATCGCGGTATGAGGGCACCATCCTTGTTATAAACGCGGCTCTGCTGTTTGAAGCAGGCATAGACGAGTTGTGCGATTACATAATCCTTGTCACAGCCGACGAATCGGTGCGCGAACAGCGCGCAATAACGAGACGGGGTTGGACGGCTGGAGAGATGGCGCGCAGAGAGTCGTTTCAAATGCCGCTTGAAGAGAAGATAGCCCGTTCGCATTTCGTTATAACCAACAACGGCAACTACGAAGAACTGCATTCGCAGGTCGAAATGGCCTACAAGGAGATCCTTAATGGTAAGAGATCCAAAGACAAGCAGACGAAGCACGAGAGTTCGGAAGACTGAATATAGGTCTGACGAACCGTCTGCCGACCGCCTAAACGACAATAACAATGGCGCTTATTTCTATATCCCACCCCCCTCTAATGGAGACGATATGCCAAAGGAACAACCAAGTAATCCGGAACCCCCACCACTTCCTATGCCGGATTATCCCGAACCAGAACCTGTACCAACACCTTCAGTTCCACCTGTTGCACCACAAGTATCGGCAAAGCCTCTTCCTGTTGCCCATGCAACAAACGGAAACGGCGAAGAGTACCTTAAAGTCGCCGAAGAGGTGCGAAAGGGCGAACTGCACATACAACACCTTAAGCGGCTTTCTATCGCCGAATTACACAAGTTGGCCACAGACCAAGAGGTTGAAGGCTCTCGCACCATGTCTCGCAAAGATCTGATTTTCGCGTTGCTTAAAAAGCACATTTCGCGCGATGGTCAGATGTACGGCGAAGGCGTGTTAGAGATTCTGCCCGAGGGTTATGGTTTTCTGCGTTCGCAGAACTTCAACTACCTTGCGTGCCCCGACGATATTTATATTTCGCCCAGCCAGATACGCCGTTTCAACCTGCGCACCGGTCACATTGTAACAGGGCAGATACGCCCTCCAAAGGACAACGAGCGCTACTTCGCGCTCTTAAAGGTCGAGGCGATAAACTATCGCGATGTCAACATGGTCAACCAGACCATCTTGTTCGATGACCTTACGCCAATTTTCCCCAACAAGCGGCTTGTGCTCGAGTGCGGCAAGGCAAATCACACTATGCGGCTTATGGATATGGTCACGCCCATCGGCATGGGGCAGCGCGGCCTTATCGTAGCTCCTCCACGAACGGGCAAGACGATTTTGCTTCAGAACATTGCCAATTCGATTTCGAAGAATAATCCTGATGTAAGGCTCATCGTGCTGCTGATTGACGAGCGCCCCGAAGAGGTTACTGAGATGGAGCGCACGGTCCATGGCGAAGTCGTATCGTCAACATTCGATGAACCAGCCGACCGCCATGTTCAGGTTGCAACGATGGTGCTTGAAAAGGCGAAGCGCATGGTCGAGTTTGGCGACGATGTTGTCATTCTGCTCGACTCCATAACCCGTCTTGGACGCGCTTATAACACCGAAGCACCTCATTCTGGCCGCATTCTTTCGGGCGGTATTGACTCAACCGCGTTGCACGGGCCAAAGCGCTTTTTTGGTGCCGCACGCAACATAGAGCAGGGTGGTTCATTGACGATCATCGCAACCGCGCTTGTTGACACGGGTTCTCGAATGGATGATGTGATTTTCGAAGAGTTCAAGGGCACGGGCAATATGGAGCTTCACCTCGATAGAAGGCTTGTTAATCGCCGTACATTCCCCGCGATTGACATTCATTCATCAGGCACCCGCAAAGAGGAGTTGTTGTTCCATCCCGACGAGTTGCCGCGCATCTGGGCTCTCAGAAAGTACCTTAACGAGCTTAATACCGTCGAGGCAACCGAGTGGCTTCTCGAGCGTATCAAGCGCAGTTCAAGCAATCCTGAATTGCTTATGAGCATCATGCCCATGTAGTGTATAATTCCACCATGAACGCCGAAGTGATGCACCCATTTGTCTTTTTCCTTATCTTCGCGTTGATCTTCATTATTGTCGGCATATTCGCCGCAATCTCGTGGTATCGCAAGCTGAAGAAGATACGCGAATTTGCACAAGCTCACGGTTACACCTACACCGAGCTTGACGAATTCAATGTGATGGGGCGCTGTTCGGGTTTTCCAATGTTCAACATCGGCGATAGCCGCAAGGTTTACGCCCAGATATTCGGTGTGTACAGGGGTTACAGCTTCTGCATTTTTTTCTACAGATACTCGACGGGCAGTGGTAAGAACCGCACCACCCACCACATACAGGGCGTTCTTATTGAGGCTAAAATCAGCCTCCCAGGGCTTCTTACCATGAGGCCGGAGGGCTTCTTCGATCGTATCGCCGAGGTAATTGGTTTCGACGATATTGATTTCGAATACAATGAGTTCAACAAGAAATACTTCATCAAGTCAGAGGATAAGCGCATGGCCTATGACATATACGGGCGCGACATGATGGAATATTTGCTAATGCTGCCGCGACCGCTAAATCTTGAGGCTCTTGGCCCGCATTTCGTATTCAGCTACAATCACACGGTGCCATTCGAGTTTTTCGAAAGACTGCTCGACACAGGTGTCGAGTTCTTCAATAAGCTTGATAAGATAACTGTAGAGAAGTATGGGCTGTCGCTCGACTCGAAGAAGTATTCGCAGGCGTTTTATGACGCTGGCAAAATCGGTGCAAAGACAAAAGGTTTCTTTGGAAGGTGACGCATGCTCTACGCTAACCCCGGCTTGATTGGCGCGGCAATCGTTTTAGGACTTGGCATATTCATCTTTCTTGCCATCTACAACACGCTTGTGCGTCTGCGCAATCTTGTAAAGGAATCGTGGAGCGGCGTTGACACTGAGCTAAAGCGCCGCCATGAGCTTATTCCCAATCTCGTTTCCGCGGTAAAGGGATACATGAAATACGAGCGCGATGTGCTCGAAAATGTCACGCGCCTTCGTACGCAGATAATCTCTCATGATGCCGATCCAAAGACTCGCGGCCGAGAGGAGAGCGAGCTTTCACGCGGTCTAAAAAGCATCTTTGCTCTTACCGAAAACTATCCTGATCTTAAATCCGACAAGCATTTTCAGCAGCTTCAAGACGAGCTTGTGCGCACAGAAGACCGCATACAGGCTGCCCGACGCTTTTACAACGGCAATGTGCGCGATTACAACATACGCGTCGAGTCTGTGCCTTCAAACATTATCGCTCGCATGTTCAGCTTCACAAAGGCCGAGTACTTCGAAATAGACGAGCTTTCGCAGCGCCAAGTCCCTGCATTCGATTTGTCAAATCGCTGATACGCACCTTGCACGATTTGGCCTTGTGTTGAATCGAAAACCGCAAGTGCATTGTGGTGAAATACCAGAATATGCGGTTATTGTTCATGCCACAACGGTCTGTTTCCCGATTCTTGCCTTAAACTCGTGAAATTCGCGCCGATTGCTGCAGAAGCACACCTTTTGAAAGCATTTGGCGACCTATAAACACCGACTTCTCGCGAATATTACCACAGATAGGCAGGATTTTGATGCTGAGCCGAGACGCACGCCGGTGAAGCTGCTTTCGCAAGAAAAGAAGCATACCTGAGCATGTTTTAATTCTGATTCCACAGCCTGCCTCTGCACTTTGCCCTGACAATCCCTGCTAATCGAACGCTTGTTGACTATCGCAAACCCGCGACGTATAATGGGTGTGCCCATTCATTTTTCGAGGTAGCCAATTGGTTATGGAGTGGTCTGTCGGTAGGTGTTTTTGTGAAATGACATAAAGGCGAGATAACAGTAAATCACCAATACTATCTCGCTTTTTGGTCAAACTCTCGAGATGTAACTCGGCATGTATTCGAGATAAGGATGATGAGGTGACTCTTGATTAGAGCGAAATTGCTTCTCGTTTGCTTTTTTATGCTTACAGTAGCTTTTCCTGCACTTATCCAACCTGAGGAGACAGGCGAGGCCGATGCTTTGTGGGAACTTATCACAGCTCTGCCTGATAATCCTACTGCTGATGAAGAGGCTTTGTTCTATAAAAAGTTGAGCGAGATATCCGTACTCTGTCCTCTGAAGGATGACGCCCCAAAGGCCTTTTTTGCAAAAGTCGCTGCGATGTTAGGGTTCACCTGCGGAGAGCGCATCGTGCACGATTACATTTTCGTAGAAAGGTCTAAGGATGACCTTGACAATTTCAAGTTCTACTCAAGACCAACTTGGAAGCCAAGGTTGATTGAACTCGCATTGATAAGGACGCTACTCGAAAAGTGCACGAAGCTGCCTGAACAAGAGGCTGGTCAATATATGGTTTACGCTCGTTCTGGACTCGATTATGTTGGCTGCCACGCCACGGCGGGTTATGGTATTCCATTTGATGCAGCTATCAATGCAATGTACGAACGCCGTCGTGCTGAATCTATTGCGCTGGAAGATGAGTTTAAGGCCTTCGCAAAGCAGGATCAGAAGATCGAGCAAGAAGTCGTTAGACTTATGGAAAGCTACAAGGAGTTTCCTGGCCTTAATGTGTGGCTTCGGCTGATTGAAGAGGCAGGAAAAGACAATATGAGGCTTTCTACTCTATTACTATGGTATTTTCGCTGCGCGGACCCTTCTGCTGCTCTGCTGCCTGACATCGAAGATTATCGTGTTTATAAGAACGATACTATCTTCTCAATACCCACACGATATATCCGGCCTGAATACCGATTTTCACCTGAATTCAGTGACAATACTATGCTGAAGCGTGATGCGCCAGCCACAACCGCTGCGTTAGCTCTACCTCAGGCAATGGCACTGAATGCCCTATTCAGTAGAGACAATCGTTGGCCTTTGAAAAAAGATATCATCCTCAAAATGCTCTTGCGCTTTACTGCATTAGGGACGAGTGGCATAAAGCTTGATCTGCACACCGAACTCATTGAGTTTGCGAACAGGTTTGAGACCAGCGGATACATTTCAGATGCAGCTTATAGGGAACGCATATCTCGCCATTTGTGCGCATTGAAGGAAGTCGAACGAGGCACCTTTGAGGATGCATGGTTCATCGGTGCGACTGAGTTGAACGGTAAGGGTGTGATTGAATTGAAGAGCGACTTTATTTATCCTGTTCTTGAGTCTGAGTCAGACGATGTATCCGCTCAGCAGTTCTATTCTCACCTCGCAAGGAAGGACTATTACCCATGCATACTGGGCAACACAGACTATTATTACTGGAGAAGCCATCTGTATTTCCGATGTGATGAAGAAGGTGACAGAACCAAGATATTCACATTCAACCCGATATCACTTGAGTATGATTTCAGTGACGAGGGTATCCAGCAGGCTCTTGCGCGAGGGGATTTTGAGAAATGGACACTGGGGCTTCGTGGTTTTCAATGGAATGTATTTACGGTTGATTATGTCAAGAAAGCATTTACCCCAACGGTTCTTTATCATTTCAACAAGGCACAGTGGCGGATTCTTCAGATTCAGAACATAAATCCCGATACCGGTCTTCTGTTCTATGACCGCCCAACGATGGTTATGATCGTCGAGCCTATTGAGGGGACAAACCCCGACAAGGTGATGGCAGGTTATGTTTACAAAGTCAACTGGCTGTTTAGAAATGGCGTTCCCTTCATTGATGGCCAGCATTGGAGTGCGAAGGTCATTCGAGACAGTCAGCAGTACAAGGATGTTTTCAACCGAGCAATGAAGCATCTTGCAAAGAGCAGAGAAGGCCATACCGAGCAGTTAAAGACACAGAGAAAGCTGATTGACATGGAATTGGAGAGATTGTATGGGGTGAATGAGCCTGTACCAGAATGAGATGACTAATGCTTGGCTTGTGATCACGCCATTAGTACACTGTTTCAAGGCAGAGTAAACGGATCCTGTGATTGTTGATAGCAGACCACACACAAAAAAAGGGCGGATTGTGCCGCCCTTTTTGATTTCATACGATCAAGTATCAATAGCTTAATAACGAGCGAATCGTCGCCCGGGCGGCCGGGCTGTCAACAATTGCTGATGCAACTGAAGGGCTTGCCGCGTAATAAAGGCCAGCAAGAGAGCCTCCGACAACTGCGCCGTCAAGCGAGGAATCACGGAACATAGTAAGACCGATAACCGAAGATTGCGAGATCGCACCAAATGCAGCAGTTGCGATAAAGCAGCCACCACTACCGCCACCCGAATCTGTCGGGTCGGGCGGGTCAACAGTGCCACTGCCTAATATGACCGCTATCTTATATCCGCCTAACTGCGCGTATGTGCGAGATGTTACCTGCGTAACCTTTACATAAACTGGACCGGTGTAGGTCGCTGTGAACTGAACAAGCGATTCACGCGTCGTCGAACTGCGGTTATCATTCGTGCCGATGGTTGATGTTACGGTCGAGTTATAAACCGTCAGCATTGTGTCTGCGCCGTTGATAAGGTCTGATGTGGCGACAGAGTAGCTCTTGCCTGATTCGACATTGAACTTGAACCAGTCCTGATCCCCTGCGGGTGCAAAGGTGTTGTAAATGGCGGGATCGCCAATGGTGAGCTGTGTTGCCGTGCCTGCCGTATCGTTGTTTTCAAAAGCGTCAGGATACAGGTCAATGCCTAACTTGCCCAGGAATATCGAGTCCATTGCAGCTTTGTTGCCAAAACCAAGCGCAAACCATTGTGACCAGAAGTCCTCGAATGTAACCTGCGTGCTCTGTGGCAGGGTCTTTAGTGAACGATAAACTTCCCATACCGCTGTTCTGCCGTCTTTGCCGCCGGTAAATGTGAAGGCAAGGTCCCAAGACTCGTTTGCGGGGTCATAGATATCCCAAAGCCCCGATTGAATCGAAATCTCATCGTTGTCATACATGCCAGGGAAGCCTGCTGCTGAGGGAGGCTCGATATTCCACGATGCAGCCCCGCTCGCGCGGGTGTCAACATATACTGAATCATACACGACCGCACCGGCAATCCATGTCTCTATTTCTGATACGCACCATGACGCGAAATAGCCCGACCATGCCTCCATCCATGCCAATCGAAGATCTGTAACAGCGCCGTAATGGTAACCGCCGGGAGAATCATCCTGCGTGTAGTTGTATGACACAAAGTGGCCGTATTCGTGAACAATCACTGTATCGTCGTGTTCATCGGTGTCGCGTGTTGTATCACCGAGCAGGTATATGTTCATCGAGTTGCTTTCGGTGTAAGTGCCAGTCGTGCTGCCGATCTGCCAGCGGACTGTGCATTGTGGCGGATAGACTCCACCCTCAAGTGCTGCAACGGAACCTGCTGCATGCGAAACACAAAACAGAATGTTGAAAGGCCCGCCGTTAGCCTCGCTTACAGTCAAGGTGGAAGGGGCGTCAAACGAGCCCACCGAACCCGTCCAATCTCCGCTTGCGTCTGTAACAAGTCCCGCTCCGGTGAATTGGATCGAATGCACTGCACCTGCAAGGGTAACAACCTTGACAGGATCGGGATTTGAGTTCGTAGTTTCGCTGAAGAGCCTTATTTGAAACGAGGTAGATGCGGGAAGCTCAAGCGCAGTGAAATTTATCGAGAATGCACCGTTTATGTCAGTGTTGGTAGAACCGATATTGACCGCGGTGCCGTCTATTCTGTCAATCTCAACACGGGCATAGGGGATCGGAAGATAGCGCACGGCACCAGTAAAGCCAGATGAGTTGACAAGTCTGTCAGTGTACCTGATTGTGCCAGAAATTGTACCGCCATGTGCAGGGGCTATCGAATAGGCAAGGCAGAATAGTGCAATGATCAAGGATGGGATTGTGTGTTTTATCATTTCGGTGCCGCCTATCAGTTGTTAGTTGCGGGCACATCTTGAATACGGATGTGGTCAACAGAGGGCAATATCGGCTTTAGGTCGCCGCGAACGGGTTGTCCGGCTGCGAACTTGACTGCATCGTTTGCGACGAGTGTCGTCCCACCATCGAACCGTGCAATAACTTCGGCGGTACATGCGCAGAACCCGTTTGAGTTAATTCGAACGCGAATATCGAACTCAATTGTCTCACCTGCAAGTGCGACGAACTTCTTCGGCGCGGAGGGTGATATAACCTCAAGCCCGTCAAAGGGTATTATGGTAAGTTCTGCGTTGTCGAGCTTGATGTCAGAGCGGAACACGGCGGTCAGCGTTCTAAAATCACCGCTACCTTCTTTTACGCGAAGAGATACCGCGAACGGAGGTTCGGGTTTGCCGAGTTTTTGCGACTGTGCAGGCTCGTTCATGCCATCATCTTTGTTGACAGCGGTATGTATTATAAGCGCTATCGCAGCGGCTACCGCGATCAGCGAAAGAATGATTGCTCGTTTGGTCACAAAACCTCCAGAAATAGGTTGCTCAAGCACCTCAATAGACTCAATACCAAGTTGTTAGTTTCATTATAACACAGATTATTTCGGCGCATTCAAACGGCATCTCAAATTGATTGCCGACCCACTGAGCCTGAAGGATTGTCGCCTGTATCGCGCCTTTGTTGCTTAAACCCACAATATGGCTGTATCATGCTCAGTTTGACAGAGCGGAAAAGCGGATAGACTATTCGACAAGTTAATTGGGGATGGGGTCCCCCCTTACAAATGCCGATAACGGCTGATGACTCCTATCGCTGTTGCGGTGGGACCGTCAGCAATACTGTACCCGCCGTGGCGGGTTTTTTTGTCTTTAGACCCCAACAAGATCGGAGCCTCTATGGAGCAAGTATTGTTGCTCGTTGCTATCTGGATGGGTCTTGCGATAGTCTCGGCAGTTATCGCAAGTCACCTGCGCATTTCTATTGCGCTGGTCGAGATCGTTATCGGTGTTATCGGCGCAGCGGTTGCGTTCAAATTTTTCGGCGCCGAGTCGCTTGGCGAAAACTCCCCTTGGTTGAAGTTCATTGCAGCAATGGGCGCAATACTTCTCACCTTTCTTGCCGGAATCGAGCTTGACGCAAAAACGATGCGATCGAAGCTCAAAGAGGTTACATTTGTCGGCCTGATGGGATTCTTCGCTCCGTTTGTAGGGTGCGCGCTTCTTGCCTATTATGCTCTGGGCTGGGATACAAAGGCATCACTTCTTGCGGGCATAGCTTTGTCAACGACATCAATGGCCGTCGTCTATGCGGTTATGCTCGAAACAGGTCTTAACAAGACAAGCTTCGGCAAGGGAATATTGGGTTCTTGCTTTATAAACGACCTTGGCACAGTTATAGCGCTTGGGCTAATATTCGCTCCGTTCACCTACAAAACTATAGTGTTCCTTGTGGCCTGCGCAATCCTGTTTGTGCTCCTGCCGCCCCTTACGAATGTTCTGACCGACAAATATGGTAATAAGACAGCCGCAATCCGCACCAAGTGGGTTTTGCTGATTCTTTCATCTCTGGGTGCTCTGGCGGTCTGGGCTGGCAGCGAGGCTGTGTTGCCTGCCTATATTGCAGGCATGGTCATGTCTAACAGCCTTTCGCGCGATCCCGCGTTTCTGCGCCGTTTCCGCACACTTACTGTGGGCTTTCTCACTCCATTTTACTTTATTAGGGCAGGTTCTCTTGTATCTCCTGCTGCTTTGATCGGCGCGCCGGTCGCTTTCCTTGTCCTTTTAGGCGGCAAGGTTATTTCGAAAATCTTCGGCCTGTACCCAATTATCAAGGTCTTCAGAAAAGACAAGAGCGAAGGCTGGTACTACACCCTTCTTATGTCAACTGGCCTTACTTTCGGCACGATCTCTGCTCTATATGGTCTCTCGCACAATATCGTTACCCAGTCGCAGTACTCACTTCTTGTTGCGGCGGTTATCGCAAGCGCCGTTATACCCACAATGATTGCAGGCTTTTTCTTTCTACCCAAGCATCTTATGAATAATAACGGGAATGGAAACGGCGATTCGCAACCCCAGCAAATCGCCGAATCGGGACAGAACGGATAATCTCGCTCATAAACTGCGGAATCCAATGCTTATTTGAGGTGCTTTGACCGCAACCTTGTATAATCAAAGCGGTGAAAGACAGAACCCAAGAGCTTGCACACGACGGTATTGGCGCGTTAATTATGCGCTACTCCGTCCCCGCAACTGTCGGAATGGTCGTCAACTCGCTCTACAACATTGTTGACACCATCTTCATTGGACAGGGCGCGGGGCGCGATGCTCTTGCCGCGATCGCTGTCTGCTTTCCTATTCAGATCATCATACTCGGTGTCGCCCAGCTTGTCGGACTCGGAGCCGCTTCGATTATCTCAAGAAGGCTTGGAGCCCGTGATCCCGAAACCGCAACAAAAGTGGCCGGTACCGCCTTTACCACCGTCATTCTGCTGAGCCTTATACTCACCACCATATCGCTTCTGTTTCTCGATCCGATACTAAGGCTCTTCGGCGCGACAGAGCAGATATTGCCATATGGTCGCGATTACCTTTCTGTTATCATGGGTGGTTCTGTGTTCTCTGCCTTCGCCATGTGCGCAAGCGCGATTGTTCGTTCAGAGGGCAACATTAAAGTTGCCATGTACAGCATGATACTTGGTGCTGTGGCAAACGCAGTAATGGACCCGTTCTTCATCTTCGATTTCGGCCTTGGCATGGGCATCAAGGGCGCGGCGGTCTCCACGGTACTGGCAAGCTCGTTTAGCTGCATATTCTTAATCGTGTACTTCACGCGCGGGCGCACCCTGCTTAAGGTCAAGCGCACCGACCTGCGGCCAAATGTGGCTTATTGGCCAGAGATTTTTTCTGTTGGGCTTTCATCGTTTGCCCGCACCATCGCCGGAAGCCTATTGGCGATAGTCGTCAACCACGCGATAATAGTATATGGCACCGAGCTTCATCTTGCCATATTCGCCATCGCCAACCGCATGACTATATTTATGCTCATGCCGTTGTTCGGCCTCGTCCACGGTCTTCAACCCATTATTGGCTTCAACTACGGCGCAAGAAACTTTTTGCGGGTTAAAGAAGCTCTTAATACCGGCATCCGCATCTCAATATACTACTGCAGCGCATGTTTTGCGGTTGTTATGCTGTTCACCTATTATGTTCTGCGCATGTTCAGTTCAGATGCCGCGCTATTGGAGGAGGGCGTGCCTGTCATGCGGATCATGATGATGCTGCTTCCGCTCATAGGCATTCAGGTCATCGGCGCGAGTCTCTTTCAAGCCATCGGTAAGGCGTGGATTGCGCTGTTCCTCTCGATGTCGCGGCAGATATTGTTCCTTGTGCCGCTTGTGCTTCTTTTGCCACAGATATTTAATCTTGCGGGTATTTGGTACGCAATACCGCTTGCCGATTTCTCCTCATTGTTAATTACAATATTGTGGGTTTTACGCGAACGCCGTATTTTCGACAGGCAAGCCGAAATCGAATCCGCATCAGGAACTTGAACGGATTTGCGTAATCGCGCAAAATTTAAACTGCATACATGAATTCGGAAACCCGCGGGTGTAGTGTATCAACACATGCTCAACGCTCTTCTGTGTTGTTCCATCGCTTTTATTCTCTTCTTCTCCACTTTCACCTTTCACCTGTCAACTATCCGATAACGGGCATTGCCCGTTATCTTCGCGGCTTCGGCCTTGTTTGGGGCGTCGTAGCAATAAGAGCGAAAGAACTCTTGACTATGTTTGCACCGGAGCTTAGAATGGGTAAGTAGGCAGTCAGTTGACGACGCCTCTATCGAA
>CAZNBY010000018.1:0-56712 GCA_964571525.1 uncultured Planctomycetota bacterium
GCATAATCCTCACCCGTCGAGGCGTAATCCAAAACGGGATACGGGGATGCGTAGGTTTCAGAAGAAAAAGCAGCTGTTAGTAACAACACGCAGACAAATGTCAGGTACTTACAAGAAATGATGCCTTGCATAATCCATCTCCGCAAAAGAACACGACACGTGAATCCCTGTTGTAAAACATGAAAGTTGCGGATTCTACGACTTCGACCTAGTAATGCAAGTTGGTGGACGATTTTTTACGCTTAAGCTTGAAATATGCAATTTTCCCGTAGGAATTTTGCATTTCCGACGAATTTTTGACATACTCCGCCGAAAATTTGACACACCACGAAAAACGAATATAATAGCGGAGCTGGGTTGTAGATGTTGTGTAACGATTACACGGATCTTCATGTATGCTCGGTAGTCGAGATGCTGCTTGAATGTGTCTTTATGCCTCTTTGAACACATCACTTCAGTGACAAAAACGCAAAGAAGATATCTGTGTCGCCCTTCGACCAAAGCGATTTGTCGCCTAACTTACACTTGTCCATAAATGTGCCGCCGAGGAAGAATTTGCCCCGTGTGTCGAAGGCAACGCTTTCGAGATAGACGGTATCTTCCTCTATCTTCAGCTCTTGGAGCGGTTTTGCTGTTGTGCCGAGTTGAAGCACGCGGCTCGCGTGTTTAACATTTGGATCGCGTATGCTAAGAGCATTTGTCTGATTGATGGCGAATATACATCCGCCAAAGCCGTCTGAGCAAATGCCAGCGCATAAGTTGACTCGCTCGCCATCTTCAGCAGTGGTGTACAGCGGCCCCCACCTGCCCTCTGGAAGTGCCCGTTGCGCATACGCATCGGTGTTTTTCGGCGCACCAACATGCGTCTCGCCGATACGAGCCGCGCCTGAGAAATGGCCACCCACCCAGCAGCCGCCAGAACCATCTGGGCAAATACCAGTTACAGTCAGTCCACCTTCGCTGTAAAATGACAGATATTTGTCGAAAGTGCCGTCGGTGTTTGTATGCACAAGAAACACATCTCGGTTGCCTTCTGCCTCGGCGGTGTATGGCCCGAACTCAATCTTCTTATCAAAGCATCCCGCAAACCAATTGCCATTGACGGCGTCGGGGCAGATCGCGCAGATCTCGAAATCCCCTTCTACAACAACCCGGTTTACAAGCGTGAACTCACCCTTGCTCGACACGAACGCGAAGATTAGTATCGGACCCTTATCGGGCTTGACGGTGAACTTACCGAGTGTAATTGTCTGGGAGAACTCGAGCGCGAGCACGCAACCGCCGTCCTTAGCAGTGCCTATCGCGTGAAACTTCGCATTGCCCTTTGCCTTTACGAGAATATCCACAACCGCCTTGCCAGAAGGATCGAACTTCTTAATAAAAAGGTCAACGGGCGCATCTTCTTTCTTCTTGCTCTGCACAAGACCTGCTACCCAGCAGAAACCTTCTTGCAGGCGGCAGACGCCGAATTTTTCGGTACCGTCCTCATCGGGCGATTTCAGGTCCTTGCACCATGCCCATCGCCCCTCTTTATTTAGACGAGCAACACAGCGCGCGAGCTTTTTCTTGCCGCGAACAGAATCCATGCCCACGGCGAAGTTGCTGTTGGATTCGAGCAACAACCAGCCGCCTGAGTCATTATCAGCGCAGAATTGTAGGGGGCGTTCGGATGAATCTCCACCGAGTTGAACTATGCGTTCGAAGATAAACCCGGTCTTTGTATCATCGCGTTCGGCAAAGGCCGGCAGAAGAAAGGCAGCGCATATTAATAGAAGCGAAATGGTGATGCGGTTCATCAGCACTTCCAGTTGATACAGAACTCTATTTCTTCAATACGGTTGAGGCGTGTCGCGCGGCGCACGACACGCGCCGCACTAATTCAGCGCTTTCTGCAAACAGCAGGCTAACTTGCGTTAAGCTGCTGTGTCTTATACTGAAGCTCGTAGAGCTTTTTGTAAATTCCATCAAGAGCGAGAAGTTCCTCGTGCTTGCCGACTTCACGAATCTTACCCTTGTGCATAACGACAATCCGATCGCAATGCCGCACGGTCGAGAGCCTGTGCGCGATAACGATAGAAGTGCGACCGCGTAGCAGCTTTCGAAGGGCATCCTGAATCAGGTCTTCTGTTTCGGGATCAATGGACGAAGTAGCCTCGTCAAGCACAAGAATCTTGGGGTCATGCGCTAAGGCTCGGGCGAAGGAGAGGAGTTGTTTTTGGCCGACTGATAGGCCGGCGGCGCGCTCGCGCAGCACAGTGTCGTACCCCTGCGGTAACCTTCGTATAAAGGGGTCGGCATTGACATAACAAGCAGAGGCGATGGCCTGTTCGCGTGAGATATCATCGCTCCAGAGCTTTATGTTGTTTTCGATCGAGTCAGAGAACAGAAAGACATCCTGCGGAACCACGACTATGTACTTGTTCAGATGGTCCATTGACATTTCGCGAATGTCAACGCCGTCGAGCTTTATGCTGCCTTTGCCGATCTCGTAAAATCTGCAAAGCGCGTTGATAATAGACGATTTTCCCGCGCCAGTTGCGCCGACGAGCGCGACAGACTCACCGGGTTTAATAGTGAGGTCGAGATCGCGAAGCACCCACTTGTCGTCGTTATAGGCGAAATAGACATTTTCAAACCGAACCTCTCCCTCGCATTTTTCGGGCATTTTTGGCTGCGGGGGATCAACTATCTCGTGTGGGGTATCGAGCACGCGGAATATACGCTCAGAAGAGGCCATCGCCCCTTGAAATACATTGTACTGTTCGGCGAGGTTACGAATGGGGTCAATCGCCCTGTCGAAGAACATGAAAAAGGCGACAAGCGCACCGAGTTTCATGGGTGAATCAACGACCAGCATTGCGCCAACATAGAGAAGCAGGGCTTTGATTGTTGAGCTAAGTGCTTCGATTGTCGGCATATAGACCGACGAGAGCAGCATCTGATGAATGTTTGCCAGTCGCGTATCGTGGTTAAGGTCAACAAAGGTGTCGTACACTCTTTTTTCGCGCCGAAATAGCTGAATCACGCGCATGCCAGAGAGCATCTCGGCGAAGAATGCGTTCATCTTTGCGGAAAGCCAACGGATTAGGCGGTACGAATCGCGCACTTTCTTGCGGAAAATTGCGGTCGCAATTAGTATCAGCGGCATGACGGCGAATGAAATCAGCGTCAGTTTCCACGAAATATAGAACATGCCAACAAGCGAGCCTGCAAGAATAAGAATGTTGCCAATCAGCGTGAGCAACGATGTGGCGATCATGTCGTTTAGAGTGCTGACATCGTTAGTGGTGCGAGTTAAGAGCCTTCCCACCGGTTGCTGGCCAAAGAACTTCATGCTGTGGTCGAGTATGTGCCGAAATACCGTTAAACGCAGGTTGTGCATGCTCTTTTGTGCGAGAATGGCGGAAAAGACTGTCTCGCCGAACTGGGCAAAACCATTAACAAGGAAGGTAAGCAAGACTATCGCGGCACAGAAATATACGCCAATAAGCTTGTCAGAAACCGCCATGCCCTCTGCGCCGATATAATCGTCAACGGCAATCTTGAACACGAGCGGATATACAAGGTGTGCGGCTCGTGCGAGTATCAGGCAGACGAATGAAAGGATAAGATATTTCTTAAAAGGCAGAACATAAGCCAGCAATCGCTTGAAAAGTGGCAGGTCGAAGAACTTTCCGGTTAAGGAATCCTCGTCGCGATTGGGATCGGTGTAGTATTCATTAAGAAAACGCCCGGGTTTTGACCCAGAGCCATACTTTGACATATAAGCTGATTATACAGGGTTTGGCGTATTTGTGATTCAGCATAAATCACATCCAGAAGAACACAAGGACGAGCAGTACCGTCGCGCAGCTTAGTCTGACTGCAAAGCCCTTGGATCGTTAAGTGTATGAATTCTATCAGATGGCAATGGCCCCTGGAGCTTGACGAAGGTCGGGGCAATTTCGATAATTCGAAGGTTGGCGATGACATCCCCCACCTTAAGTGTATGGTACTTGCCGGTCGAGTTCTCTTTGAGAATCACGACGCGATCTGAATCCTCGCTGCTTTTATAAATGCCAACAAGCGACAAGGGCATGACAAACGGTGTCGGCGTGGGAGTGGATGGCGTAGGTGTTGCAGTTGCCGCGGTTCGCGACGGTATGGGTGTTGTAACTGTGCTTGGAACAGGTGTTCGCGTGCGAATGGAGTTAATTGGGGTTCGTGACCGAACATAGATGCTAAGCGCAGGCACAAAGATATCGCGCCCTTTTGGGGGAAAGGGCTGATACGCCTTTTTTGCCGAGTTTAACGCAATTGCGTAGACCTCGCTTGTGGGTATTGGCATGCGTTCTGAGCGGTTTTTAAGCTGCTCGAAACGCGGATAGTACATAAATATGAGAATACCGGTCAATATCAATGCGACCAGCGCAAACGCTGTCATTCCTTGTTCAAATGTAAAGCCTTTGCGTCTCATATTAATATCCCATAGGAGCAGATGGCCCCACGGTAGTCGTCTCGACAGGTGCTTGTTCAACCGGTTCGAAGAACTCAAGCGCATTGAGTCGGCAAGTGACTATAAGCTCGTTTGTCGGGTTGTCGCCATTCCATCTAACGCTGAAATAGTCAGCCTCAAGAAACTGACCGACCTTGCGCGGCTGTTGGCCTGTCTCCACATAGTGGATAAGGTTCTTTATGAGAATAAGTGAGCTTATATTGCAGACAAAGGTAACTGAGATCGGATACAACCTGACGAACTTGGGATTACCCTCTCCCGCACCTTCCTCATACGGATCCTCGTACTTGATTGATCTGACCTCCTTAACGCGCGAGTAGATCAATAGGGCTATTACCGCATCTGTGGCACTCAACTGGCGAAGCAGCTTGGGCACTACGGTATCATGGTCCTTCTTGGGAACATCAACAATGTCTGGCCAACCGAGCTTTTCAGGTATCTTTACTCCATTTATCGAGGCATCGCGAACGCGATTTTCACGCGCCTCGCGAAGCATCTTGTCGAAATAGAGCATTTTGCGGTTATCCCACGCCTCTGGAATAGCTACATATTGGTGAAACCGCATCGCAAGTGATTCTTTCAAGGCTTCAAGTTGCGTCTCGGATTCGGCAAGATTCTGTTTGAACTTTGAACGGGCTATATCTATCGGTGTGCCGACCTCATACGACTTCAACTCGTCGTACTTGCCAGCGGCGTTTTTTCTCTCACCGGTCATCGAGGCATACAGCTTTCCGCCGATCGCAAACCACGATATCACCGCGGCGACAATGAAGATGCCCCAGAAGGTCAGACTCTTGCGGTGAATTTCCCAAAACTCGTTCATTTGGCCATCTTTAAGGTTATTTCGAACTGAATAAGGTAGGGTTTTAGCACCCATTCCTTATCGGGTTTGTCTTCTTTTATCTCTTCGAGGCTTCGCACATCGCAGTCAACGATGAGCTTTTCCTCTTTCATCAGCTCACCAAATTCTGACGCAATATCAATCGCGGTACTGGGCTTACCCACACGGCACCAGCCGATGAGCTTGAGGTTTGGCGGATACTTATCGGTTTTCTCTTCAGTGCGGGTGGTCCGCATGCCGAAAGGATTTGTGGGTGTGCGTTTTGCGGTGCGGCTTTCTTCACCGAAATAAATGCGCTCGAAGAAAAAGGTCTCGAACCGCTGCATGTTCTTTTCGTCGTCTAATATCGCCTTGATCTTATTAAGCGTTTCGAGAAGATATGCGGGGCCTGAAGTCATGCCCAACAGATATTCGATTTCAGCGTTCTTAAGCTCGAGCGTTGCTCTCATTTTGTCGAACTCTGCTCGTTCCTTCTTTGCAGTAGCCAGCTTTTTGGCAAAATCCTCTGAATATCCTGCGTAAACCTTACCGTACCAGAACAGCGCGGCAAGAGCAACCAACAATAACAAGATGGCCATCGGTGCGGCGACCCAAACGAAGCGGTCATGACGGCGATAGTTCTCGCGTTCGCGCTCCTCTGAGGTGCGCAGATCGCATATTTCACCTTTACCTGCTGCACCAAGCGCAAGACCTATGCACGAAGCGAGCAGATCGTCGTTCTCTATCTCGTCTTTCTGTTCGAGCTTCAGCAATGGATGAAGCCGTTCGACCGACATATTCAGCCTTGCGGAAAACGCGGAGTCAATGCCGGGAATTCGCGATGAGCCGCCGGTCAACATAAGCTTGTTAATCAACAGGTCATTTTGCCCAAGTTGGGTTTTTATGAACAGTAGTGTAGATTCTATCGCCCCGCCAATTATGCCCGCACCGCTTGATACGGCTCGATGCAGAGCCTTTTCCTCGTCGCTTGCGGTTGCAAGCTTCTCATCAGTAAGAAACTGAGCACGCCTTATCTTGCGTTCATCTGCATCTGATACGGGAAGGCCGAGCGATTCAGAAATCAGCGTGGTGATACGGTTTCCGCCACCGGCTATTGTGCGAGCGAAAACGAACCTGCCGTTTGTAACAAGCACAAGAGTTATGTTGTTTGCGCCGATATCGGCGATCAAAACAGTCTCGTTTGGATCTGAGCCATGACCCTCAACATAGGCGTTTGACAAGCCTAATGATGAAGGGGCAAAGCGCACTTTCTTAAATCCTGCCCGTTCGCACACCTGCGCAAGCGATTTCAAAGTGGCAAGTTGAGCAACAGACAAGGCGACTAAGCTCGTGCCTCCCTGCCCAGGGATATCAAGAGGCAAGTAGTCGAATGCAAGGCCACCTCGATTGCCGACAGCCTGAGACTCGGCCTCAAAGGTCAATATAGTTTCGAGCCTTCTTTCAGAGACCGGAGGCGCGTTGACAAACCTCAGCATGGATGATCTGCCGGAAAGGCTTACAAAGACATTATCGCACCTGAAGGCTTGAGGCGGGAGTGCCTCTATTAGCAGTTTGGCGAGGGCGATATTCTTGGCCTCGCTTTCGGGATATCGTGCAATGTCACCAAGAGGAATTGATACCGCCTTGAGTATCTTGGCTTTTCGGGCTGATACCTCAAGAAAGACCGCCTTTACCGCGGTTGATTCAAACTCTAAGGCGACGGATCTGATTGCCATCAGTAATGCTACTTCCTTCTGCCGAAACGCGGTGGCTTCGGACGGTCAATTTCAAAGGTGGGACGGGTTTTTTCAGAGTCTTTAGTGTAGCGTTCCGGCTGTGCATCGGGCTTCTGCGAAGTGTTGCCAGTTTGATTATCAGGAGGTGCAACAGCGGGGTTATTGCCATTCGGCTGCGCATTACCGTTTGGAGCGGCTGATGGTACGAAGTCGGGCATGATGTCGCGTCCACTCGAGCTTGCGGTTGTGCTGTTCGACGGATGATAGAAACGACCACGAGTATCAACTATCTCGGCGGTTACAAAGATAAGAAGGTTGCTGCGCGCCTTGTTCTTTACAGTCTTTCTGAACAGAAGGCCAAGCGCGGGAATATCGCCGAGGATTGGGACCTTTGAGACCTCTGTAACATCTTCCTCGTTAATAAGGCCACCGAGCACGATTGTCTCGCCTGAGCGAATTACAACCTTCGCGATAATCTCCTGACGAGAGAAGGTCGGACGGGTAACTTCGAAAGCCTGGACTCCATTATCATTTGTGGTGGTGTTAGCAATGATGTTGTACTTGGCGTCTTTATTGGGGTCATGTGCCACGATCTGAGGGTGAAGCTCGAGTATTATAGTCTCAAGATCTGAGCCGACTGAGGGCATTACATCAAGGGTTATGCCGACATTTTCGGTCTCGAAATCGGTAGGAACAAATGCAGTGGTGTTTGTCGAAGTTACGCCATCAGTGGTAACAGTGGAGTTGACCGATTCCCAATCTGTGGGGTATGGGTACTCCTCGGCAACAACAAGACGGGCAGGTTCATTAGAAATAGTTGTGACATTTGGTTCGCTTAACAGCCTGCCGTTAAGATTGGTCTGCAAAGCGTGCATGACAATCTTATACTGCGGGTCAGTCAACACGCCACGGAAAGTCAACATTCCGCCGGTGGTATCTGCACCAGAGGGGACGCTAAGATTCCAACCCGAACCTGCATCAATCTGAGTGCGGTTAGTCGTGTTTGTGCCACCTTGCCCGAGCGCGCTCTCCAATAGCCCCTGAACTCCCCACTGAGTACCTTCCTGCACCTTGACGGTGATAAAGCGAGTGCGAATATTGACCTGAATTGGGGGCACATCGAACTCCTCGATCAAGGCTTGCACCTTATCGAGAATTGCGGGAGTGGAGACGACTATAAGCGAATTTGTTTTTGCATCGAAACGCCATGTGGAGCCTGTTGGCCACTGAAGGTTACCGCTCCAACCGGCGATCCAATCGAGCAGCTTTTCCATATCTGTGTCGCCCTTTTCGGCGTTTGCAGCGTTTTGCTGATTGCCGGTCTGGCCGGGGGTACCAGTTGTACCCGTCGTGCCAGTAGTTCCGGGGGCACGCATCTGGTCTGCACGCATCTGCATCATACGACCTATGGTTGACATCATCTGGCTGCGGAAGGCGTCATCGTTCATGCCTCCCGGCATACCGGTTGCGCTGTCAATCTTCGAATCGTAGTTCCCGTCTGCCTCATCTGCCTTTCGGTTATAGGGCCTGTATTGGTTGAAACCTCCGGGGACATAACGATTGTTCGTGCGATTGAACGGGTTGGTCGGGCCGGTAGTGTTGGATGTCGCTGTGTTTGATGATTGGTTTGCGATGCTGTTGGCTTTTAGCTCGGCACCAGTTCGGGTTACACCATAGCGAAGGCGATAGATGCGAATTTCGAGTTGCGGCTGAGTCGGTGTTGTTATCCATATACCGCTTTCGTTCGCAGTATAGTCAATACCGGCATTGAGTGCAATGTAATCGAGCAGGTCAACAAGGCGAGCATTTTCGACATGGATATCGAGCCGCTTATCCGCAAGGGTGGAGCGATCGGCTACAATGTTGATTCCGGTAGTGGTGAACAATAGGTTAAGAACATAAGAAAGGTCTGCGTCAATAAGGTTCATGCTTACGCGTTGGTTCAATACTTCGCGCATTTCTTGCGATAGTTTCTCGGATGGAAGTTTCTTGAACTTAACGGGAGGTTCGTCAGTTATGACCTTTTTTGGGATGCGCGCGGCTTCGTCAACCTCGGCCATCGCCTTGCCTTCCTCGACCTTCTTATGCACTTCAGCGGCTTTTTTATCTGCAGCGGCCTTAGCTTTATTTGCGCGAAGGTATAGCTTCAACGCGCGAGGGTTGGAGGGATCGTCTTCGAGCACGCGCTCGATAATGCCGATAGCTTTATCGTTTGCGCCCTCGTCAAGGTATTCGGAGGCGGCATCAAGCCTTTTGCTTATATCGGCTTCGGAGGCTGTCTCTGCTCGCGCAACCGACGATACAGCGACGCAGGCGACAAGCATCGCGAGAATAATGAGTTTGCGAAAGGTCATATTAGTACTCCGTGTTACGGAAGCGACTGGTCTGTCAGAATTTGACTAACAGCTTGCTCAATATGTTCCCAGAAGGCACCGAACCAAATTCCCGAGAATCAAGTCCGGTGTAACTTCTATCGTCAACCAAAACGAAAAACGACCCTTGAGGAACAGTGAAGAGCGGAATATCCTCCGGCATATCTGGACGAGCGACACTGAGCGGGTAAAAAACCTCATCAAGTGGTTTCCCGTTTATGAATATCGTGGTCTTTGTCGAGGATATCGTCTCGCCCGGCATGGCGATGACCCTTCCGATCAACCTAAGGTGCGTTTCCTTCTGTGGGGTGTAGAAGACTATATCAAAGCGTCGAATCGAGGATTCGGACGGGCTGTTTTTTACCAATACACGGGAACCTGGGGCGATGGATGGCATCATTGCGTTAAAATCGCCCGGTAGATTTACAATATCTGTCATCAGGTAGAAGAGGAGCGCGGATACTGCGATCACCACGATTAGAAAGATACGAAAGACCAGCAACGCGGTCTTAACGCGCTTGAGAATCTTCGACGATTCCACCTCCGCCATATCCCACCCTTCTCGATTATGCAAATTTTAGCAAATGAAATTAACTGTTCTATTGCCCCTGCGGGTTTTCTGGCGCAGGAGGTTCAGGCTGAGGCTCAACTGGATTGCCGTTGTCGGGTCTCGCACCATTGTCAGGCGGAGGCGCGGCCTTTGTCGGAACTGGTGAAGGCTCTGGCTCTGCCGTCTCATTGTCCTCATCACCAGCGCTGCGTTCGTATATCGTCACTTCCATAGCGCAGGTGTAGGGCGCAGTCTCTGAACGGCGCGGCGGTATGCCGAACGAACTGACTATAACCGCGGGGTCAATCTTTTCAACCGCTGATGCTGCGGTTACAAGCAGTTTCTTGTTTTCAGCCCGTATTTCGATGTTAAAAAGAAGGCGGCGCGCATCGCTGCCCTTTATTGATGACGCTTCACCCTTTTGCACTCGGGCGATCTGCACTCCAGATGTTGTTAGAGCCTCATTTATAAGATTCAGCCAACCGCGCGGAGCGGCGACAGGATAACGGTCGCGAATGCGACGCTCTTCCTGCAGATATTTTTGAAGGTCTGTCACGACCTCTTTTCCCTTTTCCTCAAGAGCAGGAAGCTCCTTGTTGACCATGCGATCGGTGTTGGTTATCAGATATGCAAGGTAAACACCCTCAGCGACGATAATCAAAGAGAAGGCGATAATGAGGACTTTCAGCGTTTTTCTCATGTTCGCCTACCTATCTGAAAACGAGAAGACCACTGTGTAGTCAACTCGTCCCTCTGTCTTGCGCACTATATCGGGTGAAAAGTCCTTGAAATACGACTTTGAGCGCTGAAGGGCATCGTTCACCATATTAGAATCAACCTCGTCAACCGACAGCACTATCTTCATGTTGGTTTTGCCAATCTCTATGTTGACAAAATCATATTGCACACCTGCCAGTATATTCGAAAGGTTGGTGAGCTGCGATAAGACTGAGCGCGAGTAGTACTTGCCAAAAGCATCAGCCTCTTCAGATACCCGCTTCAGTTTATCTGCGATAAAGGCGCCGTATTTCGAAAGGTCTTTCGGTGGAGGCATATCAGGCACGGCAACTCTCCAGCAGTTCTCAACCCTCTCGATTGCAGCGTTCTTTGCATCAAGCACCTTCTTGTGCTCAGTGTGGAAAAACAGCAATCCGACGGCAAGAAGGCATGCAAGCAGTATTACCATAACGAGCAGCGACATCGCTATGCGATCAAAAACACCGTGAAAAGCAAATTCGCCGGTGCGGAAGTTAATCGCGACGGTACCGCCTGCATTCTCGGCGGCAGCCACACCAAACGCGGATAAGAAGCCAGAATTCTGGGGCTTAACAAGCAACTTGTAATCCCCGAACACCGTGTCAGGTTCAATTATCGAGCAGGGAAGCGAGAGTTTATTAGATAGATACCTGTCAATGCCGTTAATCTTTGCGCCACCGCCGATAACGCAGATTGAAGTCGGCGTTTTTTCAGTTGGAAGGCTCGAAAGCGTAAGTTTGAGATCGCGCACAAGGCGGTTTATCTCGCCTGTAAATATCTCACGGGTCAGCGAATTTGCATCGTCAAAACCACGCGAAGAGTGCTTAGTTTCCTCCGCAACAGGGATGTCGAGCGAAAGCGAGGAAGCAAAGGAAGCTGTAAGTGTCTTTCCAGCAAGGCGCAACGATCTCATAAAAAGCAGTTGCTCGCCTTTGACCACAACAAGGTTCGTGGTCTCGTGACCAATGTCAACTACCAGTCTCGTCTCGTCGCTTGTCTGGATAAAAGGCACGCCAACGAATGATGGAGAAATAAGAGAAGGGTCTATCGAGATGTTTTCGCACGCTTCGAGCAGAGCTTTCATAAGCCGCTTTTGCATACAGCAAGCGTACCAGACGGAACCAATTGGGGATTTCGAAACCTCGAAAGCATCGAGAACAACCTCGTCAAGAGGCAACGGTATGTTCTCTTCTATTTGAAAAGGTAGGGTCTTTGCGATGCGCTTTTTGTCGTCGAAAGGAAATGTGACTTCGCGAAAGATGAGTAGCCGCGAAGAAAGACAGATTGTGACATTCTGGCCAGAAAGGCGAATGCGCGACGCAAGGGTCTCGAACAGCGAATTGAGAATTCGGGGCAGGTCGTCATCCGAGGCGATGAACCTCTCCTCGTGAAAGGCGACGAGTTTTGCCTTTTTCCCATAACCTTCGACCGTTCCGGCTCTCACCACGCCGGATGCGAGTTCGATAAAACAACAGGTCGGCACTGGGCTTTCCCTTCTTTTCGACCCATCTTCAGTACGACGGGTTCAATACGATAGCAGGCAACAAATAGAGAGCTTTCATTCAAAAAACTCCCTCTTCGATGCCGTGTCGAAGAGGGATTATAGATTTCTATCCCCTTTAGGCAAGGAGAATGCATCACCACGGCTTACGCAACAGGATACCGTAGAAAATCCGACCTTCAAAGTTGTTAACAGGCTCGTTGTCGGGCTTTTCACCAACGCGGAAGTCATTACCATCGCTTGGCCAGCGCACATAGATCATGGCAAGTATCTCGGGTTCAGACTGAGGTAGGCCAGATGTAGGCGACACATCGGTGAACACGATCTTATACTGAAAACCGCGATACAGAGCCGAGTCAGCAAATATCGCGTCCTCGACAGGATAGTTGTCTGGTATCTTTTTAGATGCAGTAAGCAAGCCACGATTCACGCCGGTGTCAATTACCATTCGTGATTGAAGGTCAGAGAACAGATCCTCAGCAAGCCGAGATGCGGTTGAGTAAGCGATGGCACGCTGTTGCGATGACGCGGCGATGCCGAACAATGATATAACACCGACCGATCCGATAAGGAAAACGGTCAGTGCAATTAGTATTTCGACAAGGGTGAAGCCGTTATTGTCTTTTGTCATATCCACCGCATGAGACGCGCAAACTTCAGAGTCGTTCCCGAAAGGGAGAATCCTATTTCTTTTTCGAATTTTCGCGCTTATCGTCGTATAAGTATGCCATTTCTTCGAGCCGCTTTATGCGCTCGTGAATTGGTGGATGGGTCGAAAACGCCGAATTAATCGCAAGAGACGGATTATGCGGATTGACGATGTAAAGATGCGAAAACGCCTTTCCGCTCTCTTTGTAAGGTTGGTTCATCGAGCTTGAGAGCTTTCGAAGTGCGCTTGCAAGCCCTTGAGGGTAACGGGTCAATTCTGCCGCGCTGGCATCGGCAAGGTATTCGCGCCTGCGAGAAACAGCGTATTGGAGCAGAATCGCGAATATCGGCGCAAGAATAGCAAAGACAATAGCAACGAGCATGATAATCATCTGAGCCTTATTGTCGTCTCTGCTGCTCGAACGCCGCCCGCCCGTCCAAAAAGCCCAACGCCAGAACAAATCTGCGAGAAGCACGATCGTACCAACCATGATTGCAAGGATAATCGAAACGCGTATGTCGTAGTTGCGAATGTGCGACATCTCATGCGCCATCACACCCTGCAGCTCATCACGACTGAGTTTCTGCAAAAGACCACGAGTGATAGCCACCGCACTGCGTTGGGGTGATAAGCCTGTTGCAAACGCGTTGAGCGACTGTGTCTCGATGATGTAAAGCTTGGGCATTGGAAGCCCTGAAGCGATTGACATCTCCTCAACAACATTGAACAACTGGGGCTCTTGCGCGTGAGTTACCTCTTTTGCGCCAGCGGCGAGAAGGGCGATAGTATCACCCATTGTCAACACAAGCAATAACTGAAAGGTCGCGATCGCTGCGGCAATTGCAAGGCCGATTACGATATTGCCGAAAGCGGCTCCGATAACACCACCAAGCACGATCAGTATGATCGCAACAACGAAAACATAGAAGACCGATGCACGCTTGTTCGCGCTGATCTCCTCAGAAAATGATCTGGCAGCCATAATCCCTCGAATCAGCGGTTATATCGAGATATCAACCTTTGGAACAGCGCGCTCGGAAGCATCGGTGATCTCGAAGAATACCTCAGCGGTAAAGCCACCAATACCGGCCACTATGTTCGCAGGTATCTGCTGAATGCGGGTGTTGTAGCGCATCACAGAATCATTGTAATATTGGCGGGCAAAGGTGATCTTGTTTTCTGTTGAGGCAAGCTCTTCCATCAGCTGTTTGACATTGGTGTTGGCTTTAAGGTCAGGATAATTCTCGGTAAGGGCAAAAAGGCTCTTCAATGCCCCCGTCAGCATGTTCTCTGCCTCGGCAGTATTGGCAATACCTTGTGCGTTCATTGCCATGCTGCGCGCCTGAATGACCTTTTCAAGAGTCGCCTGCTCGAATTTCATGTAGCCCTTGCACGCCTCGACAAGATTGGGAATCAGGTCGTGACGGCGTTTGAGCTGGACATCAATCTGCGACCAAGCGTTCTTGACGGTATTCTTTAGCGCGACGAGGCCGTTATAAGTACCGAAGAACCACAGAATAAGGATGACAACAATTACACCGATGACGATCCACGGAATGTATGGGCCCATTCTTGCTCCTTTCGAAAACGGAACCAAAGTTCCGGTTATTTGTACAAAAAACTGAAGGGCAACTTGCTTGTATTATAGCATTTATTTGCGATATATCCACTTCTGCGAGCGGTATTTACACTCGGCAAGCAACTTGGCTTCATTGACTATTTCGTCAGGTTCAAACATCGGATTTCTGCCCGAACTTAGGGAATCGAAAAGCCGCTCGATCTCGCTAACGCCACCAGAGAAGCCGCAGTTCGATAGATTGGTTAAAAAACTGCCATGAACGCGATCGCCTCGGTATTCTGGTCTCTTGCTGGGCTCGCGCAAGTATTTGCCAAGCCGCATGATGTCGCAGTTCACAAGCAGGGTACCATGGTGCAATATACCACACTTGCCACGCCTTTGTGCGTTTCCTGACACTTTTCGGTTAGCGACCGAAAAATCGCAGGGCTCGCGGAACTCAAGCTCAATTCCTATGTCAGCCATCAGACGGGCGATAAGGGAGAAAACAAACCTGTACGAGCCTTTTATCGAGCCAAGATCTGGGTGCGTTGATAGTGGCAGATACATGGTCCAGCACAATTGGCCGTCACCATGTGTAACCGTTCCACCTCCCGAGAACCTTCGCAAGATTGGCACACCGTCGCACTGGCATGCCTCCAAATCCACATCAGCGGTGATTTGCTGGCCGGTTCCAAGCACCACATAAGTAGTCTTTGGTTGCCAAAGCCGCAATATGGGAGGGGAACAAGTAGACTCACAAACGCGAAACAGCGCCTCTTCAAGCGCGATATCCTCAAATGGATCGCCAAGCGTAAGTCTGACTGTAGCGAACTTGATTCGTTCCATCCAAACATTGTAGCGGTTTTGCCAAACCATCGCCATTCAGGTTGAAATTGGGCACAAAAATGGAACTTGAAGCAAAAACACTTGTCAATTACCTATCGGTAGGTAAACTACCGACCGGTAAGTAAGTTTTTTGTTAGAACGAGGTGAGCATAGTGGAAAGCAGAAGAATGGGAGAGGTAAAGCTCTCTGACACAATTATCGAGACTGCGGCAGAGCTTTTCAGCCGTCGCGGGTACTCTGGTATCTCGATGCGCGAGATAGCCGAGGCCTGCAGTGTCTCAAAACCTGCTCTTTATTATTACTACGACAGCAAAGATGCTATCGCGAGAAGGATTGTTGACAGGCTGTTCGAGATAATAAACGAGAAGTTCGACAGGATCCTTGAGGCACCATCAAAGTCGCCATACGAAACCCTATACAGAATGGTGAACGCGTATTTCACCTTGGGCAACGAGAACAAGTTTCTTGTGCACTTCATTACCTCGCAGCTCTTTGGCGGTTTCGAGCAGAGCCTTGTTGACTACATATCATGCCGTCACAATGATATCGAAGCCCGCATGCTGCAGCTTCTCACCCCCCATGTGGAAGCTGGCGATATATTGAACAACAGCATAAACAACTTCACAGTTATTCTGCTTGGTGCGATGGTTGTAATGCATCACGCTCACATGCACTGCGATGTAAAAGCGTTGACCGATGACCTTGCAAAGTCAATCGCATCAGACCTGCTTTATGGTTTTTCGGCAAGCAACCCCGAACGGGCTGCAAATCCTGATATCGAAAACATACACAAAAAGACAAGTTATCTTTGGGAGAAGAATGCATGAACACCCGTGTGACATCAATCTGTTGCACAGCTTTGCTGACACTGATCTTAAGCATGCTTCTGCTTGGTGACATCAACGCTGAAGAGAAGGTTCGCAACGGCATTGCACGGTCAGTTGAGACCGAGGTTTTGAAGAGTGGCTCCTTCGACTTGCCCTTTTCGACAACGGGCAATCTTGAAGTCGTGAATCAAGTGCATGTTACACCGCGCATCGCGGGCTTGATTTCAAAGGTCAATTTTGACATCGGAAGCCGTGTTAAGAAGGGGGATGTGCTTTTTGAGTTCGACGATACTTATATAAAGCTTGACATTGAAAGCGCACAGGCAGCGGTGGCTACCGCAACCGCTAACCTAAACGATGTGCTTGCGGGTGTTCGCCCAGAGGATGTTGAGGCGGCAAGGATCGCTGTTGAAACGGCGCGCATAGCTCTTGAAAAGGCAGAGCGTGATTTCAAGCGTTCTGAAGAACTTCATCAAAACGGAGTCCTATCGAAAGAGCTGTTTGAAGCTGCTACGACACAGCTCGAAATGGCTCAGATGAGTCACAAGGGCGCAATAGCACAATACGAAAAGGCCAAAAATGGCGCAACAGCCACTCAGCTTGAACTGCTTCGCAAGGCAGTTGCTCAGGCCGAAACAGTTCTCGCTAAGGCAAAGCAGCAGCTTGTAGATGCCTCGGTGCGCGCCCCGTTTGACGGAATCATTACCGAGAGAAGCGTATACGAAGGTAGTTGGATGGCTCCCGGAGATAAGACAATCGCACTGCTTGACGATAAGAACCTGCGCTTTGCTGTTGGAATACCTGAGCGATATGCCTTGTTAGTTTCTAAAGGTCTTGAGATGACCGTAGATTTCAACGGCAATCTTATACGGATGAAGGTTGACTTTGTGCTTCCTCAACTCAACCCATCCAACCGCACTGTGACTGCATATTCAGCCTTCGACAATAGCGAACGCAATCTACCGGTCGGCATTATGGCAGAGGTTGCCATGCAGTTCAATGTGACCGGAACTGTTGTGCCCGCCACCGCACTTGTGTACAGAGGCAGCAAAGTGTACATCTGCACGATCAACGACAGTAAGGCAAAGTTTGTTGAGGTCAAGCCGAACATATCAAGCGGTGGATTAGTTAGAATTGCATCTGACATGCCTGTCGGCACACGCTTTGTATCAAGGGGTGCATCTGACATATTCGAGGGTGAATCGTTGACGGTCAAATAACCGCCAAAGAAATCAAGAGGTAACCCATGTTTCTGCCTGAAGTATCAATTCGAAGGCCGGTTTTGGCCATAATGATAATAATGTCGCTGGTGGTCTTAGGCGCCTTTTCCTACAGCAAGATTGGTGTTGACCTTTACCCCGACATAGATTTTCCCTACATCTCTGTAACCACCATACTCCCCGGAGCATCACCGGAGACTATTGAGCAGAAGGTTACAAAGCCCATCGAGGATGTGCTATCCACGATATCGGGACTAAAAGACATCATGGCGTTTTCGTATGAAAACTCATCCTTCGTGATGTGTGAGTTCCAACTTGAAATTAACGCTGATATAGCGGCGCAGGATGTTCGAGACAAAATATCCCAGGTGGTTAACTCGCTGCCATCGGATACAGAGACTCCGATCGTTGCAAAGCTCGATTTCAAGGCAGAACCGATCATGTTTCTTGTGCTTCGCGGGCCTGATTCGATCTCCACGCTCACCAAGTTCGCCAAAGACACGCTAAAGCCCAACCTTCAGAAGATACCTGGCGTCGGTGATGTCAATTTAGTAGGCGGTCGCGAGCGGCAGGTGCGTATATGGGTGGATGCCGACAAGCTCTTCAAGTACAACCTTGAACCTGCAGATGTGGTCAACGCTCTATCTGCCCAGAACATCGAGCTTCCCGGCGGTCGCATTGAAACACCTGAAATTGAATACATCGTTAAAGCCAAGGGCGAAATGCCAGATGTTGACTCGTTTGCAGAAATAGTGATTGCATACCGCGACGGTTCACCCGTCAAGTTGCGCGAGGTCGCTCGCGTAGAGGACGGAATGGAGGATTTCCGCTCCATGTCTCGATTGAACATGGTCAACGCGCTTGGTATCCAGATTGTGAAGCAGTCGGGCGCGAACACCGTGGCAGTCGCTGACAAGGTCTATGCTCAGATTGCACGGCTTAACAATCAGAGCCTTCGCCTTATGCCTGAAGGTTACAACCTTGAAATATCGCAAGACAAGACAAAGTTCATCCGTGATTCTTTCAACGATGTGCAACATCATATCGTAATCGGCGGTCTTCTTGCGTTGTTGGTCGTCTTGCTTTTTCTTCGCAATCTTAGGGCAACCTTCATCGCATCGCTCGCACTGCCTTCCTCGATTATCGCCACCTACACATTCATTTATGCGTTCGGCTTCACTTTCAATGTGATGACATTAATGGCGTTATCTGTCTCGATTGGTATGTTGGTGGACGATGCGATCGTGGTCATCGAGAACATAAACCGCCATATGGAGCAAGGCAAGAGCCCCATGCAGGCGGCAAAGGACGCGACAAACGAGATCGCCTTCGCTGTCATAGTAACCACATTCTCAATCGTCGCGGTCTTTATTCCAGTCGCGTTTATGGAAGGCATTGTCGGGCGCATGTTCTACCAGTTCGGCATTGCGGTATCCGTTGCGGTGCTTTCAAGCCTTCTTGTATCTCTGGTTCTCACCCCGATGCTCTCATCCCGCATGATGGGTCGCAAAGAGCGCACCATTAAGGGAAGACTTATTGAGAATTCGATAATTGTCTGTGTGGCTGTCTTTGCGGTCTATATACCCGTGCTGTTCAACAGCGTTGAGTTAGGGAAACTGCTGCATGAAATCCAGATACTGCTTGTCATATTAATCATCGCGACTATCGTGTTCTCGTTGCTTGATATGGCGATCACAAAGTTCGTGCGCAAGTCTAACGAGGGCAGTTCATTCGCAGCAATCGGCGAGCGGTTCTTCCTTTCAATCGAACATGGATATTCACGCATAATACGCGTCGCTCTTAAAAACGCGTTTACTAAGTCGAGTGTGGTGGTTATCGGTTTCATCTTCTTCATCGCCGCCGGATATCTAATCACAAAGGTACCGTTCGAGTTCTTCCCCGATGTTGACAGGGGGCAGTTTATGATCGCCCTAAAAGCACCGTTAGGCTCGACGGTCGAAAAGACCTACTCGTACATGCAGAAGATAGAGAAATACGCATTAGAGCAGATTCCCGAGGTTGAGCTTGTGCAGCTTACAATCGGCGGTGGCAACTCGGGCGCAGTTAACGAAGGTCAGATTGACATCAAGCTGAAACCTCGCACGAGCCGCATCAGAAAGCAGTCTGAGATAATCAACCAGGCGCGCGAGTTTATGAAAAAAGAGTTTCCCGATCTTATAAGCGCGGTTGGTCCATCCGAGGCAATGGGTGGCGGTGGTACGGGTCTTCGTGGTGGCGATGTCGAGTTCAATCTTCGTGGTGAATCGCTTGAAGAACTAAGTTCTTATGCAAACATGTTGAAAGAAAGACTCGACCGGGCGCCGGGGTTTAGTGAGGTCAGGCTTTCATATGACCCAATGAAGCCAGAGGCGCGAGTGCTGATTGACCGCGAACGGGCTGCAGCAAACAATGTATCTGTCTTTGCGGTGGGACGCGCAATACAGATCGCAATTGGAGGCATTGAAGCCACTCAGTATCGCGAGCAAGCCGACCAATACGAAGTTTGGGTTAGGCTTGAGCAGAATCAGCGCGAGAAGATGACTGATATATACAATGTGCCGATACGCGCTGGAAACGGTTCGATGATCCGACTTTACGACCTAATACGCGTTGAGGAGTCAACCGGACCGGTCGAGATAAATCGTCAATCCCGTCAGCGCCAGATTACAATCTATGTCAATCTTGATAAAGACATCATAAGGATGGGCGACGCAAAGAAGGTGATCAGCACCGAGACAGCAAAGCTCGACCTGCCGCCGACAGTAAGCATGGTGTTCACGGGTGTATCAGACATTCAGGACGAATCAAACAAGAACATCCTTAAATCGCTTATTCTCGCGGTCATCATCGTGTACATGCTGCTTGCGGCGCAGTTTAACTCGTTTATGCATCCATTGACTATCATGATTTCACTGCCCATGTCGTTCATCGGAGCGTTCGCGTTGCTTTACCTTACAGGCCAATCAATGAACCTAATGAGCGAAATAGGTATAATCATGTTGATGGGTATTGTTACCAAAAACGCCATTTTGCTGGTGGATTTCACCAACCAGATGCGCGAAAGGGGAATGGAGAAGCATGAGGCACTTGCCGAGGCGGGAGCTGTGCGACTTCGCCCAATTCTTATGACAACGGTTGCGACGATGTTCGGCATGTTACCGGTCGCGCTTGGACTTGGCGAGGGCGGCGAGATGCGCCAACCGATGGCTGTCGCGGTCATCGGCGGTCTTATAACATCAACAATTCTAACACTGATCGTCGTTCCGGTTGTTTATAGTCTGTTCGATTCGTTCGCCCAAAACAGGTTGTTCAAGGCGATAATCGGTTCTGTTGTAAGCAACGAGGAATAAGCGATAATTTGACCGTAATGCGCGTAAAGGGTCGCCTGTGCGCGACCCTTTATGATTTTACAAGCAACCAAAACACAAGGTGCATCATGGACAGACCAAACATCTCTATTGATCAACTGCGCGCAATGTCCGATTCAGGGGATATTCGTGCGACTTTTCTGCTGGGCTATATGCATATAACGGGCGAATACGGCGAAGTTGACCACCCCCTGGCGTTCAGCCTTATATCAAAAGCTGCTCAACAAGGGCTTGTCGAGGCGCAGATGTACCTTGGCATACTTTACGACAGTGGAACAGGTGTAGAGGCAGATAAATCGGCTGCAATGCATTGGTGGCAGAAGGCAAACGACGCAGGCAGCGAGTCAGCCGCATTTCTGCTTGCGATTGCACATCTTACAAGCAATGCGCCTGAAGCTAATCCGAAGATGGGTTTCGAGATGCTGAAGAAGGCTGCCGAAACGGGGAACCCCGAGGCACATTACTACCTTGGCGCATGCTATTATGATGGCGGAGTTGTTGACAAGGATATCAAGACAGCAATCAAGCACTGGCAGATTGCGATGCGCGCGGGGCATACTCAGTCATGCTTTCTGCTTGGCGATTGTTTTTATTTCGGCAACGGTGTAACCCAGAACTTTGGCGAGGCTTTTCGTCATTATATGATCGCTGCAGAGGCTGGTAACGCTGACGCTCAATTTGCGGTGGGCAATTGCTATTATTTTGGGCTTGGGATGAATCCCGACCTGCAGGAGTCTGCTGTTTGGTTCACAGCAGCGGCTGAACAGGGACACACCGGCGCAAAGGTGAATCTTGGCAACGCATATCTTTTTGGCCATGGAGTTGAAAAGGACGAAGCTAAAGCGCTTTCGCTGTATCAGGAAGCGGCGCAAGAAGAAGATGGTGACGCGCTTTTCATGATCGGTCATTGTTACATGGAGGGTTTGGGAGTGGAAAAGAGCCTTGACACCGCGATTGAGTTTTGGACCGATTCGGCGGAACTTGGCAACGATAAGGCGATGTTGATGTTGGGCAACGCGCATTTTTCGAAAGACCGAACTGAAGAACCAAACTACGAGGAAGCTGTTCGCTGGTTCGCAATGGCGGCGGAGTGCGGCAATCCAGAGGCAATGCTGCAATACGGCACATGCCTTAAGCATGGCCTTGGAGTTGAAAAGAACGAACAAGAGGGCGACCGCCTCATCGCGCAGGCAAAAGAGCTTTTAGAGCAGAATTAGGCGATAGCTTACAACCGCATATCGCGCTGCAACCGCCATACTGACACGGTTTGCACAAAAAACTTGACAGCGGCGTTTCTCGACATATAATTCTAACCGTTTGGGCGAAGCCCAGCGACAACAATATGTACCGTCTTTTAAGCGAGCGGGTGTAGCTCAGTGGCAGAGCGCAACCTTGCCAAGGTTGATGCCGTGGGTTCGAATCCCATCACCCGCTCCATTTTTTATTTCTGCAGGTAGCTGCGAGGCTCATTATGGCGTATGAATTAACCAAAGGCGACAACTGGAAGTGCACTCTTAAGCTCACAGTTGAGGCCGAGCGCGTTGACCAAAAATACTCCGAAAGCTTAAGACAGGCCGCGAAATTAGTATCGCTCCCCGGGTTCCGCCCTGGCCGCGTCCCTTTACAGATCGTCGAGAAGCGTCTGCGCAAGCAGATCGTCGAAGAGACTGTAATGCACATTCAAGCCGATGCTTTCGAAGAGGCAACAAAAGAAGAGAAGCTCCGTGTGCTTGGCCGCCCGAACTTCACTCAAGAGGCTGAGTACGAACCCGGCAAGCCCTATGTCTTTACAGCAGAATTCGAAATTGAACCAACCTTCGAACTTCCCGAATACAAGGGCATATCTCTTACTCGTCGTCCCATAATAGCAAAGCCCGACGAGATCGAGGCAGAGCTTGATTCGTTGCGCCTTCGTTCGGCACAATGGGTCGAAACACCCGACCACAAGGCCGAGCGGCGTGATGCGATATACGCCGACATCACAGTTCACAGCGAGGGTCTCGAAATTCATAAGCTCGAAAACGAGCGCATTGTTATGTCCGGGCCGGTTCTCGCTGACTTCGAGTTCACATCGGGTAAGGCTCTTGATTTGCTTATGGGCGTTGCCGCTGGAGATACAAAGGAATTCATCGGAAAGCTCAAAAAGACCCTTTCTGACCAAGCGCAAGAGGGAGCCGATGTTACCGTTATGCTGAAGATCAACCGCGTTGACAAGCTCATTTTGCCTGAGGCGGATGAATTCGCCAAGCAGAATGGCCTTGAGTCGGCAGAGCAGCTCCGCTCTTTGCTCGAACAGCGCATAATTGAATACAAGGGCAACCGTGAAGAACAGCGCTTCCGCTCTTCCGTTCTCGCCGCGGTAACCGCTAACCTCAATTTCCCGATGCCGCAAGACCTTTTGGCAAAGCAGGCTGAGTCTAACTTCAAGCGTTCGTTGCTGCAACTTAAGAGAATGGGTTACGACCTTGACCAGCTAAAAGACTCGCCGCACGCCGACAAGATTCGCGAGAACTCATTAAGCGATGCTGAAAAGAGCCTGAAGGAATTCTTCGTCGTCGAGCGCATTTCACAGGAAGAGAAGATATTCGTCACAGAATCTGAAGTCGCGCGCGAGATAGAGTCAATCGCATACGAGAATCGCACATCGGCGCAGGCTGTTCGCGCAAGTCTTGAAAAGGCGGATTCGCTGGATCAACTTCGCTGGGACCTGCTTGAACGCAAGGTTGTGGATTTTATAATCGCCAAGGC
The DNA here is from genome assembly GCA_964571525.1 of uncultured Planctomycetota bacterium. Taxonomy (GTDB): domain Bacteria; phylum Planctomycetota; class B143-G9; order B143-G9; family B143-G9; genus CAZNBY01. Next base: position 23,447 of record CAZNBY010000018.1, read on the forward strand.
GAATGTTGTTGAAGCTGAAGAGGCTGAGGGCTCGGAAAGCGCAGAACATGAGCACGAGCATGGAGAGAATTGCGACTGTGGACACAACCACGGCGAGAACTCATAAGTATTTTCGCCTCTGCGACTTTTTTCGCGTTTCTTTCGCGTATCCCCGAGTAGAATTTTCGGGGATACTTTTTATAAGGGGGCAGAATGGCATCTAAAGACAGCAAAAAGACAGAAGACATCTACAACAACATACCGTTTGTAATCGAGCGCACTGGGCGCGGAGAACGGGTCTATGACCTTTACAGCCGCCTGCTCAAGGACCGCATCGTGTTTATTGGCGAGCCTATCAACGACTTTGTCGCAAACATTGTTATCGCCCAGTTGCTCTTCCTGCAGCTTGAAAATCCGCACAAAGACATAAGCGTATATGTCAATACCCCAGGTGGTTCGGTAACAGCTGGGCTTGCAATATACGATACAATGCAGTTTGTAAAGTGCGATGTTTCAACCACCTGCCTTGGTCAAGCCGCCTCGATGGGGGCAATACTGCTTTCTGGCGGCACAAAGGGTAAGAGATATATACTTCCCAACGCCCGCGTGATGATCCATCAGCCTTGGGGCGGCGCGGAAGGTTCAGCGTCGGACATAGTGATACAGGCGCGCGAGGTCGAACGGATGAAGAAGACCTTGCTCGACATACTTGCCTTTCACACCGGAAAGCCGGTTGCACAGATTGATAAAGACGCAGACCGCGACTTTTTCCTCACCGCGCAAGAGGCCGTCGCTTACGGTCTTTGCGATGAGATAGTCGTTCCACTTCGCGAAGCAGGTAGCAGTAATGGCGCGAAAACCCTCTAATTCCGGTGGTTCATATCCCTCGCAGACCTGTAACTTCTGCGGCAGGGCTGAGGACGCTGTATCGGGGATGCTGATCCGCGGCGGCCCCAATCTTGCAATATGCGAAGAATGCATCGGCATCTGCAATTCTGTGATTGCTGCAAACCGCCGTTCGGTCGCAGAACCAATCGGTGAGGTGCCGTCGCCAACTTATATCAAGGAAAAGCTCGACGAGTATGTTATCGGCCAAGAGTACGCCAAGCGCGTGATCTCGGTGGCAGTCTATAATCACTACAAGCGCATCAAGTACTTTGAAGAGCACGGCGATTACACCGATGTTGACCTTGAAAAGACCAACATCCTGCTTCTTGGCCCCACGGGTTGCGGAAAGACGCTTATCGCCCGCACACTCGCAAAGGTGTTGTCTGTTCCGTTCGCAATCGGTGACGCGACAACGCTCACCGAAGCCGGTTATGTCGGCGAGGATGTCGAAAATCTGCTTGTAAGGTTGTTGCAGAACTGCAGCTACGATGTTACCTCTGCCGAACGCGGCATTGTGTATGTTGATGAGGTTGACAAGATCGGCCAGAAGACTATGAATGTCTCCATCACTCGCGATGTGGGTGGCGAGGGCGTTCAGCAGGCACTTTTAAAGATGCTTGAGGGCACAGTATCGAATGTGCCGCCAAAGGGCGGGCGCAAGCACCCCGAGCAGGAGTTCATACAGGTCAACACGACAAACATCCTCTTCATCTGCGGTGGCGCGTTCGACAATATCGAGAACATTGTCGCAGAGCGCGTTGATCGCAAACTGATGGGCTTTCACGAAGGCGGCGCGGGCGTAGGCACGCGCGAGGTTGCGGAATTGCTATCAAAAATAGAACCTGACGACCTTGTAAAGTACGGATTGATACCCGAGTTTGTGGGGCGTCTGCCGGTTATAGTCCCCTTCCATCCGCTCGACGAGTCTGCACTGGTGCGCATTCTTCTCGAGCCGCGTAACGCGCTCGTCAAGCAGTATCAGAAGCTGTTTTCGATGGAGGGTAAGGAGCTTGAGTTCACCACCGAGGCACTGCGCAAGATTGCTGGCATGGCGGTGAAGAAGGGAACGGGAGCGCGCGCGTTGCGCAGCATCGCCGAAAAGCTTTTGCTTGAGACAATGTACGAGCTTCCAAACCACCCGAAGGGTACGCGCTTTGTGATAACCGACGAGGTTGTTGAAAAAGGTTCTAAGCCCGTTATACAAAGGCCCCGCGCGAAGTCAATCGAAGAGACCGCATGATATAAGACCGGGCGGGTGTAACCAATCCGCCCGTTTTTACGATTAGAGTATATGGGTTCATATTGTTAGGCGGTTCGATGCGAAATGTGCTTTTGGCGTTGCTTGTGCTGATGTTAGGCGCCGGAGTGGGTTATTTCTTCTTCCGCACATCAAAGACGATGGTTCCGGAAGAGGTTTTAAACGCACTTCGCGAAGGTACGCACGCCGATCGCCAAGTCCGCATAAAGTGGCTTGCGCAACGCTATGCTAACGACAAGGACTTCTGGCTGCGCATGATCAACCACGAAGACCAGCGTGTTCGGCATGGCATATATGAGGCTGTCGCCCGCTTCCGCAAGAACATCCCCGAATTCTTCTACACGGTTTATGATAACGGCGACAAGGCCGATAAGCTCGCCATCTATTCCGCTTTACCGTACATTCTGCCCTATTGCGACCTTGGGTTCACAGAGAGGCTCTTAACCGACTGCGCGGGAGACGATGACGAACTGCGCAAATCGGCCTATGGCCTTATGGCTCTGGTCTCGACCGAGGATTGGACACCAAATGAGATTAAGTCGTCTCTTGAAAGCTCGCCCATCTCACTACGCTGGGTATCGTGGTGGGAGACGAACCGCAATCGCAATCGCAAAGACCTTATCGAATCCTTCTCACTCAAGCTGCTTGATAGATACTGCGCGCCAGAGCTTCCAGTTCGGCAACGCGCCTTCGAAACACTTCGGCTGATTTACGGCGAAGAGCCTTTTGGTCTGCCATCAAACGCCAATCAGCCCGAATGGGCGCCCGTCCTTAATTGGTGGGAGAACACAAAGGGCTATACCCTCCCCCGTCTTATGAACAGCATCGAATGGGATCTGTACAACTACAAAGGCCTTTAACCGCAGCGGGATCGGCAGTCAGTTTTCTCACGAATTAGCTATATGCAGTTGCGCTGTGGGAAGCGCGACTGCTCTGGTAAGCTGGTATAGGTGCAAAAAAGAGGGAAATGGGAAAGAGACATCATCCCTTCTCCCTGCCCGCTATGATGCCATCGTGAATATATTGTTGACGACACCGTTCACTGCTCTTTCGCCGTTGGGACTTTATATTCTATATACTCCTCACCATCATTTATCCTTACTCTCGTCTTTATGGGCAGTTGACTCTGTCCATTTGCATGCTTAATCTTCTCAATATAGAACATAGATACAAACCTGCCGATACTCATCCCGTTATGGAACTGGCTACGCTCAACAACATAGGGTTCTATGGGCACTGGACTATCATTGAATTCCCTCCCATAGTAATTAGAAACCACAGATGGGTACATATAGCATGTTTCAATATCTAATCCAATATCTACGCTGTTGCTAATCTCAAGAATTGCAGTCTCGATCATGACATTCATCTTTGATCTTGTAATGCTGTGTATATTTATATTATCGCCAATCATATAATCTTTGATAATTATAGATGCCGCTCGCAATTCTCCGTATTTCATATTATCAACCAAATTCCTAAGTAAATCTATATCAATAAAGCAAAACGATAAGTCCATTACAGAAGCGTAAACATCCGCAAGATAATCAGCAAGTTGAATGCAATCATCATTACTTAGTTCTGATCGAACAATTCGAAGCTCAGCGTAACTTATTTTCTTTCTTAGGTTAAACGCATCATTCGTTAGTTTAACATTCCACATAACTAAACTATTACCCGAACCATCAACAGCGCAAAGCACACCGTAAGAAACAGAGCAGTCCATTATAACAATTCTCATGTTATCCTTTTTTATCACATGCGAGGCAATCACTTTTGAATTGCTGACTTCAAATTCAGTGATTTTTGTATTATTTAACAACTCGGAAAGGTCTATCTCGCTTGCTACATTACATACACCAAGGCGATAGATGTGTGGGCATTTTTTTACAATCTGTTCCAACCAACTTGGGTTTAATATCTCATTGTAATATGATACATAGAGGCTCTTAATATTCTCAGGATAAGCGACGAAATCCCGCTCATCAGACTCATACAAGTCTCCATAGACACTAATTCTTATGTAATTGCTCATAACTCCTAATGATAATATATCTTTAAGTCCCAGTCTCGAGTCTGTTCTATAGTTACGATATGTAATATCGCGCAATTCCTTAAGAAATGGAGTGGATGCCATACTAAGTATGTTGCAATATGAATCATCATCATAACAGCAATTTTTTATTCCCACATCTATACTTCTTAGTTCAGGTAGACATTTAATTAACTCAATAGCTGCTCGATGCGTCCAACTTGTAATTCGTAGTTCGCGCAATTTTGTGCATTCTTTGAGAATCTCGAAATGGTCTTCGTCAAAGGCACCAGCGTAGGCTCGATGTAATAATTCTTCACTGATTGTACCATCAATGCCACTATTCAATTTCCACTCAACACATGTCCCATATACTGAGCCATTTGAATTCTTGACATCCATATTGCATTTCCGAACGAGCATATATTCCGATTCTATATAGGTATTTATTGAAAAATGTGATAGATTTTTGAGATAATGCACAAAATCTTTGTGAATACTTCTCTGCTCACGACATTCAACAATCAATATGTCAAGGTTTTTCAATTTATCGAGCAATCTTAGCAGGACTGGCGTAAACGCTCCACTATAGTAAGCAAAACGAATGTTGCTCAGCAGCTCTGTTGGTCTCTGCATAATGCTGTCTATTTGCTTCGCGCTTGTTATAAGACCGTACGGGATTTGGCCACTTCTTACAATGCCTTCTGCAAACTGGAATTGTGGTATCGCGCCACCCATGTAACGAAATACGCATGGATAGTCGCTGTTCACAAACACCAAATCACCTTGCTCCATGTTTTCGGCGCCTGTAGGTGTCCAACCGTCATGCCAGATCAATAGTTCTTGTTGCCTTGCTGTGGGAATATAAGGTGACGGAGATGCCTGTGGCACAGTTGCCGATATCGTTTTAAGATTGTGCGAGGAGGTCATCATTTCATGCTGAGTTGCGAATGTGACGACCAGCGCAAGAAAGACAATGAGGAGGGTCGTTCTCTTAGCCAAGCGTTATACTCCTCCTTTCACAAGGCCATACCCTTTTTCAACGAACATCGTAACGCGCACGCACGACACCCCCGTCGCAATGCGGCGATGATCAGCAGGTATAGGCAGAGGGCGCGGGTGTTGATAAATGCCTCCGATACTGTGTTATGACGACCGAACACAACGAATCTATTGACCAAGAATACACCATGGTGCGAGTGTGTCAAGTGAACAATCAAAGTATTCGCGACTTCACGATTGCGATGCATGTATGAAACGCAGCATGTCTGTGAAACCCCTTTCTACTAAGCATGGGGTGCTTTGGCTTCCTACACGCTTATATAGAAGAGATTGGAACTCCTCAGACCTGCATCACTCGCTAACACCATTAATCACAATGTACCTATCTGTATTCACATTATTTTTATAACTTCTATATCTTGACAGAATAGCATTTACAATAGGATTCTCACAAGCGATAACCTTTTCAGCCATTCGTCTAATCTCAGCAATTCTCCAAGTTACGAAACGAGAATAATTGCCGCTTATTGTATCATTCGAAGCGCAATCTACATATATGCGATACTCCCATGGTGTATCACGGACTCGACAAATAGCAACATTAGTTAATCCGCTTACATCAGCACTGCAATTGTCATAGCATATATATATAATCGGAAAGATCATCACAGAATATACATTTTTATCCGCAACGCAGTCAATATAAACGCAATGAAGCATCACGGATTTGCATGTGCTCAAGTCTATCTCATTTCCTCCATAAATTTGTGTCTCAACAAAAAGGCATTCTATAAAGTTGGCATACTCGTTCCCAATGCTTTCCAAATATATGGAACATGAATCATATATACATTTCACCATATATGCACACTGCAATCTTATCTGTGTGCTAACAAATTGGCATTCCTCCAAGTATACATTTATATTTATACCAAGCACCGGTAATCCCCTTGACGCAAAGCTGCATTCGCTAAACATACTCTCCGAAACAGTAAGATATCTGGTTGCTAAATACTCCGCCTTGATATTATATGCTTTTATGTTGCTAACCTTACCAACACCTGATAAGAATATTGAATGATAGTCGTAGAAGGCGGAATACACATACCAGTACTTATTATCATCGTGAATTATTTCTTCTTCATAAAACTCCGTGCGCGCAACATCCATTTCTCCAGCACTAACAAGGCTTCTAATAGGATGGCCCCCAGATGTTCTTTTGCTTGAGTAATGATATTCAATCCTTGAGTCTTGAATGTCAACCTTATCTTGTTGGATCAAATCTGGGTATGGGCATGCATATTCATTTATAAAATCATTTCGACCTTCCAAAGCTCTATCAACTAACAATATATAAGCATTTCTAAGAACAAGCGTTCCACTTCTAGTTAATTGCTGGATACCTGTGCAGTCAACAATTCTGCTTGGTTGTGAAGCAGAGCCTTCTAATACAAGCCTCCCATTATTAATTATATTGGCCTTGTATGATTGAAATGTAATTGTAACTCCTTTCCTAATGATTACTTCTACATCCTTTTCTATTCTCATTCCATCTTTGCATACAATGTCCTTCGTAACAACTGAATTATGCGTAAAAACTATTGGTCCACTAATATTGTTCCTTTGCGAGCAACCTGTGTAAAACACAATGCTCACAGTTATAAGTGGCAGTAGGCATTTAGCAATGCATGAGTTATATGAGTTCATTTTGTATCCCCTCTTACGACAGTTAAATCATCGAACTTCAGCATGTTCAGAAGCGTGCCCGCGCTGTCAACCCAAAGGTAGTCTATCTAAAGAATGGCCGAGAGCTGCCATACGCAGTCTATCGAACGCGTCGCACTTAGGCAATTATTAGGCACTGCGGCGCGACAGTTTTCGTCACTAACTGCGGAGAGAACGCAAAATGAATCGCACCTTGAATCTGCCACGGCCAGTGCGCACAACACTGCGCGTCGCCATGTGGCGACGATCAGCAGGTACATGCAGAGGACTCGGGTGTTGATAAAAGCCTCCGATCGGGCAAGTGAACGAATTGTTGCCCGAGTGAACTGGAATTCAGCAACTCATCTTCATATTCGCTTAAAACGCAAAAAGGTTCATTTTCGTCAAAGAAATTCGTGATAAGCAGCCTTTCAGGAGTGGCGTACATGCAAGGGATGACCGTAAAGGATTGAGGCAAGGCGAAATGGGCGCAATGGATAACTTTCGGATTTGTTGCCAGTCTTTCTTGCTCTTCCCTCATGTTCCTACTTCGCTTTCGCGCGGTGCGCTTTGCTTCGGAGGATAAAAACTTCGTGTGAAAACACCGAAGATCACAGGCAAGATGCCCGCGCTCCACAGTCGCTATCGCGATTGAGCGTGTTCGATTGACTCATTGTTTGCGTTGATTCTCACTGTCAAGATGGCACATTTTGAGTACGGCACGGGCGAGACGCCCATGCCTTTAACGCAATCGCGTTTATGTATGGTGGGCATCTTGCCCACCATCATGCAAGCAATTTGAACGCATAGGGCATCTACATGTGTGTGCGCAATCGTTCCGTAGGGCGAACGAAATACAAACCCAAAGTGTTTGCCGTGGAGGGCGGGCATCTTGCCCGCCATTGTTACCACACACTGGCGCGCCCGGAATTCGTAAGTAGAGAGAACAAGGTGAGCGGTCGGCAACAACAGCCCCCTAACACCACAAAGAGAAAGAATGGTGCTATTGAGACCACCCTACATGCAAGGTCTAAATCGGGCTGCGGTGTACAGATATCTTCTTACTTTGAAAAGCCGTGCGCGTGCAGCCTGCCACCCATCGCCCAATAGGAATTAGCGCCGTATGCGACGAATGTGCGCTTTGCCAAATCAAGCTTGCCTTCCTTTACGCAATCCTCATCAGCGTATGTGGCGACGACCTCACCGACAAACATTGTGTGTGACGGAAGGTCGAGCGTGTGAACAAGCTTGCATTCAAGGTTCAAAGCACATTCACCGAGCAGTATTACGCCAGTTTCAGGCGCGGCAAAGGCAGTAATTTTAAGCTCATCGAACTTGTTATAGTGACGGCCCGTCAGCTTGCCGGCCATGTCTGTCTCGGGAAGTATCTCAATGGTTGGAACATTGATTCCGAAAGCCTTAGACGCGACGATAATGCCGTGCAAATGCCGCTCGGGACGCACGCCTATCGCGATCATGGGAGGCATACCGTTGACGACACCTGCGTAAGCAATTGTCGAAAAATTGCCGTCTTTTGAGTTAAAACCGCTTGAAACCAAAACGCACGGCATGGGGAAAATCGCCGTTGTGGGGCCAAGTTTGAGCTTCTGCATAGAGCCTCCAAAGTCATTCAAAGTAAGTTAAATAGAAAAATCTGCCTGAAGTGTAGGTACTTTGCGGAATTGCGCAACAAGCCAAAAAGCCCAAGCCTGAAATCGCGCGGCAATGGCGTTTAAAAGCCATTTGCAGATCATTCTGCCCGTTCACATTTTACACCTGCGCCGAAAGCCGCATGATATCGGCCTTCGCAAAGACCATCGCTTTGAAAGCAGCCTACATTCAGCTTGGCAGAAACCTGAAGAAATGCGTTTGCATAATGCAAGCGAAATGCAATTAGGGTGCAAAATCAAATTTCGAGGGGTCGAATAGGCCGAAATTCGCGAAAAATTAACGACAATTTCACGATACCAGAAAATTCGGATGCAGTTAGTTGACAACACTATATCTTGTGGTATATTGTCCCGTCACCTCAATATATAGGGTCATCCGTCAGCATTAACAGCACCCTATGGGGTAAAGTGGGTGCGCCGAAAGCGCGCTCGCGGCATACTTTGTTGTTCTAAGATAGGGCTTTTGGGTAGAAAGGAAAGCCATGCTCGTTCCCAACACCAATGATAACAACGATCCGCTATTCAACAATCTATTGAATCAGAAGATGAACATAGTGCCAAACGATCAGCCGACGCTCTTCCCGCCGGAAATGCTGAAACCGCATCCCCCTAAAGCGGTTCGCAAGCGTGATGGCACTCTCGCGGCATGGGATGAATCGCGCATTCTGCGCGCGGTCTTGGCTGCTGGCAACGCGACTGGCGAATTCGGCCAGCAGCAGGCTGAAATCATCACCAACGAGGTCACAAAGATACTCTCGCTTCGGTTCTCGACAGAACATCCCACGATCGAGCAGATACAAGACCTTGTTGAAAGCGAGCTGATCCGCTTCAACTTCATTCATACCGCGCGCGCTTATATCGAATACCGCGCAACACACACAAAGATACGCGACATTCGCAAGACCCTTATCGAGGTGGATTCGACTGTCAGCGAGTATCTTGAACGAGCCGACTGGCGCGTTAACGCCAACGCAAATCAGGGTTATTCGTTGGGCGGCCTTATCCTCAACGCTTCTGGCAAGATTGTTGCGAACTATTGGCTTTCGCACATATATTCGCCCGAAATCGGCGAGGCGCACCGCAACGGCGACCTTTATATTCATGACCTTGATATGCTGAGCGGATATTGTGCGGGCTGGTCGCTCCGCACACTTCTTCGCGAGGGATTTAATGGCGTACCGGATAAGATTGAGGCTTCACCACCCAAGCATCTTTCATCTGCCGTCGGCCAGATGGTAAACTTTTTGGGCACGCTTCAAAACGAGTGGGCAGGCGCGCAGGCGTTCAGTTCGTTCGATACTTATCTGGCGCCGTTTGTGAAGGTTGACAACCTTTCTTACAACGATGTGCTGCAGAAGATTCAGGAATTCATCTACAACTTGAATGTTCCCTCGCGCTGGGGCACGCAGACGCCGTTCACAAATGTAACATTCGACCTTGTCTGCCCAGCAGACCTGCGCAACGATCCCGTTTACATCGGCGGCAAAGAGATGCCGTTTAAATACGGCGATTGCCAGCGCGAAATGGATATGATAAACCGCGCTTATATAGAGGTCATGTTGAAGGGCGACAGGCGGGGTAGGATATTCACCTTCCCAATTCCCACCTACAACGTCACCGACGATTTCCCGTGGGACAGCGAAATTGCAGACATGCTGTTCGAAATGGCCTCTCGCTACGGTCTGCCGTATTTTCAGAACTTTTTGAATTCTGACCTGAACCCGAACATGATCCGCAGCATGTGCTGCCGCTTGCAACTCGACCTTACAGAGCTACTGAAGCGCGGCAACGGTTTGTTCGGCTCGGCTGAGCAGACAGGTTCGCTCGGCGTGGTGACGATCAACTGCGCAAGGCTTGGTTATCTGCATCGCAACAACATGAAGACACTGCTTGATCGCCTCGACATCCTGCTTGAGCTTGCGAAAAACAGCCTTGAAACCAAACGCAAGGTCATCGAGCGCATAATAAACAACGGCCTATTGCCATTCACCAAGCGCTATTTGGGCAGCCTGCGGAATCACTTTTCGACAATCGGCGTAAACGGCATAAACGAGATGGTGCGCAACTACACCGGCGATATCGAGAACATAACGACACCGAACGGCCGCAAGATCGCGCTGGAGTTTTTAGACCACATCCGCGCCCGTGTTACGGAGTTTCAGCAGCAAACAGGCCACATGTACAACCTTGAGGCAACGCCGGCAGAGGGTGCCACATACAAGTTGGCAAGCTCTGACAGAAAGCGCTTTCCCGACATACTTCAAGCCGGCACACCCGACGCTCCATATTACACAAACTCATCACAGCTTCCGGTCGGATACACCGACGATGTGTTCGAAGCGATCGAAATGCAGGAAGAACTTCAGCGTAAGTACACCGGCGGCACGGTCTTTCACATCTTCCTTGGCGAGGCGGTGAACTCGAAGACGAGCAAAGAGCTTGTGCGCCGCGTGCTCTCTAACTTCCGCATTCCGTATATTACCCTTACACCGACATTTTCGATCTGCCCCGAACATGGCTACATTCAGGGCAAGCACAACGAATGCCCCAAGTGCGCACCGAAGGTAACGCCTTGCGAGGTCTGGACGCGCGTGATGGGCTATTACCGCCCGGTATCGCAGTTCAACATCGGCAAGAAGTCTGAGTTCTCAGAACGGGCATACTTCAATCCTGAGGTGCCGGAATGCCGCATTCGCACATCGAACTCACAAGAGGAGGCGTAGCGAATGCAGACCGTCGAGAGACTTACCGTTGCTGCAATAACGCCTTTCACCACACTCGACTGGCCCGGCAAGCTATGCGCGACATTGTTTGTGCCAGAATGCCCTTGGGCGTGCCCGTACTGCCACAACGCAAAGACTCTGCGCGGACTTCAGGTGCGTGGGTGGGAGGACATAGAGACCTTTTTGTACAAGCGACGCGGTCTGCTCGACGGCGTAGTTTTCAGCGGCGGCGAACCTTCCCTGTACGATAGCGTTGACGACGCGATGCGCATTGTGAAAGACATGGGCTTCGGCGTCGCCATGCACACGGGAGGTTCGCTGCCGGATGCGCTAAACAGGCTCCTTTCAAGCAAGCTCCTCGACTGGGTGGGAATTGACTATAAGGCTCCGCTTGCTATCTATGAGGAAGTAACCGGTGATTTATCAAGCGGCGATTCGGTTGTCAAGTCACTGCAGTTGCTCAGGGAATATGGGAATGAGTTTGAAGTTCGTTCGACCGTCGGTGATGCGATAACGAACAGCAACGCGATTATGCAGATGGCGCGCGAGCTTGCGGGCATGGGCATACGCGACTGGGTTCTGCAGCAGTGCCGCGAGGGGGACGGTATAGGTGGATACAGAAACTCGCCAGCAAAATCACTACTTGTGCAATGGGCGGCAGAAGTTCAGGCGATTACTGGCATAAGATGCCGCGTGCGCACTGAGGATGACCCGGTATAGAAATTGCAAAAATGCAAACACAATCTGACGGACAGGAATTTGTCGTAGCGGCATGCGGCCTTTGCTGCAGCAATTGCGGTGCATTAAAGCGCGGCAAGTGCACGGGTTGCTGGGGGGATAAACCAATGTTCTCCTGCTGCCCGGTGAAAGCGTGCGTCAAGTCAAACAACTACTCAACCTGCGCTGACTGCATGGAGTATGCAGATCTCAAACGCTGCAAGAAACTGCACAACTTCGTCTCGATCATGTTTGGCCTGATATTCCGCTCTAACCGCATCGGCAAGCTGTATCGAATCCGCGAAATAGGACTCGACAGCTACAAAGATGAGATGCGCAAAGAGGGTTCGAAGTAACAACCAAATTCAGCGGAACTTAGAGAATGCCTCGTCTATCTGTGGTCGCAATTCTTTACCAACTTGCTCGAATACATTCAGAAGCTCTTGAAACGCACCTTCACCTGCAAGAAAATCCCAGAATTCCTCCGCAACTAATATCTCGTGCTTGATATCATACATTCCGCGTATCGTCCATCTCTGATACGGTTGCGGATGATACGGATTATATGGGATGGCAATGCCTGAATGAACATCGGCATCAGGATTGCCTGCCAAGGTTGCCGCCACCCATTCCAGCAAATTGCGTTTGAATCCTTTGAACTCACCAGAATTGGGCTTTGCCGTTTTTATATCGAACAAGAAAATCCTGCCTGACCGGTCTTCAAGGTGCAGGTCAACTTTCGTCAGTTTCCTTTGCTGCATTTCTCCAGCTTGACATACCGCGCGAATTCTCTCAACCTGTTGATCCTTGGTAGACTGAATCTTTGATGTTTCCAGTTCCGATATGATCTGTTGAATGACTTCGGTCGCTGCAATAGAGATTTGTCTTCCAGCAACAGACTGTGCTTTGGCACTAACGAACTTGTCTCTTGCCATTTCGACGGCAACAGGCTCATATATCGAGGTTCCGATTGTAGTGTTAAGAGACTGAATGAACGAAAACAGAGCCATTCGATCCGTACCCAGAAGGCGGGTTTGGAATGGAATGTATTTGCTTTCAGGTTTGTAGTTAGCAAGCTTCTTCAGTATCCCCTTCTTGAGCTTCGCTTCAATGCTCTCAACTTGAGATTTTGATAGTACCATGTTAGTCCTTCTCCATCATGAAGATGGCTTCAGTGTAGGGATCGTCACCTTGCTCCGTTCGTTTCGTTACAGCCCTTTGAGTGATCTCGACGATTCTCAAACCGCTTTTTCGTGCTATTTCTGGATAGAGATTCCACCGGTCATTTGCGACGACGAATATTTTTCCATCCTCCACAAGATGTGGCAGTATGTTACGAAAAACTGATGAAATCCCCTCTATATACTCCTGCTGCGCCACACGGGATTTTCCCCGCCTCTTCGGACCTATTTCGTTGTCATCGTATCTCGCAAGCTTGAACAACTCGTAAGCATAAACATGCTGATCATGATAGTCAATCTGTCCTACATAGGGAGGGGATGTGAATACGCCAGAGATTCTTCGACCAGCAAGAGGGGTAGTCAATAGTACATCACTTAGATTGATGCGTCTGGAATCGTCCTGCATGACGATTACATGCTTGTCTGAGCGAATACGATTGAACTCGTAAATTCTTCGTGCGGTATCTTCACTATATGCGTGTATTTTTGAAATGCAGTTATCAATCGGAATGCAGTAACGATTATGCTTTCTGCACCAATATTGAACACCGACAGGTAGAGGTGCTTTTGGAGTAGCAAGATCATAATGAGGTATTAACCGAGTTGATCTGACCGCCCTGCTAAGCACAACCTTGAGAAGATCTTGATACTCGTAATCTGCAATTAATTCCTTGTAATATAGCATCTCGACCAAAGCACGAGGCGCAAACCATGATTTCAGGTAACCGCTTTCGCATGAAGCCATAAGTGCTTCAGCTTTCTCGTTTCGAGCAATGTCGGCAAACAGTGGAGCGATATCCACCTGTTGCGAGTCAAGCATGCATGAGAACTGGGTCACCCTCTTTTCGATATCGAGAATTTCATTACGAGCCTTGATAGGATCGTATCTGGCGGTCTTAACTCGCGCAATAAGGCAGTTGAATGGCGATACATCTATCCCAATCGTGTGCATGCTCATTTCATTACCTTGCACGAGTGTTGTTCCAGATCCCATGAAAGGATCAAGCACAATATCGTCAGGTTTAAAGTGCCGTCTTAAGAACCATTCAACAAGTTGAGGAATGAACTTGCCGAGATAAGGATGTAGCCTGTGAACATGCTTTGTTCGTTCATATTCTGGCAGATCATGAAAACCAAGCTCTGGGTCAAGACCTGCTCTGTGATGCTTCTCGTTGCCGTTTTGTATCAGAGAAAGAAACAGCTTTAGCTCTTTTAAGGAGACTCGTAGTTCACCATTCCCCGCTCTCTCTATCGGAACGCCTTGAGGGTTGTACTTGGCAATCCTCCTTCTTTGAATGTAGTCGCGTATGTTAAACTCGGTCTTCCCAACCGCTTGAGCGGCTTCCTGAAGAGTCACAAGATCGAGATTACTTGTCATTTTACAGAATCCTGTTATCAAAGATTGCTTGTTCAGAAACACATTAAAAGCCATACAAGAATACGGAGCACTTTTGCATAGCTCGCCAACCCCTTCTCTATTGTATCACGATTGAATGCACGCGCAACTCGTTTGCTATGACTTCCCCCCTACGGAGCTATTGGCGGGACCATGCCTGAATCGCGTTCAGCGGGTGTGGGTGGAGTTTTAACCGTGATGTAGCTCGCGTAATCCTTTATAAGCACAAAGATGACACATGTGCCGAACAACACGATGAAGCCGCATACTGGGAAGACGAAGATAAGGTCGTAAGCATCCATTATCGCACCGGAGAGCAGCGGTGAGAACGAAAGCCCAAAGCTCATTGACATTGCGAAGAGGCTCATTGTGGAGGACATAAGGCCGGTGGATTTGCCGATCTGCACGCCTATTGCCTGAGCCGCGGCGATCGCCATAGCACTGCTTACACCGATAACAAGCGAACACAATATCATCGGGATGAAGCTGCCGGTGAACGCGAGAAAGATTAGGGCGACCGATGCAATCAAATTGCCATAGATTATCATGTGTACTTTTGACCGCCTGTCTGACATCTTGCCAAATCGCGGCTGCAGAAGCCCAACTACCACAGTGTTCGCCGCAATTACCAACCCCGTCTCGGTGGGACTGAGACCAAAGGCAGTAATCGCAAGCAACGGCACGAATGACATCATGCCGCCGCGCAGAAAAGCGTTGAGAAAGCGATAGGTAATCACACCCCAAATCGGCTTCATGGAAAGAAGCGTAAAGATCGGCAGTTTTTTGCCCTTACGCGCGATGCGGGGGCTGTTAGTCTCTGGTACATACAATAAAACCATCACAAGGCCGATAAGGCTCAGAAGCCCCATTGCGATAAAGACCTCGCGATCGCCGACAAAATCCATCAGCAAGCCGCCCATAAGCGGTCCCGCACCCATACCAATAAACGACGCCATGTTGATTGGGCCGATTTGTTCCCCCTCTTTCCCGTCTGCGGCAAGCTCACCCACATACGAAAGAATTATCGGGTAGAACATAGTCGAGGCCGCGCCCTGGAACAGGCGCGTTATAAGAAGGGTTTTGAAGTCTTGTGCGAAGAAATAGCCAGCGGCGGTGAGTATGAAGACTATGAGGCCAAGCACAATGAAGATCTTCTTCTTGCCGGTACGGTCTGAAAGGTCGCCAACGATGGGCAGAAGCAAGAGCCTTACAACTGACCTTAGGCTGAACAGAAGCCCAATGCCGATGCCGATATGCGTCATATCGGCCCCAAGTTCGCTGGCATATACAGATAGCAACGGCGCTATCATGCCAAGACCAAGGAAGTCCAAGAACACGACCGACATCAGCACAAAAACAACGGTTCGTTTGTTCAACTTGTTGCTCGAACAATATTCTAACCGTTTTTTGCGCCTGATTGTGCAACACTGTCGCAGTCGAGAGGTGTCGGTCGAGAGCTACTTCGTCAGTGGCAACTCGTCGAAAGCACGGCGATAGAATTCGTAGTTACCCTCTCCCAACGCCTTCAGCACCGCTACTGTGTTGTGCCCAACACCTGGAAGCTCGATGTAGTTATGCTTAATAGCTAAAGATGATAGCCGATCGTGGAATTTCTGAACATTGGCGAGCATTTCGTCCCTTTTGCCGATCACCAATCTGATGTTAGATGGCATCTTTGCAGCCGCAGCGTAGGTTTCAGCAAGCCTCCAAGGGCTTATTGCCTTGAAGTACTCCATGTCTCCACCAAATACATCCTGAAACACTTGTTCACGGGCTTTTGGTCCGACACGCGGTGCATCCGTAAAAACCTCTTGCAGCGGCCCACCTGATAGAATTGATACCGACCCGAACAAACCGAAGTGCTTGAATCCGTAACGAGCCGCACCATAGCCGCCCATGCTGAAGCCCTCGATTATCCGCGCCTTGCGATTTCTAATCGTTCTGTATGTTAAGTCAGTGTGCGGAATCAGTTCGCGAATAACGACATCCTCCATGGGAACTTTGCCATCCTTCGAATTGCTCCACAATGAGCAGAACATACCGTTTGGAAAGACGACCAACATGGGTGGGATCTTCTTGGTAGTTATTGCGTCGCCGAAGTACTTTGCCAGATAAGGCAGCCCGGGCAGGCCGCCCCCTGTGCCGTGCAGCCAATACAGCACGGGGAAACGCGTGTCATCACCCGTTTCATATTGCGGCGGGATGTAAATGTGATAGCTTACCTGCGTTTTTGCGACCTTGCTGGGAAATGTGCAGTGCCTCAGGCCCTGTGCATCAACTGCGGAAGTTACCCACTCAAGGGAGGGGTCAGCACGGTTGTCAGCCTTAGTGCAACCAATGACACAGACA
Organism: uncultured Planctomycetota bacterium; assembly: GCA_964571525.1. Taxonomy (GTDB): domain Bacteria; phylum Planctomycetota; class B143-G9; order B143-G9; family B143-G9; genus CAZNBY01. The sequence continues at coordinate 40,346 of CAZNBY010000018.1, forward strand.
AGCGCAAGGCATATGAGGACGAGAATGGCGTAAAAATGAGATCGCAGCATCCGCATTTGACGAACGGAGAGGCAGGTTGTTCCATCAATGGAGGGAAACCGCAGCAAACCGCTACAACTCAGTGTACTAATGCAGATAGAAGGCTCCTTTGATGGATAAATGCTGGCGCGTATCCAGTGTTACAACCTTACTTCTTGACTTGAACCGCAACAACATTGTCTCTTACCGTTATGAACAGCATCCTGTCAATCTCGATATAGCCAAAAGCCTCAATAAACTTACTGTTATCCTCCTTGTAAACACCATATGTGTGAATAGTGCTTCTATCTCGATAGTATACCCTTTGTGATGCGTGTACAATCTTTGCTTCGGATACACTCAAACCTCGAGTCTTCACGCCGTCAAACCTATATTGCGCAAGCTCGTCACCCTCGCGCATAAGATAACCGTCATGCCAGAACCAATCTGTTTCAGGGGGGCTTATTTCGCTATATGTTACCCCTTTGCGCGATAGAACTGCACATCCTTGTCCAGCGTCTTTTCGAAACAGAGCAAAGTTGCCACACATTGAAAAGTGACAGAATCCATAGCCGTTAAGGCTTGCATAAAGTATGCCTTCTTTCAGTTTGCTGGCAATCTCCACTCTCTCGCTGATAGTGAAGAGACCCTCACCTGCGGCGAATATGTGCGACTCTGCCGAAACATGCCTCTCCCAGAGTAACTGATAGCTCTTTATGTCGAAGCATGACAAATGTCCGTCACTGTATTGCACATAGATCGCGTCAGAGAATTGAGCGTTTTTGATCTCTAACCGATCCCGCCGCAACTGAAGCAAGCCGACAAGAACCCTGGTTTTTACAGACCATATAAGCATCAATGACTGACTAGAGTCTATCATTATGAGATGCTCGTTTTCCACATGCGCATATCTGATATCAATCTCGCATATATCTTCCCACTGAACATCATACATATACATTCCGCCGTCATTTTGTATTATTATTTTGGGACGCCCATTGACGATAACCTGTGATAGAGATAAATTCGTCCACCCATTTTCGATTTGATACGCCTTCTTTTCGAGTAACTGACCGCCATTTCTTTTAAGCAAAACAAGAGATGTGTTCTCTAATAACTTATCCTCCGATACATATAGATATTGGTTGTCACCAGCCTCTGAAAGAATGCCCATTTTCATCCGAACATCTATACTACTTATGATATATGACACAAGTGCAAGGTTTTCCAGATACTCCCCTTTCATGTTAATAATATATCCATTAACCCAATACAAATCGTCGCTAATATATCGTGCATGGCCGTAGTGTGGCACAACAAAACCATATAGTAGAATCGATTCTTTTGTCCCAGCTTTTGTTCCATCGCTAACATCTCTTGCGTTTAATCCAATAGATGCCTTCTTGACTACATTTCTCTCCATATCGATAAGATAAATATTCTTATAATCTCGTATAGATGCTAAGGTTACGAAATACTCATTTCGACCAATCACAGGAACTAAAAACTGATATTCGTAGTATTGAGATACTTCGATTCGTATAATTGTATTTATGAAGTTTACATTATAGAGGACACTCTTTCCTTCTTCATGCAATACACAGGCATACCCATAATTAGTATAACACCATTTCCCCTTTTCAACATAAAAAGATAATGGTATAATTTTCACTATGTTGTTGCTATTAATCTCCTTAATATACGCATTCTCGTCGCCCCTTTCAAGATAGTACACTTTACTCGATTGTTGGTCGAAATAAATACTCGCGTCTTTTGGTAAGACGACCTCAATTCCGTTCTTGAAAACTGAATTGCCGGTTATAATTATAGTACTATCTCTCGATATAGCATATTGCACGCTTTTATTTACTTCATACATAAATCTATTATACAGACTTTCACACTCCAGCGCGCTTAGTGGGAGAAGTACGCCGAGTATAAACAATATTAGTGCGAGTGTTCGCATGTTCATTCTTACCCCTCACCCAGATATATGTCCGGGTCTGATTGGAAAGCAGGGCTCTTCATGTGCTCACCATTGATCCGATGCTTCACTTGTAGGCGACATAAAGATCCCTTTTTGTGCTTAAGGTGACTGTCTGATTGTACTGGAATGCTATGGGTGCTATTGCACCTTCTGCTTCGGTGTGGACATCCAAGCCATCTCGTCAGTTGTTCTTCGATCCGAATATGTCTCTGTGTCGCGATGCACGAACTTGCGTTCTTAGCATAGTATTCGCTGCGAATACGGAATTGTTCATTTTTCTGCAGATTTTCTTCCTTCCATCCAACGCAGGGCTTGAGGCAAAGTGGCAATAAGCGCGATTGCGGACGACCAGATATCTCGCGAGTTCTGCCCATGTATGAGTCTCGTTTTGCTGGACTTGCACTACTGTCTCCTTTGCAACGCTTAGTCTGTAAAGGAGCAGGATTGTTGCTGTTGTCGTCGCTCTTTACTGCTGCGTATCCATTCACAAATGGCTGAGCGTCTGCATAATCGAGCATTTTGATTATCTTGCCCTGCTGGTCAATGATGACGGGACAGCTCAGCGATGAAGCGAGCATAGATGTTGGTGCGCAGACCTTGCGTCGGTCACATGAGCACAGGAACAGGGTTGCGAAGACGCTTATTACGCAGAAAAGCGTGATAATGGTTCTGACAACCCGTGGTATAGCTTGGTGAATTGCCATGTTACCCCCATACGAATCGCATGTGGCCTGTATCGAAACATGCACTTGACACATACTCTCACAACAGGTTAACTCGCACTAACTGAACCTCCGCATTCTATCCTGCGGTTTCGGGATTGTCAGCAAGATTCTGCGAAGCAATACTTCGCGTCTCGCGAATACATAAGTAGGAGTCGCGGATAGAGATAGCGAGGATAATGGCTATTGCTGCTAATTAAGAGGTTTGCACAATATCGAGCATGGTTGACTGCGTCTGTCCGCACCGACTCCGCCTGCCATATGCGAGTGTAGAGGAATTGCGCTGCTATGGTGGCAGCAACAAGTACTGGGGCGAATCTCCGCGGGAATACGGCGATACACTAAAACCGAAAATGCAGTTGCCTGATAATGAAAGCAAGAACAAACAGAATGTGTAAAGTTATTCCTCTTCATTCAGAGTATAAACCATAGCTCTTCTGCTGCAACGCAAGGGCTCGAGAATATAGTTGCTTTTCCCTGCTGAGATAAAAAATAGCTTAGGGGTAAATGGCTCCGTATTCACAGAATATGCGCTCGTAATAATTCTTTTATTGATATCAATATTTACTAAGAAACCACCATTATTTCGTTTTCCTTCTCCCTTGAATGCACGAACAAATGCATACATTCTATCATCCTTTTGCGCAATTGAAAACACACCATCAATTCTGTAATTGAACTTGCCTTTGTTAATCATCGCCCACTTGAAGTCACTCTTGCTGTGCAAGTATAGCGTTCCCTGACAAACCAGAAGGTCAGGATACTCACCCACAATGCCATCGTCAAATTGTCCGCTTAGTGATTCATGACTAATCGGCATTGAACCGCCATCCTTTCTGAAGTAGTGCATCCTTATAATTGACAAGCCCGGAAGCAAAGTATTAGCGCATGAGAAGTACCCAGCCTCACTGAATACCAAATCATTATTGTCTGCTTCGCGTATGTCCACATATCCAGTCTGAAGTACATCACCTTTATGCGATAATAGTGTAACAGCGTATTCAATCTCGGAAGCATGCGAGAATATCAGAATGCCTTTTGCATTCACAGCCATGCTTGACGGGTATTTTTCAAAGTAGTTTTGCATGCAATTCACAGAAATATCATAATTCTCATCAAGTGAAACGATTCTTATATTGTATTTATTATCAACGCCGCAAATGCAATATAGTTTCTCGTTGAAGTATTGCGTAAGTACAAGGTTCCCTTCGATCTGCTTCTCAACGGTCCGACCTCCATCGAAAGAAGTAATTTCGACTCTGGCATTTGTACCATTGATCACTTCTATTATTCTTTGGTTTTTATGATCAATATACATCGCTGATTTTGATTCGCCAACAACACATATTTCTTTAAATACTCCTAAGGTAAAATCATATTCGCATAAACGCGCATTATCGAGCAATATCATTGCTTTTAAACCGCATACATCCACCTGTATGCTCTTACACGATAGATTTACTGTTTTGAATATTTCCCCATCAAGGGAGAAATGTACGAGCTTGTGAGGAAATATGGCAAGTATGCCTTTTCCATCAGGAGAAGCGTAAATATAGTCACGAAGGTCACTTCGAGGAAAGAGGAATCGCATTTGCTGATCGTCCATTATTGGTTCGAATGTTTGGTCGGCCAAATGGTACTTCTCAAGCTCGTATAGAAGGCGTTGCTCCTTACGAACTCTCAGACACAGTGCATACGGCTGTGAAGGAATCTGCACCATATGGGATGTGTGTGGTGCACCATCCGCTAAGGCGATTCGTGGTAAGGCGTACACCATCTTCTCGTTGGGTTTTAGCAGCCACACATTGTCAATGCCAACAACCATTACAGCATCATGGGTGAACACATAAGCACCGCGAAGACCAAGCTTGGGCATACTCTCGGTCTTTGGAAGTGGAGATAGGGAAAGGGTGATCCCGTTCTCATTCTTAATAAGTCCGAGAACCTCGAAAATACGCTGCTCATTGAACGAAATGCAATAGTTTGAACCGTCAATACCTCGCTTGTAAGATAGCGTTCTTTTGTTTGCCTGATCTGAAAGAGATTCAGATAATGTGACAAGAGGTATTCGAGTTGGAGACACAATATATACTGATTCATTGAAGTGAATCAGATACTCGTCTTTAATTGCAAGAATCCCATCAATACTTGATGTAATATCTATATTATCAGATGCGATGCAGACTCCTTCTTTATCATAAACATAAATAGAGCAAGACTTTATACTTTTCGCTAATACCAATGTATGCTTTCCATTGTGTACTACATATGTCGAGCCTGGAAGCAAGGCTCCTGTTCTTTCGATATTGCTAAGAGGCTTTTTCTGTGCTTCTGTGACAACGCTGTCAAGATCATTCCATCTGTCCTTTTCCACAGTGCATACGCCCTCCACTTTCCCAATTGACTCTGCAAGGCAAAGAGGAAGAACACACAGAGACGCGATCAGTGTCAACAGCGCAGCAAGCACTGTACTTCTATTCATTATCAAAATCATGTTCCCTCCACACTTCTTGTTTGCATCATGATCAAACCGTCAGAACCTGCACCGCAGGTAAGGAAAAGGCCGAATGAGGCGGCCAGAATGTCCACTGATGCGCTGCCGCAATCACTTACTGTGTAATCCTCACCCGTCGAGGCGTAATCCAAAACGGGGTACGGGAATGCGTAGGAAATCGAATTTGGAATGACGATCGCGACGCAGAATATCAGCGCGACGATCAGGTTTCGAGCCAAGGTACCTCCGGATGTAATTTGTCCAAAACGATCACCAACGAACTATAAAATTATACCATTGACCACGATAAATCAAGGAAACTCCGGAAGTTATTCGGCGCAAAACCGGTGAGTCTCGACAAATTGCGATGGAAAGCTATTTCCAGCGCCGTTCGCGTCAGATGGAAAGCTTGAAGCGAAAGCGCAAATCCGTTTGAAGAGGATTAAAACTTTGTGTTCCTACTTCGCTTTCGCGCTACGCGCTTAGATACGGAGGATTAAAACTTCGTGTGAAAACCCCGAAGATCACAAGCGGGACGCACATCGGTAAGTTGACAGGTGAAAGGTGAAAGGAGAGAAGAAGTGAGAAATGCCAACACAGTTCTAATGCGGATTGGTGGGATAGACGCCCATGCCTTTAACGCATTCGCGTTTATGTATGGTGGGCATCTTGCCCACCATCATGCAGGCTCTCATACAAACACGAAGTGTTTGCCGTGGAGGGCGGGCATCTTGCCCGCCATTGTTGATTCACTGCGACGCGAATCAGTAAGTTGATAGGTGAAAGTAGAGAAGATGGGAGTATATCCCTGAAACAACTGCCAATGCAAAAAAAGAGAGGGGCTTGCGCCCCTCTCTATCGGTCAACAGCAAATCGCGTTACTTTGAGCAGCAGCAACCGCAGCTTGACTTCTGCTTGCGGGGCCACTGAATGGCAGCCTGTGCGGCGGCAACGCGCGCAACAGGAACGCGGAAAGGTGAGCAGGAAACATAATCAAGGCCGACGCGATGGCAGAACATAACGCTCTTAGGCTCGCCACCGTGCTCGCCGCATATACCGCACTTGAGAGTCGGGCGAGAGCCGCGACCGTTCTTAACTGACATTTCGACAAGCTGGCCAACACCAGTCTGATCGAGAACGGCGAACGGATCGTATTCGAGTATGCCCATATCAAGGTAAATCTTTGAGAACGGGGCGTAATCGTCACGCGAATATCCGAAAGTCATCTGCGTAAGGTCATTAGTACCGAACGAGAAGAACTCGGCGTGCTTTGCGACATCGCCAGCGACAAGCGCGGCGCGCGGAACTTCGATCATCGTGCCGACAAGGTACTCAACACGGATGCCGGATGCCTTGAAGACTTCTTCTGCGACCTTGCGGACGACCTTTTCCTGATGTACAAACTCCTGAGGTGTGCCGATAAGCGGAATCATGACCTCTGGAATCACGCGCTTGCCCTCTTTCGCAACCGCGACAGCGGCCTGAAAGATCGCGCGTGCCTGCATCTCGGTGATCTCTGGATATGTGATGCCGAGGCGGCAACCACGATGCCCGAGCATCGGGTTGGCTTCGTGCAGTGAGTGAATCTTCTCGCGCAGAGTGGCGATATCAATGCCCATCTCGCGGGCGATTTCCTCTTGCAGGTGAGTTTCGTTGGGAAGGAACTCGTGCAGAGGGGGATCGAGTGTGCGAACGGTGACGGGCTTGCCGTGCATTAGGCGGAAGATTGACTCGAAATCCTTCTGCTGGTGGGGCAGAAGCTCGTCGAGGGCTTTCCTGCGCTCGGCCTCGTTAGAGGCGAGGATCATCTTGCGAACGCTCTTAATACGGTCTTCGCCGAAGAACATGTGCTCGGTACGGGCAAGGCCGATGCCCTCTGCGCCGAACTTCAGTGCGTTTGTAACATCACTGGGAGTTTCAGCATTGGTGCGCACCTTGATCTCGCGGGTCTCGTCAACCCAAGACATAAAGGTTTCAAAATCGCCACCGATTTCTGCTGGTGTTGTGGCAAGCTTGCCGAGGAACACTTCGCCGGTTGTGCCGTCGAGGGAGATGTAATCGCCTTCCTTAACAACTGTATCGCCCGTGCGAAGCTTGAATGACTTTGTGGCATAGCTTACGACGATATTCGAGCAACCCGCGACGCAGCAGCGCCCCATTCCACGCGCGACAACCGCGGCGTGAGAGGTCATGCCGCCGAGGGTGGTCAAAATACCCTTTGAAGAGTGCATGCCCATCACATCTTCTGGTGAGGTTTCGATGCGGGTAAGGATGACGCTTTCACCCTTTGCCGCCCATGCAACAGCATCAGCAGCCGAAAATACAACGCGACCGACCGCAGCACCCGGGCTTGCAGGAAGACCCTTTGCAAGAAGCTTTCCTTCCGCGCGGGCAGCTTTCAACACCTTGTCGCTAAATGTGGGGAGCAATAGGTTGGTTATGTCGTTAGGATTTATGCGAAGTATCGCCTCTTGCTTGGTGATGAGCTTTTCCTTAACCATATCAACAGCAATGCGAACGGCGGCGAACGCAGTGCGCTTGCCGTTGCGGGTCTGAAGTATATACAGACGACCCTCTTGAATTGTGAACTCGATATCCTGCATATCGCGGAAATGAGTTTCGAGCTTGTTCTTGAGGGTTACAAGCCTGTCATAAACTGTGGGCATAACCTCATGCAGCTTGGCAATAGGCTCGGGCGTGCGGATACCAGCAACAACATCTTCGCCCTGAGCGTTGGTCAGATATTCGCCGTAGAAGATGTTTTCGCCAGTGGATGGGTTGCGGGTGAAGCAAACGCCTGTGCCTGATGTGTCGCCGAAGTTGCCGAAAACCATGGCCTGAATGTTAACGGCTGTGCCGCGCAGGCCGCGGATGTCGTTCAAACGGCGGTAAGCGATCGCGCGGTCGTTGTTCCAGCTACGGAACACGGCGTTTGTTGCCGCCCAAAGCTGTTCGTGCGCACTTTGGGGAAAATCGTTGCCGGTGTGCTCGCGAACCACGGCTTTGTAACCAGCGACAACTTCCTTAAGGTTTTCGACCGAAAGCTCTGTGTCGAGCTTAAGGCCGTACTTTGTCTTTATTCCGTCGAGCACATGGTCAAAGTGCTCTTTGTGAACGCGCAGCACGACATCGCTGAACATGGAAATGAGCCTGCGATAGGCATCATAGGCCATGCGGGGATTGTTAGTCTTCTTTGCAAGACCTTCAACGGCGACATCATTGAGGCCGAGGTTGAGGATTGTATCCATCATGCCCGGCATGGATGCGGCGGCACCGCTTCGAACAGAGACGAGCAGCGGGTTTTCGGCATCGCCAAACTTCGCGCCCATTTCGTCTTCGAGCTTCTGAAGAGCCGCAGTAACAAGGGGGGTAACGGATTCTGGAAACTTTGCTCCACCCTCGTAATAAAGCTCGCAAACCTCTGTAGAGACAGTAAAGCCTGGGGGAACAGGCAGACCGAGCGCGGTCATCTCTGCGAGTCCGCGTCCCTTACCGCCGAGGATCTCCTTAGAGACCTCTGCGCCGTCTGCTCCGTCCTTTCCGAAATAGTACACATATTTCTTCTCGTTCACGGATTCCTCCTATATCGTTTGTGTAAACACTTGTTTGCGATGAGAGGCGCGGAAGGCCAGTATTGCATGGCCTTTGTTCAAACCGGCGTTGTGGCGGCTGTTTTGCTTGGGGCTTGCAGGCTTATACGACAGTTGCCGCATTTCATCGTGTGGATACGCAACCTGAAACAGGTTGCAGGGATACTTCTTCAACTATAATTCTACTCGTCTTTATTGCTTGGCGGTTAGGTTTTTGCGAAAGTGCGATTTATACGCGTAAAAACCCTTATTGACAAGCACGCCGCGCTGGAGTATGCAATACATACTTGCGCTTGCCCATGCGTTGCGATAGGTCAAGGAGCTGGTTCGACTACCTCTGCGATATGATAATCGCGACCTGAGCGACCTATTCGCACGATGCGCCTTCGAGGATCATGAAACAGGAAGCTCTGCTCTTTTCTGTCGCAGGCTGCATTAAGCAAATCAAAGAAAAACGGGGGAGGATCGGGGAGCGCGAGTGCTCGAAACTTGGGGCGAAGGTGCATCGCTGTGGGAAGAAGGTCACCCCAGACAAGAAGAATTTCACCCGAAGCCAGCTTGAGCCTGTAGGTGGTGTGGTTATGGCAATGGCAATCGCTTTTGAAGGTCTCGAACGGCAGAAGTTGTGATGGTATGGGTTCGATGTTATAAGCATCGTCGGCGTTAAGATAGGCGCGCGAATAACGCACAACTTCTGACAGCATTGGGCTGAACAGGCGAGCGTTGGGAAAGACTTTACAGTGTCTTCCAAAAGCGGTGAAAAGTGCAGCAAAATGGTCGGGATGATGATGGGTCAGCACAATATCAGAGACCGCCTCGGCTCCCCCGAGGTGGTTCAGATAAGAGAAAAGGCCGCCGGAATAGGAAAAATCCATGCGGCGCGTTTGTTCGTCAAGGCCGTCAATCCAGACAGAGGGGTCACCAGCGCCCGGATCGAACAGCAGAAGTCCGCGCGAAGTGCGCAGCACGAGCACATTGACAGCGAGTCGTGCGGAAGATGGGGAATTCGGGCTTGCGTGTACAAGCGAACGGTATTCGAACAGGGCATCGCGAACGGTGCCTATTAGCTTAGGTTCGCGAAGCGCAGCGTCAATGCCCATTTCCCTGCGGTGGAGCCGAATCGAGCAGCGCGAGGTAGTAATCTCGCCTCATCTCGAAAACATACAATGTGGCTAACAAACGGTATTCGCGCCAGTTCTTAGCATACCTTTCGATCCATTCGCGCGCAACAACCTCTTGGTTGGGAGGTGCGCTCAGTTTTATACCCTCAATGTAAATATGACGGCGGATTTCGTCCGTCTGATCGAATGCGTCGTGAAGGGGATTCAGCACGCGTGAGTCGAGTATCAGCTTCTTAACAACGAGTTCGAGCTTCATCTCCTCCTCAAGATTGCAGAACTGCATCTCGCTTTCGATCGAATCATAATAGCTGCGAATACGGTCGCGGTTCTTTATAAGGAAGTACTCGAGGTCCTTTTTTAGCACATCGAATACGCCTTTTTCGTAGTCTTCCTTAAGCGCATCAAGCACAGTGCGGTTTGGATTATCTGACAAAACGCGCTCCTTAGTTTTTAAATCTTAACTTGATAAGGTAGCCGGAAAGTGAGAAGAAGATATCGTCACCAAAGCGGTAGCCAGTATCGCTTTGAAGTGGAAGATGCTCTAATAATGTGCCATCCTCAAGCGATATCTTCTCAAGCCCTGACGAATACACCGGCATAAAGACACACTTGCGCTTCTCGTCAATAATCAACGAGTTGCATAGATAGGTGTGATAGCGGAACTCCCACTTGAAGTTGCCCGTTTCGATGTCGAAGGCTATTATGCTGCGCCTGCCACCGTATTGCAAGACATTAAGAAACACCCCACCACCTACTGCGGACGGCCAAGCCACCCAATATGTGTCCTCGCGCGTGCCATCTTTGACTGCAGGAAGATCACGAATATGCTCAGGGATACCCGAAACCCAAATCTGCTGGCCTGTCTCTGCATCAAGGCAATACACCTTGTCATCGGTTGCTGAAGTGTAAACACGACCATTATGCACATGGACATTGTTGAAGTTGCAGTCAGATTGACCGATGTTCTTCGAAAGCTCAGTTTGAAAGCGCCAGATCATCTTGCCGTCCGCAATATTGACTTTATACACAGATGCGTCTGTGGCACCAATGTAGATTGAGGTATCATCATACGCCACTTCGTGGTGCATGTAGTTGCCCGATGCAGGCCGGTTGGCGGGCGAAAAGGTCCAAAGCAGCTCACCATTGGAAGGATCAAGGCAATAAAGCTCTACCTTATACACACCTTCTACGACCGATGACTTTGTGAAGAAGAATAAGCGCCCCTTGTGGTAGAAGCCCTGCCGGTTGCTCTGAATCCAGAGGTAGTTCTTTGTCCAGATCGTCTCACCTGTGGTTCGGGAAACGCAGTCAATCACGCCTTTTTCATTAGAGGTGCTGCCCGCAAAGAAGACAAGTGCATCTGGAGTCAGTATGGTCGTGTGAAGTTGCGGTACTTTTGTGGAAAACTTCTTGTCAAATGTTGTATCAGGCTTCATCAGGCAGACGGATTTCTGACCCATGTCAGAGTAGGCAAAACCCTTATCGTCATAAGCGCCGGTGAACGAATCCGCCCGTATATACCATTCGAAGCTAAAATCGGCGAAAAAATCGGCAAATAGCTTATCCATCCTATCCTTGTCGGCTCCAAAGGAATGCATGTACTCGTTCATATAGTCTTTGCTGTTCGAGTAATACTGGTTCTTCGTCATCTCTAAGAGGAACCAGTTGACCTCGGTAAGCCCAGGGTTGCTTTCGCGATAATCACGAAGAAGGCTCTCGCCGGGTGAGATGCCGGGAATGCCAGTCGCGCTGCCTGATGTGAAGTAGTCATAAGGCCCAAACTTCTCTTTTGCGTACTTGGCTACCTTTTCAACATAAGCGAGTATGTAAGACCTATCGCGCGTGATATCGAAGCTCCGTTTCGCTGTGTACACAATACCATCCTTGTGAATTGCCTCAGATACCTCCTTTGCATAAAGAATTGTTGCACCTGTCTCTATTTGTATAACCCGAAGACCTTCAATCTCGTTCATGCACACCACTTTTTCGTCAATGTTGAAGAAAAAGCTCATGGCTTGATTCCGTCTGCTCCAATACTCGTTTCCGTCTATATCGGCACAAGTTACAAAGTCATTGTCGTTCAGGTAGATGATGTACTTTCCGGCCTTTTTAAAGCCACCGCTTGGCGAGTGTTTAAGCTTAACAGTTTTGCCTTCTGCGCCGGTCTGCACATTGATAGCCTGAATTACAATGCCTTCCGGGGTCTTTTTTGCGACCCAGATGTTCTCGCTATCTGATGCGCCAATTATGGGAAGGCTGTAATCCTTGTAATGCTCGCCCGAAAAACCATAAAATGCGCGGAATTGCTGAGCCACGCGACCGTTTTCAAAGCGGTAATCCCAATTGACCTTGCCATCCTTAAGTGCAAAACTGACGACCGAGCCTTGTCCCAAGTTAGACAAACCAAGGATGATTGAATCACCAACAATCACCGGTGGCGCGATTATGTCATCGTAGTTCGTTCTGCGCCAAATCAGCTCGCCGTTATCTGCTTTAAAGAGGCTGATCCACATGCGGGCGCCCTTGCTTTGCACAGCAATTACATACCCATTGCGAATATACACACCCTCGTATGTGCGAAGGGTCATGTTAAGCGGGATGTCGGCGATTGGCTTTGGATTTGGAAGCTTGTATATCCTTAGCAATCCCTCTGCTCCCTGAGTAGCTTGGTCAATGAAGCCTGCGCCCATGTAGTCGCCGTCAATAAGCACCTTTGCGCACATATAGCGAGTGCGCTTTACATCGGTGTACACTTTGCCCTCTGGCACGATATTGTAATATGAATCCCTTAGTATCGGCTGAAATGTCTCGCGGTCGAGCGCGATGACACCCATGTTGCCAGACATGCCAACAATGTACTTATCAGTTACGCTCATGCTGTGCAGTTCGGTCGGTAAAAGGTCAGCTACAAAACCGATCTTGGCGGGATGCAATTCGGTGTAAAACTGGTCATCGCCCGTAAAAGGAGTCTTCTCTTCGGCGTGTTTCAATATCACCTTTGCAGCTTCATTGTCACCGGCTTCAAGGGCGAACTTTTTCGCCCAATCAAAGTCGCCTGTCCGCAAGTAGCATCGCGCAATTGCGACAGATGATTCCGCGCGATCATTCGCAAAGATCCAAGCGCGACGATATGCGCAGATTGCATCGGGAAACAGCTTTTCGGCCTCAAGCTCGGCACCTTGTTGCATATAGCTCTTGTACTGCTTGCCCCAGTCCTCAAATAGGGCTTTCTGCATTGACTCACCACCGATATATGGCATCCCCATCAGGTTGAAGAAGTTGCGCAGAGATTCACCCACGCCGCCCTTCAAGGCCTCTGAAAACTTGTTTGCCATGTCGAGCTTGTCTTTTTGGTGAGGTTCGCGCTCGGCTTCGGGCATCGCTGCGATATCGGCAACCTCGTTCAATCTCCCTCTGCTGATGCCGACCGCATTGCGCAAGAACGAAATATACTCCTCGGTCTTGCCCATCTCGACAAGCAGCATGCAGAATGCGCGTATTGCTTCAGGCTCGTTGGCTGAGATTATCTCGTCATCAAACCGCTTATATATGTTGTAGATACGATCATAGTACACCGCCGCGCCCGAAAACAGCACAATCTCGCCGATTACGCGCAGTACTTGCGAGTTGACTGGATTGGTTTCGATATACTCTTCAATCTGCTTCAGGCCTTCCTCGTAGAATTGGTCCATTACAAGGCGGCTTGCAAAGTCAACCATCGAGTCTGGGCTTTTTGTGCGTTTCTGCTTGGGAGGCAGGGGACCGATTATGTCTTCGGCGGAAGACGGAACGGTTGTGCCGTAAAAGGAAAAGCCGCACAACACGATCAGAACGAGCAAAAGAAACCAAGTTTTCTTCATATAATCACCATCCGAATATCTGTCAGCTTAACAATGAATTCACCGCGCTCATAATGGCCGATGGAGAGGGCAGAAGCGCGTTTTCAAGAACCGTTGAACATGGAATTGGCGCGTCGGGGGCTGCAACTCGAACAGGGGGCGCGTCGAGATCATAAAAGTTGTTCGCGACTATGCGCGCTATGACTTCTGCGCCGACTCCGCATGTCCTCGTGCCCTCTTCGACCACCACCACACGACCGCTCGCCTCGACCGCCTTCGATATTGCCTCGTCGTCTAAGGGCGAAAGCGAACGAAGGTCAAGCACCGTTGCCGAGACCCCGTTCTTCTCCAGAGCGTCTGCAACAGTCAGGCAGTGCGAAATCATATAAGAGTACGATATAAGTGTCACATCGTTGCCGTTTTTGAGCATCCGAGCCTTGCCAATCTCTGCGGCAACTGGCTCTGGCGATACTTCCTCGCGCAGTCCGTAAAGCTTTTTGTGTTCGACATAGAACACCGGATTATCGTCGCGAATTGCCGAGATGAGCAGCCCGCGGGCATCATCGCAGCATGAGGGCGCAACCACCTTCAAACCCGGAATCTTCATCAGATAAGACTCAAGCGACTGCGAATGGGTGGGGCCATACCCACGCCCACCACCTGCTGGAGCGCGAACGACCATCGGCACGCACACACTACCACCGTACATGTACCGAAATTTAGACGCATGATTTAAAAGTTGGTCGAATATGTGCGTGGCGAAGTCCATAAACATAAGCTCCATAACAGGACGAAGCCCCGTCATGGCTGCACCTGCGCAAATACCCGCAACAGCGGCCTCTGATATGGGAGTGTCTATCACGCGCGATGGGCCGTATTTTTCGAGCAAGCCGCGCGTCACCTTAAACGCGCCGCCGTACACCCCGATATCCTCACCGAGCAAGACCACACGAGGGTCTCTATCCATCTCTGATATCAGAGCCTGCTGAATGGCTTCCCAAAAATATAGTTGTGGCACGAAACCTCCAGAGTTATCGCGTATTATCCGCAGCTTTACGATAATTGGCAACCCACGAGCCGGAGTGAATTTGTTCGAGACGCGAAGATCAGCGGTCAACGACTTCGTATCTGCCTGATGCCGAGGTCGAGACATAGCCCTTTTTTATAACTGATGAATTAAGATACACCATAAGTACCGCGCCTGAGAAAAAGAACAGCGCAGAAAGCAGCAGCACGGGTGTGAAAGCGGTGGATTGCTTCAGCACGCCCGCCAGCGGAAAGGCAACCAATGCGCGGATAGCAACAAGCATTGCGTGAAGGCCGATATATGTTGATGCGTCGCGCCCTCCGCTGAAGAAGATCGGCCCAAGGTTCCATGCAAGCGCTACACCTACCATGCCCAACGAGTACACAGCGTGGGCAAAATAGGCGAACCCGATATGCTGTGCCGGAATCAGCAAAAGTGGAAAGAGTGTTAGCACGAAGAACGAATAAGCGCACATCCTCATCGGCGTGTTCTTGTCGCCCCACTTTCCAATGAACGGCGAGAACAAAAGCAACAGGTGGAGTATAACTCCCGTAAATCCGTACTGCGCATAGCTCGCGTTGAAGCGTTCGGCGTAGAATATTGGCAGAATAGCAGTCATGACCATGAAGCCGCAGCCGTACAAAAAGAAACCAATCTCGAAAATCAAGAAGTTGCGGTCGCGGTTGAGCAGCGCAAAGAGGTCAAAGATTGGGGTGAAGACGGTTTTAAGCGCGAGCGTATGGGGTGGTTTTGCGGTAGAAGCCCTCATCGGAATCCGGTATAGCACCATGCAGGCAAGTGCGAACAACAGCATGCACAGCGGGAAAAGAAAGCGATAGTTCAAGTAGTCATTATCCATAATCGCGCCGCCTACCAGCGTGCCGATAATAACCGCTACGCCAAGAAACACATAGATGCTGCCAAGAAAGCGTGACCTTTCACGGACTGTGAAGTTGAACTGGAACACCGCATTACGCGCAGGGACTTTTATCGCGTCTGCCGTGCTGTAAATCAGTATTAGGGGTAGAAATGCAATTCCAGGCTCGACCAATGCAAAGCCCACACCTGTTATAAGCATAAGCAGGGCTGCCAGCTTAAATATCGGCCCTTTAGAGCGACCTTCGGAATAGTACCCAGCAGGATACGAGAACAACAATCCGGCGGGAAAGCACATCGCGGCCATTGCGACAAGCAGATCCGATGCCTCCGCAGCCCTCTTTATCACATAGATGATGTATGAGGACGACATGCCGATGGCAAGCCCCTCAAGTATATAGCAGAGCACCAGCAACAGAAAAGTCCTGTTGGCAAGGTCAGCGGTATCGCCCTGCTCCGCGCTACGAAAGAAGTTGTTGTATAGCCTGAACAGCAGACGGTCGGTAGGCATGACCAGCTAATATACGCAGTTTACGGATAGGACAAGGCGGGTGTGGGTGCTGTGGTAAGATTTGGTAAAGGGTATATACACTACAGTCAACAATGCGTAGATTTAAGGATGTTGGTCTGTTGCGATGCTTCCCCCGTGCGACCCAATGGGTTCGCTTGCTGGATCTCAATGCAATTTGCCTA
>CAZNBY010000019.1:0-14373 GCA_964571525.1 uncultured Planctomycetota bacterium
CAAAGCGTTTGTGCCTATTTAGGCTCTGTGTTCGTCATGCTAAGCAGCTTCGTATGAAGCGGCGCATTTGTAGTACAACCATTTGCAAGGTCATCGGGCAATTCTGCGACCCCATTGCCGAACAAAGTGGCGACTATCAGAGCCTTAAGAAATAGTTTGGTCATAGCGTTGCGAGCAGCGTCATCAAGCGATTTGTAGTAATTGATCACCTCATTTGCACCAAGCTTTGATGAAGCAAACAGTAAGGCTCGGCGCTCATCCGCCGAATTGTGTGAGGTGCATATCTTCAAGAGTGCAGATACAGCAGCCTTGTCGCCCACAAGAGCGGAAAGCTGAATAGCGTTTGCTTTTGCGATTGGCAAAGCCTTTTCATCGCGTATCAGTGCGGTACAGATATCAAGCACTTGCGAGGAGTGGGCAATGAACTCGTCAAGCATTAAAGGCAGGTTCCTTCGAGATAGAATCGCCTTAACATAATCAGCTTTGATCGGTTTTTTCGCAAGCTCTGCCCTTATGAATTGCTTGCTTTTAACAATCGTCTCACCAAGGGCCGTTTCTGAAGCGAGCCTTGTCGCGAGCAGCCTTTCTGCAGCATAGGATTCAAGGTTAAGATCAGCAAGCCAAGGCGTTGACATAGCGAGAAACAACGCTTCACAGCCAACGCCAATTCTGCTGTTCCCTTTAAAGTACCCTTCCGCCTTAGTGGCTAAAATGTCAAAAAGCGATTTGAAAGACTGCTCATTACCATTATCGAATTTTCGCTGGATATCGCGAGATGCGGCAAGCGCAACACGAATTCTGAAAAGCTCTTCAAATGGATTATCATTGAAGGTTGGATCTGCAAGCATCATAAGTGCTACGCGACGCGACGGCAGTTCAGTACTGTCCTCGATAAGCCATTCGAGATACTGTTTTGCGTCGGTGATATCCGAAGGCATAGCAATTGGCCATGTCAGCACTATCGCGGCAAATGCGATAACGGCAGAAGCAGTATCCTGCGTGTAAATCTGTTGGTCTATCAGTTTGCGCATGTTGTTAAGACCATCCCTAAATCGCCTTGAATCCATGTTGACTGACCGACTGCCAAGAAAATCGTCGTAATCCTTCAGGTCAAAGCCGACCTTTGTTCGCAGATAGACTCCGCTCATTTCATACCTTTTTATAATGCTGACGGCGAAATTCCGTAATTCCTCTGACTTGTTCAGCAGTTCCATGGATCCCATTTGTTCCATAATCTTCTCGCAATGCCGCTTACCACGGGCAAGGCACTTTTCTATCTCTGCCTTTGTCACATTCGTAACTGCATTCTTATACTGCCCTTTCTGCACAAGATTTAAGGCATCACGCAGTGACAGTTTTCCATCTTTCACATTCGCATCGTCTGCAAGAATAACCTGTATGCCCCTTATCCAGAGTGAAAAATAGGCCATTTCCTCGATATAATAGGCTAAGCCTAATCTTGCGTTCGCGGCAGCCTCTTCAATAAGCTGATACAACTGCTCGTGCGTTTTAGAATCGAAATAACCCTGCTTCAGCTTTCTTTGAAAATCGAGTTCATCGGGCAAAGAAATGATCGCCGCGATGATGTAGGCACACATAAGTGGGTGGCTCGAATTCTCGGTTATGTGTGTGTAGTGGCGTTTTGCATCTTCGACAGAATCCACACCGGGGTAGAGTTTGGACAAAACCTGAAACGGTATGCTGTAGTACTGCTGCTGAAAGCTCATCGCAGGCAGCTTAGGCTCAATGCTATCAGAGTACTGGCGGAGCAGAAGCAGAAGCTGTGGCTCGTTTAGTTTGCCGAGAAACTGGTTAATCGTGCCACCATTTTGCGCTTCATTGTACTGCTTGAGTAGGTCTTCCTCTGAATGCACTGTGCTACTCACCAGCATGACAACAAGAAGCAAAAGCGCGACTGTTTTATGTTGGTACTTTCTCATGTTTCATTGCCCTGTTTCTCTTGTGTCAAACACATTCGTTTCTGATTACCATACACCAATCTGACCCGTTAAATATACACCCAGTTTGAAGGTAGTCAACAAGTCGAACAAATGGGTTACTGCATAAGTAACGGCCTAAGACGGGCGTAGCTGAAGGAATGTTCATGAGGTCGTGAGTATTGACAGGGAGTATATGCATACCAACAACCAAGTATGTATGCACAACAACAGAGGATCATACTGAGATGCATTCTCATGTTGACAGAACAAACAAGGGGTAAGAGAGCAGCAAAATCAAATGCTTATGGTAAAACTTGCACCCTTGACATATTGCGAGCTTAGCGCTTAGCTCTGTGGAGGGCAAAACAGCGATAGTCAAGCCAAGTTGACCGAGGAAGCCGGATAGCCAAAAGTCTAATGTTATTGCATGGCGTGAGGCTGGATCAGCCACTCTAACTGCTCACGCAACACAAAGTACTTTTCGTGACTGCAATAGATCGATATACACAAAAAAGCACTATGATAAATAGCGTTGAAGGTCGCATTGGAGGTCAACAATGAGAGCACGCATATTTCTTCTTGCTTCTTTGCTTACCCTTTTATACGCATCGCTGTCCTATGTAACAGCTGAGTTTCGCAAGAGACCTCCTCACATGTCCTATGTTCCACAGCCACCGGATCAAGTACCGGAATTTGCAACAGTCGTTCCTGTTCTCGAATATGCTTCAAGGGATGGACGCGGACTGTATCTTGATCTATATAGACCCAAGGAGTATACAGGTATCCTGCCGACGATAATATCAATAGACAGCTGGGATTGGATCTCGTGGAGACGAACAAACTGTCAGACCGCAAGACTATGCAAATACGGATATGCTGTCGCGAGTATTGAGATTCGTGCTGCCCAGAAGGACTGCCTATTTCCTGCCCAGATATACGACTGCAAGGAGGCTGTGAGATGGTTGCGGGCAAATGCGAAGCAATATGATCTTGACCCAAAGCGAATAGGAGTAATGGGAACGGATTGCGGAGGCGGTCATCTTGCTGCGTTACTGGGTACAACAGGAGATGTTAAGAAGCTTGATGGCTTCAGTTCGTTTCCAAAAGTGTCAGCCGAGATCTCCGCAGCATGTGTTATCAATCCCATTACTGACTTCACCCTTTTCACCGACAAGGAAAAGCTAAAAGTGCCTTTTTCGTGTGAATCCAGGATTATTAACATCCTCGGTAGCTTTCCTTCAGATGATCTTGGTGGTGCCAAATACGCGAGTCCTATCACCTACATCTCGAAATCAACGTGTCCTTTCTTAATATTTTCCTTTGCCGAACCCGGAAAATATCCTGATAGTCAGGTAGCGGGATTTCAGAACAAACTACTCTTGACGGGCATTCCCTCAGAATGCCGCAAAGGCAAGGGTGAACCCTGCTACTCATCTATCGCCCGTTTTTTCGACAATCACATGAGTAACGAGTATTCGAAAATCACTTACGACAACATGCCCAATGGTTGCAGGAAGATTGAGAACCAAGTTTACGCCTCCATGGAGAACGGAGATCTTAGTCTCGACCTGTATGTTCCCGAGATTTCTGAAAAGAGAATCCCCATCATAATTGTACTGGATGACGATTCTTGGTACATCAGGGGAAAAGACAATGAACCTCCCGACAGGGATTTCGGATTGTTTTTTCTGAAGTACGGTTTCGCAGTTGCAAAGGTTCGTTATACCGGATTGAAAGTCGCCCCATTCCCCAGACAAATCTTCGACTGCAAAGCCGCAGTAAGGTGGCTCGATAAGATGAGGATGGAGAATCAAAAATTCCGCGGACAACCTGGAGCTTTCGGAAGAGGATTTGGCGGTTATCTTGCTCTGCTTCTTGGACGATCCCCACGCTTTGAGCCACTTGATGGAGGACCCGAGCGACCACACGCTGTATACTCGGATTATGTTTCCACGGTATGCACGCTGGATGCGATCACCGATCTTCAAGCTCTTCATAAGTACTATGTTGAAAACGGACTGTTCGAGGAAAACGATACTCCCGTTAGCAAGATTCTTTGGGGTACAACCGACAATCAGAGGGAAGTGCTTGATATCACGAACATTATGAATCCGAAAATGAGACACTGGCCAGATATACTAACATTGCACCGAGACAACTTCAAGATGATCCCGCTTTCGCAGAGTGCTGATTTTTTCAATGGTCATAAAACGTATGGGAAGGTGTCATGTTTTGAGACGATCATTGGTGCACCAGAGAACGGATTTCTAACTGAATCACTTCAGGAGCGTATTGCCGAGCATTTCATAGAATGCATGAGGTGACACGCCCCAGCACATGTAGTCTTGTGACATGGCCAATTTACACAATTCCATTGTTTGCACCGTGGATCATTACTTTTTCGCGAGCATCGCTTTGACAGACTTGCATTTGTACAGACGGAAGGAGTTAGAAGACGCTGAAAGAGTGGGTGCAGAATAGCATGAAGTGCCATTTCCGTGCGAGTTCTCACTTCATGCCGAGTTTTTCACCCCGCAGGAGCATGGCGATTGCCTCGCTGATTCGCTTGGCGCGCGTCTCAGGTCGTTTTGCGCTCGAAATCCATAATATATAGTTGCGACGATGGGATGGAGGCAGCGCCTGATAATCCTGCCATGCTTGAGGCTCTGCCTGAAATGCGTCAACCATGAAGTCGGGTGTTTCGAGCGGTTCGCGCTTTGTTCGCACTGGTGGTTCGGTCTGGGTTTCTGTTTCGCTCTGCGCGAAGTCTATCTTCGCCAGACCCGCCTCGGTCATTCGCCCTTCCCT
Source organism: uncultured Planctomycetota bacterium (assembly GCA_964571525.1). Taxonomy (GTDB): domain Bacteria; phylum Planctomycetota; class B143-G9; order B143-G9; family B143-G9; genus CAZNBY01. The sequence goes on from CAZNBY010000019.1 coordinate 4,749, forward strand.
GATCATCTTTGCGACCCTGCGCTTGTTCAAATCCGACCATCTGCTGCCCGACCTGCGCGGTGAAAACTTCTGCGCGTACTTTTCATCATCAATGCGCTGTATGACGCTGTCTATCCAGCCGTAACAAAGAGCCTCCTCAACTGCATCATCGTAAGGCAACCGGGGTTTACCGCTGTGCTTTTTATAGAAAATGAGCCAGATTTCGCTTTGGGTATCAAAGTGCTGTGACAGCCACTTTCGCCAATCGTCGCGATTCGTCACATACAGAGTGTTAGACATTTGCATGCTTCACCTCGTTGGGTGCGCCGGAACATACCACAAAAACCAAAACAAACTGCGAGTCTTCCCGATTATTGCTTGTGAAAAACCAATCCATGAGCAGCAGTTAGGCGGGCTTTTGCGCAACGAACATGATCTCGATCTCGTCGAGGTCAATCGCTCGCCTTCCCCAGTTACCCGCCGTGCCGCCCCAGAAGTGCAAAGGCTTAAGCCCGGCAAGACGGCAGAGTAGCATCAACTCGTTTGGCACAAACGCCCGTTCGCGCATTATAAACGCCGGTTTGCCTTCCATAGGCGCGGCAGAGGTTGTTTCGACACAAGTTATCGGATCGAAACGGCCTGCCGATACATCGTCGTTTGAATATCTGCGGATCATCGAGTGAGCGTTGAGCACCGTAAGCAGAGCTTTAGCGCTTGGCTTGAGGCTGTTGGAGATGTTCTTAAGAATCGCGAAAGGTTGCTCTATTGGGTCATCGGTCTGGCTGAGCAGCCCAAATGCGCCTTCGCACAGGCAGATTGCAGCGTCGAATTTCTTGGCAAACGAGAAGTGCTTCGCATCCGCATTGACGAATTCGATAGAGACGCATTCCCTCTGCGCTGCCTCTTTTGCCTTTCTTAGCATATCGGGCGAAAGGTCGAGACCGGTTACCTTGTAACCGCGCTTTGCGAGCTGAATAGAATGCCTGCCGGTACCGCAGCCTACATCAAGTATCGAGGCTCCGTGCTGAATCTTCAGTTCGTCGAGCAGGAACTCGATTTCGTTCATCGTGTTCTTTGTGAAGCAGTTCTCTTCGTAGGAGTCAGCGTGATAAGCGAAGAAATCGCGCCATGTGTTGTCTTGCTGCATTGTCATTCTCTCTTAATAATGTGTGTAAATTGAGCGATGACATTGTATCAGATGGTATGGAAGGCACAAGAAAGCAGCCTGCGAACGGGGGAATTGCTTAGTGTGAAGCAATATGAAGTAAAGAAGACTCAGGCGTACCCGGGCACAAAAAAAGGCCCCGAAGGGCCTTTTAAGATGAGCGAAAGGAGGGGTTTATTCGAGACTTGTCAGTTTTATAGCGATGATAAGCTCGCCGCCCTCGTAGTTTGTTGAGGAGACGATGCAAAGCACGCCATCAACCTTTACAGAAATGTTTGCCTTTACAAGCACGCTGTGCTCTTTTCCCTTGAGCTTAATGACGCTGACGCTGCCCTTCACGGTGTCTTTTTCGACCTTTGTGGGATTTAGCTTGAGAGTTAGGCTATCAGGTGTTATCTTGAACTCTGATTCATCACCGATATCAACCGAGCAGTTAAAGGCCTCTAACTGCTTGAAAGTGTTCAAGGTCGTTGAGTTCTTAAGCGCTGAGGCAATGTCTTTAAGCTCATCCGCCACAGACTCCTTGTCGGTCTTCGTGGCATGTACGGCGCGCACATTGAAGTTGGCCTTTGTGATCTTCTTCGTCTCGGCCTCTCCAGATGTCGCGACGCAAAGCACGAACGCGAACAGAACCAATATTACAGTGATTTTTCGCACTTCTCCCTCACTTGTTCTCAATCAATCGTATTGTAGTGTTGCCTGACTCGGGGTCAACCTCAACACCGTAATCGAACCCATCAGCAGTTTCCACCTCGTTGATGACGACATTGCCCGCCTTCTTGCGGGTAACGCGTATGACGCTGTAGTTAGCCCCTTCCGGTGAAATCACCTTTACGGCAGAACCGTCTTCGACCTCAATTTCGTTAACCTTTACGCTACCGGCAGACTTAACGCCACGGGTGAATCCGTAGCCAAACGACAACAGCACCACGAGCACAATTGCGGCAACGACACCAACAGCGATTCTGAACTTTGCGCTGACTGTTTGCGTTGGAAGCTCGACGATTTCGTCTGCATTGCCCTTCTGTGCTACACCTTTTGCGACGGCAGCGGCCAAGCCCTCAAAGCGCTTTTCGCTTATGCGGGGCTGGCAGCTTGCACGAAGATCCTCACGCAGACTAAGCAGTGCGTTATACTCCGACTGGAGCTTTGCATCGCTTTTAAGCGCTTCGCGCATCTCGAACATCTCGTACGGCGAAAGCTCTCCGTCGAGATAAGGCCCGAGCATGCTTATGAGTTCTTCTGTGCTTTTGTTCTTCATGGTTCCCCAAGCTCTTCACTTATTAGACGGCGCAATTTGTCTCTTCCATAATAAAGACGGCTCATTATGTTTCCGCGCGATGTGCCGAGGATTTCTGCGATCTCGTTGTAGCTGAATCCCTCGATGTCGCGCAGCTTTATAACGACCGCGTATTTGTATGGAAGTTGCGCCATGCATTTGCGGACAACCTGCTCGCGTTCATTGCGGAGCATGTTCTCATCAGGCCCGCCAGAGCCGACCCGATCGCTATCTGCCTCAAGTTCAAGCTCGCCGTCGTCAATATCCTTATGCTGCACGAGCCTTCTCTTTCGACGACCGATGTCAATGGCCGCGTTATAGACGATTCGATAGAGCCAAGTTGAGAATTTAGAGCGACCGCCAAATCGTTCGAGGCTTTTAAATACCTTGATGAATGCATCTTGTGTTGCGTCAAAGGCATCATCTTCGTTGCCTAAGACAGAATAAGCAACGCGCACCGCCTCCTTTTGGTAGCGGCGGACAAGCTCGTTGAGCGCCTCGCCGTCGCCGGCAAGGTAACTCATAATCAGATCGTTGTCATCAAGGTTGCTTCGTTCTATCATTCGACGCCGTGTTATGGGATTTTTCATAATATACCGCATCGTAGGCAATAAGCAAGAAAATGGAGGCACAAGCCGAGGATTATTCGGCTGAAAGGGTTCAGCTTTTAATTGAAACGATACGGCCTATTGCTACAATTCTATCCGCCGTTTCACATTACGCTCTGAATATCGCGAAAGCGAGCAATGGGCGTCTGAGAAGGTATTGCGCCCCTACAATAACAGCCTTTGAAAGGAGAGATATATGATACTCAATGACCGCATGTACACAGCAAGCCACGAATGGGTGCTGGTTGACGGCGACATAGCCGTAATCGGCATTTCAGACCACGCACAGCACGAGCTTGGCGATATCGTTTTCGTCGAGCTTCCCGAGGCAGGAACAGAGATAGAAGCCGGCTCGCCTTTCGGCACGGTTGAATCTGTTAAGACCGCGTCTGATATTTACAGCCCGGTTTCCGGCAAGATAGTTGAGGTCAACTCGGAGCTTAACGACGCGCCCGAGACTGTCAACGCAAGCCCGTATGAAAATGCTTGGATGATTAAAGTACAAATGTCGAACCCCGAAGAGCTGTCAAAACTGATGGACGCGGAGGCTTACGGCAAGTCCATCTCCGAATAACGGAGGCATAATGATCTACAATCCACATACCGACGCAGAGCGTCGCAAGATGCTTGATGCGATCGGCGTTTCTGATGTTTCGGAGCTTTTCAAGGACATCCCCAAGTCCATCAAGGCTCCGAAGATGGATATCCCCGGCCCGATGTCAGAGGTCGAGATTCGCCGCGAGCTTTCGCGAATTGCGGCTGGTAACTGCGACAAGGGTTGTTCGCTGTTCTTGGGCGCAGGTTCTTACAACCATTTTGTGCCTGCCGCAATCAACTACATGATTAAGCGCGGCGAGTTCTACACGGCATACACACCCTATCAGCCGGAAATAAGCCAAGGGACGCTTCAGGCCATATTCGAATATCAGACCATGATGTGCGAACTAACCGGCCTTGATGTGTCCAATGCCTCAATGTACGACGGCGCGACCGCGCTCTATGAGGCTGCAATCATGGCGATGCGCGCGACAAAGCTCCGCGCAAAGGTATTGGTTGACGAAAGCGTCAACCCGATTTATCGTTCTGTGCTGCAGACCTATTCGGGCAACCTTGAACTCGACTTCATAGTCGTTAAGCACAAGGACGGCCGCACCGACTTCGATGCGATAAAGTCCATGCTCGATGCTGACACAGCGGGCGTAATTGTGCAGAACCCGAACTTTTTCGGTATCGTTCAAGACTTCACACAGCTTGCCGAAGCCGCACACAAGGCCGGTGCGCTGTTCATCATGTCGGTCAATCCTGTCGCCGCGACATTATTGAAGACCCCCGCCGAAATGGGAGCAGATATTGCCGTTGGTGAAGGCCAGCCCTTGGGTAGCCCGATGTTCTTCGGCGGCCCCTATATTGGATTCCTAACCGCTCGTGAAGAGCATGTGCGCCAGATGCCCGGCCGCATTATCTCAGAGACGGTTGACAAGAACAATCAGCGCGGTTTCGTGATGACTCTTCAGACACGCGAACAACACATTCGCCGAGCAAAAGCAACATCAAACATCTGCACCAATCAGGGACTTATAGCCCTTACCGCTTGCGTGTACCTTGGCTTGATGGGCAAGCAGGGAATGATAGAGCTTGCGCAGACGAACCTGTCGAAGGCTGAATATGCAAAGAGCGCTCTTTCGGCTGTAAAGGGCGTTTCGGTCAAGTGGCAGGCGCCTACTTTTAACGAGTTTGTGCTAACCCTGCCCTGCGATGCAGATGCCGTCGCGCATAAGCTCGCCTTCGAGCACAAAATTATTGCTGGTCTGCCACTCGGCAACTACTTCCCCGACATGAAGAACTGCCTGCTTGTCTGCGCGACCGAAATGAACACGCGCGAGCAAATTGATGCTTACGCGAACGCGCTGGGGAGGGTGTTATGAACCTGATGTTTGAAAACAGCAGACCCGGGCGCAGAGGCGTTCGCCTTCCCGTGCTCGATGTTCCTAAGATTGACGAGCATAAGGCTCTTGGCGCGAACCTGCTCCGCCAGAAGCCCGCTGAGCTGCCCGAGCTTTCGGAAATTGATGTTGTGCGCCATTTCACCGCGCTTTCTCGCAGGAACTTCGGCGTTGACACTGGATTTTATCCGTTAGGCTCGTGCACGATGAAGTACAACCCCAAGATAAATGAGGAAGCCACTGAGCGCTATAACTTCGGCTCGATACACCCGCTCGCGCCCGAGTCCATGGCACAGGGTTGCCTTGAAGTGTTGTACAGCGTCGAAAAATGGCTTTGTGAGGTATCAGGATTTGCTCGCGCTACGCTTCAGCCAGCCGCTGGCGCGCACGGCGAGTTGACCGGCATAATGCTGATTAAGGCATATCACAAGCACAAGGGCAACGGCGACAAAAAGCGCAAGATGCTCATACCCGAGTCTGCGCACGGCACAAATCCTGCAAGTGCTGCACTTGCCGGTTTCGAAGTTGTCGAGATAAGGGGCGACGCGAACGGCAATGTTGACATGGACGCATTCCGCGCCGCAGTCGCCGATGATGTTGCTGGCATAATGCTGACCAACCCCAGCACACTCGGTCTGTTCGAGGAGAACATAATCGAGATAGCCGAACGCCTTCACGAGGTTGACGCCCTGCTCTATTACGACGGCGCAAACCTCAACGCTGTGATGGGCTATTGTCGCCCTGGAGACATGGGCTTTGATGTGATGCACTTCAACCTGCACAAGACCTTCTCAACTCCTCACGGTGGAGGCGGTCCGGGTTCCGGCCCAGTCGCTGTCAACGAGAAGCTTGTACCCTTCCTGCCGACTCCCACTGTTGAGTTGCGCGACGGCCATTACTTCCTCGACCGCAACCGCCCGCTTTCGATTGGCCCGATCATGCCGTTCTATGGCAACTTCGGTATCGTGCTAAGGGCGTTTGTCTACATCATGATGCATGGCGGCACTGGGCTGAAAACCGTATCACAGGATGCAGTGCTTAACGCCAACTACATGCTTGCCCGTCTGAAAACTCGCTTCAATGTGGCTTACGATCGAATCTGCATGCACGAGTTCGTGCTCGACAATTCTGATAAGGCTGCAAAGGGCGTTAAGACGCTCAACATCGCGAAGCGCTTGCTCGATTACGGCTACCATCCGCCCACAGTGTACTTCCCGCTGATAGTGCACGAGGCGATGATGATAGAACCTACCGAGACAGAGTCGCTCGAAACTCTCGACTCGTTCATTGAGACGATGTTCAAGATCGCCGATGAGATCGAGACAAATTCCGCTGTGGTGCTTGACGCGCCCAACACAACGCCGGTCGGCAAGCTCGACGAGGTACGCGCATCTCGCAAACCGGTCTTCCGGTATAAAAAGAGCTGATAGAAAGACGATTGGGGGGAGCAAACGCTCCCCCCGTTTATTATGTCGAAATGGCGAAGAATCGCACTCTATTTTGAACACCTTGGCGCGGCGATAACCGGCGCAGTATGGGGACATGCGATTTGCGCAATGGTGTTTAATCAGCCGTACAACGGTTTCATCTGGGGACGCATTGACGCCATCCTTCTCCCCGCTCTTTGTTGGGGGGTGCCGTTTGTGATCGCGCGGATAGGTCTTGATGAAACCGCAGTTCTTGCACAGAACGAAACCGCAAGGCGAAGCGAGGGCTTCTGCTTTTTGGGCGGATTTGTTGTTGGAATGGTTTATGCCTTCGGTATGATGCTCTTCTGACAAAGCCGATGTACAACGCGTGAATTAAGCTTGACGACACACTTAATTGCTGTACAATGAACACCTGCGGTTTGTAAGGAGCAGTACAATGTCGAATGACCTTCAAAACACTAACGGCACCGAGTTCAATGGCAATGTGGAGGACATCTTAGAGAGCCTTCAGAAGTCGTTTTCGCGACTTTCATGCCGCAGTGCAAGCGCAATAGGCGACAATGCCGCCGCCTTGATAACTGGGCCGGTTGGTTTTTCGATAAAGCTCCGTGTCTCCCCGAACAGAGATTACCTTCAAGTAACCCCTGATGGCTCTATCGAGCTATCACTCGAAGGAAAGGTGGATCTGGATGTCAGGGTTCACACAAAAAAGCCCACGGTTTAACCTACTTAAAAACCGCTCCTTCGACGATGAGCCTACCGCCAATGAGAAACAGGCTGAAGTCACCTCAAAGCGACCGCTTTCGACAGAGGCACTTGATATTGGAGATGTCTTCAACAACCTGATTGCGCAGGTTCGCTCGAACATCCCCGCAAACGGACAACCCGTTGATATTGAGATAAAACTCGAAAGCCTTGATGTTACCGAAAAGGGATTTCTGGTCTTCTCTCGCACATCGAAGTCGAAGAACATATCTGTATCGCTGGCGACGAGAATACTCCCCTCGACGCAATAACCTTTTCCTTTCGCATTGCCCACCCCGTTAAGCCAGCTATAATTCATCCCACTGCGCGGCATCGCGCATCACCTTCTCATAGGAACGAAGAAGTGTTGACCATCTTCCTGCTCCTTGCGATCGGCACTCTGTTTCTGTTTTTCGGTGGTGATTTTCTTGTAAAAGGCGCGGCATCCTTCGCGTTGCGCAAGGGCGTTGCGATGATGGTCGTCGGCTTGACCATTGTCTCTATGGGCACATCCGCGCCCGAGCTTTTCGTCTCACTTGCTGCGCAGATTAAAGGCAATACAGACATATCACTCGGTAACATAATAGGCTCAAACATCGCCAACATCGGCCTTGTATTGGGTATATCGGCGATTACGCGCCCCATTTCTGTAAGCAGAAACACGCTGAAATTTGACATGGCATTCGTTGCATTAAGCACTATTCTCCTCTGGGCAGTGCTTGCGGACGGTGTTATCAGCAGATTCGACTCTGTAATCCTCCTTATCACCTTCGCTGCCTTTCTGGCTTATTGCTTTATGGCAAGCAAGACGGAAAAGCAGGATGGCGAGGTCGGCATACTTAGAAAAACATGGATGGAATGGGTTTTCATAATCGGCGGTATCGCGGTGCTGTATGCCGGTTCTGAGATGTTTATTGCCGGTGCGGTTAAGCTTGCGCAGAGGATCGGCATGTCAGAGTTTTTCATCGGCCTTACAATCGTGGCGGTGGGCACCTCGCTGCCCGAGCTTGCCACATCGGTTGTTGCGGCTATGCGCGGCAATTCTGATATATCGCTTGGCAATGTGTTAGGCTCAAATGTGTTCAATGTGTTCTTTATTCTTGGTCTTGTCGGTCTGATTATGCCCATACAGGGTGCAGCGAGCGCGCTGACGTTCGATATGCCCCTGCTGCTTTGCTTATCTTTCATCCTTTGGCCATTGTGCATGTCGGGGCGGCTCACCCGACGGGGTGGACTGATGCTCTGCGCTGTGTATGCAGTCTATGTGTTCGTCATAGCGATTAGAGGATAGCACGCTCCACATGCATCCTGCGAGTCTTTCAATTTGCCGGTACCCACATAATTCGGTATAATATGCCCATTGCGTAATTTCGCGCATCACAACACAGCATTGGGACAGTATTGATGTTGACGATCTTTCTGCTTCTGACACTCGGCACGATTCTGCTGTTCTTCGGAGGCGATTTTCTTGTAAAAGGCTCTGCATCATTCGCTTTGCGCAAGGGCGTAACGATGATGGTTGTCGGCCTTACTATCGTCTCGATGGGCACATCGGCGCCGGAGCTTTTTATCTCGCTTGCAGCACAGATCAAGGGCAACACTGATATATCGCTCGGTAACATAATAGGCTCTAACATAGCCAACATAGGGCTGGTGTTGGGCCTTTCTGCAATGGCAAGGCCTGTTTCCGTACACAAAAATACGCTTAAGTACGATATTCCGATTGTGGCAATCAGCGGAATCATCCTGTGGGCGACGATCGCAGACGGCGTTGTGGGAAGGCTCGATGCGATTATCTATCTGTGCGGATTTGTTTGCTTCCTGCTATATTGCTTCAAGTTCGGCAAGGCCGAAAAGCACGACGATGGCGTGGGAATATTGCGCAAAAAGTGGATGGAGTGGGCATTCATCGTAGGAGGCATAGTCGCGCTGTATGCGGGTTCAGAGTTGTTTGTAAAGGGCGCGGTGATGCTCGCTGAAAGAATGGGGATGTCAGAGTTCTTTATCGGCCTTACAATTGTGGCGGTGGGCACCTCGCTGCCCGAGCTTGCAACATCGGTAGTTGCGGCGATGCGCGGCAATTCTGATATATCGTTGGGTAATGTGTTAGGCTCGAATGTGTTCAATGTGTTCTTTGTGCTGGGACTTGTTGCTCTTATCATGCCGATACAGTGCTCTCAGAGCGCGATTAAGCTCGATATGCCGTTTCTTCTTTGCATAACGGTTCTTTTATGGCCACTGTGCATGTCAGGACGGCTTACGCGGCGAGGGGGCGCGGGGCTTTTCGGTGTGTATGCGGTGTATGTGGTTATAATAGCGTTTAGGGGATAAAACTGCACCTTACTTCAGAGCCTTGACAGCGAAAACTTGAAATTCGAGTGACGGCGGTTACAATTCACACATTCGGCGGCGTAGCTCAGTCGGTCAGAGCAGCGGAATCATAATCCGCGTGTCCGGGGTTCGAATCCCTGCGCCGC
>CAZNBY010000019.1:14473-55873 GCA_964571525.1 uncultured Planctomycetota bacterium
TACCAAGGAATAAAGGCCATCTCAAGCGAGGTGGCCTTAATTATTATGGGGTACATTTTAGGATTTTGGGGTACAACGTACCCCGCTGATTATCCTTCCGATGCTCTGTCCAACTGAGCTACTTCACCAAGTCTGAATAAGCATAACTGACGCAATCCAAAGCATCATCATATTCCCTTGCAAAGTCCCAGTCGTACCGCTCCTGCTCCAAATGTCTGAACTTGTCCTTATTGCTTGCTAAGATTAGTATGCGCCCTGAATTCCACGCAAGTTGCATCTTCATTATTCTTCCCTCTTTGGAGCCTTTATTGGCAAGCGTACTCCAACGGGCAACTGCGTTCCCTAACGTCTGACTTAAGGGTGTCATCGCGCTTGCATCAATCTTGATGCTCGCTGTCCCTGCAAGCTCATTAATAGATTCTACTAAGCGTTCTGGGCTGTGCCTATTGCTCATTATAGCATCAAGCAATATAAGCCGTCCGTCTGGTGTAACTCCTGCAAGAATAGCAACGGCATAATCACCGTCCGCGCCCCACGAGAAATCTACAAATACCTTACGGGCTGACAACAAAGGTACTTCCTCAATCGTGGGCAATGTCTTAAAGGTTGCCAATTGCTCAGGTGCTGCGTCCAATAGATATTGCATCGAGTACATCAATTCACCTTGTATGGCTTTAATGTCTTGCAGGACCCGAATGGGGTACTCCGTACCCCATGCTGGTTTGCCTTCTTCCTCTGCGGGGATTGTTAATACCTCATACTTACCACTACTAATCAATTGGCCATATACATCTTCCCTATGCCAACGGGTGCCAACAACTATAATTTCCCCCTGTGGTCCGGCTAAAGATTCAAGGGACTTCAACCATTGCGCTACTTTTTCCCTCTGGCCGTCTGTTCTGCTGTTGTCGAGGTCAACTGGATCATCACACACTATAAGCTGTGGATGACGACCAACAACATTAGTACCAATACTACCTGACATAAGTGTAGGGTCTTTGCTGTAGGTACTTCTGTACTGTATGGTGAATTCATCAGAACGCCAGCAATCATCTGACACCAATGGTCTTAGGAAGGGTACTGCCTCAAATATGTGCTTCAACTCTGACACAAAGCTGTCTGACAAAGGCTTGGTACTGCTTGTACGCAATATGCTTATGTTGAGGTTGTTAAGAATCCTCCATATTAGGTACATCTGTAGAATTGTACTTTTGTGGCTTCCTCTGAAGGCAAGTATAAGCTTGCGCTTACTTGCCTTCTGTAGGAATTTGCACATGCGCTTGTGTATCCGTGCGAGTTTGCCCCTGCCCCATAGGGGATTTAGAAGCTGGCAAAACTGGTAGAAGTCGTCGAGGTATGCTCGTAGCTCATCTATCATTTAGCCCTGCCTTGTAGCTCGCGCAAAAAGGTAGTGATGTCGTCGCCTTCGGACTCTTTGCCGTAGTATTTTAGTACGAGGTCAATAGCCCTTAACTTATTAGGATCTGTACCTGATTGCATAATTTGATTGAGTATTCTAACTACATCCCGTGTCAACAGCGTCTTCAAGGCTTGCCTATACCAATCCTTTGCGTCGCGACTCCAGATTGTGAACTCCTTTACCTGCTCGGTAGTTGCTCCCATCTTCAAGAGCCATTCCTTGCATCGCGCAGAATCCCCTGCAAAATGACACCACAGTGAAATGTATAGGTGCTCACGGTCGGACTTCATAAGGTCATTCAATTCAATCTGCATCATCAAAGTAGCCTTCCAATGCTCCTGCTTTTGCTTTATTGAGGTAGTCCTGTATTGCGTCGTGATAGTCGAGCTTCAATCTTCTAATCACATCACCATACTTCTGTTCACCTCTGCCCCTGCTCGCGTCTGACTTCTCGAGAGACTTTATCAACCAATATATTGTTGCGCCTCTATGCCGTACCGGTACACCACTAATACGCTCGGTAAGCTTACCGAGCCAGACATCTACATCCATCTTGCCAATATTGGATTGCTTGTATGCTTCGTCAAGATCGGTTAGTAATTCCCTCAGAGGTCTAACGCGCTTGGCAAAAGTAGCAAGCAATCGTAAAGGTACGGCTTTTATTCCACGATCAAATGCTTTACCAAGGTCACCTGTGAAGGATATTAGTTCGCGGATTACACCTGTATAGGGTAGTGATACCGATTTAGGGGACTTCTTCAATTTGTTATAGGCTGCTTCAAATGGTGTCGTAACCACTTTTATTGGATCGTCTACCGAGCTTACCGTGATGTATCTACCAACATCAACACCCATCTTCCTATCGTCGATTGTAGCACTATCATATCCCGTTTCTTGGCTGTCGTCGCGTTCTATCGCATCGTGCATCGACTTCCAAAATCTCACATACGTAGGGTTAGCTGCTATACTGTCGAGCCAATGGTACATATTGTAGCGTATCCACGGCAAAAACTTGAGGAAGGATTGTGAATGAATCTCCAACGGGGTCCGTGCGCTCATGTGCCCGAGTAGTTTGTACACCTTCTGGGCATCACCAATCACGTCGTAGGCTGCCGCTCGGAAAACGAAGTCCTGTACGCTGCCAATCTCTACCGATACGGAAGTAAGTCTACTGGCTTTATCTTTAGTCCAAGCCCACCATTTTGCATCGTCACCTCTGCTTATGGTCTGCCCTACCACCTTGCCTTTTCTGTCCGTTAGTTCTTTTACAAAGTCATCCCTATTACGTCGCAGTGCATCGGTTATGGACTTATTAATACCACTTCCAATCTTCGTACTCCGTTCGAGGTACAACTTATAGCTATTGCGTAACGCTACATCTATTTCCTCGAGTTTTACACCCTTTGCAAGCTCGGCTTCCACCTTCGCTGCATCATCAATTATCTTCGCCCATCTGTGTAGGGACTTAGCAAATCGTATGGGATTGCGTGCAATTGCTGGGTCCACAAGACTATTAATAAGGTTGCCTATAAGGTTTTGGGTGTGGTACACACTGAAGGTGTAGAATCGCCGTAATGGACTACCGAGTGCATGTGAAGCTGCCCATGCCCACGATCCAAGTGGGCTGAGTGCCAATCGTACTATCACACTATCGATCTGATTTAATGTCTTCCCGAATGTAGACTCACCAAACACACCTCTAATCTGCTTATATAAGCTTCCATTCAACGCTTCCAACTCTTTTACAAGCTTCGTTCCCTCTGCATCTGCTGGTATCCACCAGCCAAAGCTGCGCATCTTACCGGTCTTGGTATCGTAGGTGTAATTCATTCTACCATATTCGTTATCAATCTGCGATCTACCTATGTACTTCTTAACCTCTAATCCGTCGTCCGTTGGTACAATCAAATGCACAACCCTAACCTTATCGGGTACAACTTCACCCATCGGTCGGAATGGTTTAGGAAGGTTCATATCGGTTAGAGCAAGGAACATTCCTAACTTCTCGTTCTTGAGATGTAGCATACCATGTGGATATACACTTGTAGGTGTTGCAAGAGGCTCCGCTAATACATTTACATTTTTAACTAATGCATCTAATTCAGCTACTAATTCCTTATACTTAGGATTAACCGCCTTCTTAGCAACATCGAGCATACTATCAATTTGTAGTTTTAATTCTTTTAATAGCTTACTATTCTGATGGATGAATTCATGTGCCCTATCGAATTCACCCACCGTGCGTATAATTCTACCGAGGTGCTGTGGTGTAATACGATCGAAGTTCTTAGCAATACCATCACCTGCTAAAGCATTTAACCCTTCAATCGCGCCTTGTAGTTCGTCGAGGTCGAATCTATCAATTAGCTGTTCGAGGTTAGTTATATACTTATCTAATGCCTCATAGTCCATCTTAGGTAGATGTAGGCTGTCAAATAAATCACCTGAAGTAGTTAGGTCGTTTGTTAGATTTTTAATCTTACTAATACTTTCATCACGGGCTGCCCTTAATAATCCCTTTGCATCATTCTCTCTTAACGTCTTTAAGGACTGCCTTAATTCAACCAATCGATTAGAAGCTGCTTTAATGTAGGCTGTTACCTTTGGATTTGTAACTGCCGTTAACCTTGCAATAATATCTTCACTTAATTCAGGATGTGCCTTCACAAACTCCTGTAGTACTTCTTTATAGATGTAGTTATTTAATCTATTGTAGTCATTTTCAAGTTGTGTGAGCCTCTCAGTTTTAAAATTAAATTCATCTTCTGCGTCCTTAGCTTGCTGTGCAAATGAAGATTGAGTAGAAGGTGTATGTCGTTGCATAGTAGTCTTTACACCATAATGTTTATGTAATTCTTCCTCTGACTGTCTAACTTCTTCCTGTCGCTTCATTAATTCACTAATAGAATCCTTTAACTTATCAATCTCTTTACTTAATGCTTCTAACTCATCTGCTTTACCAGCTACTTGCTTACCTTGTTCGTAGGCTCTACTTAATTCCTCTGCTAAAGCTCTCGCAGAGGGATTACGATAGAATGGCATTGCACTACTAACGGTTTTACCAATGTTAGTATCTAATAGTGCTGTCATCAACTTCTTCATACCTGTTAGAGGTATCCTTCCAACTTCACTTATTCCCTCGTTATAGGCTGCAATAGTATTATCAACTGCCTTTAGCATTTCACCTGTGGTGGTTTTAGTTCTAACTGCTTCCCTGGTGATTACCTTCGTTGCGTCCTCTGGCAGGTCAATCTTCTTGGCTTCCTCAACAATCTTGCCACTACGCTCTGCACTTGGTTCACTCACTATCAATTCGTCTAACTTCCTGCCCACCTCCGCTACCTTTTCCTGCTTGACCTCAATGTCCTTTACTGGTTTGAGTACTTCCTCTAACTTCCTCTTACTTTCGTCGAGGGTGGACTCAAGCTGCTTTGCATCGTCGAACTTACGCGCTTGCTTCGAGGCTTCTATTGCCTGTTCGGTGGTTTCAATCTGTTTCCGTAGGGTTGTCGCTGTGTTGTCAATCTCTTTTAGCTTTGCAATCTTGCTGCCTTCGAGGTTCTTTACAACATTATCGAGGGACATCAATATGGCCTTGCTACTACCGACTCGTCCTGCCATACGCGCTTTACTAATGGCTCCCTGCATAATGATTGGATCGGCTAAGACATCCATCGTTAAGGCTGCCCAAAAGCCAGGGTCTGCTCCAAACTTCTTGACTAACTCTGACGGTAAATATCCACCCTTCCAATCTTCACTCAATCCTGCTGCACCAACCTTCTGCATGAATCCATTATATAGGTCTGTTAGCTCCTTCTCGCTTGGATTGAAGTTATCCAATAACTTCACAACGGGAGTAGTCGCACCTGCAACTAAACCAACCATACCACGCGCAAGATTGCCAAAGAAGTTACCCTCTGGATTGCTAATTACGCCTTCCATTAAACCCACTAAAGCGGATTGTGGTATACTCAATAGATTGAGTACATCTCCCGTAACATGTGCAATAGGGCTTCCCAAGTCTGCTACTACCGATTTAACAGCTTCAAGTTTAGGCGAGGCTTCAGTACCAATCTTACCTTCATTTAATGCTTTAGTGTAATCATCTTTAATCTTATTAATAACACCATCATCTACATTAGGTATATCTAACTTATCAGCGAGGTGTGCAGCGTCGTGGTCTTCAACGCCAAACAATACATGATTGAGGAATCGCTTACGCCCTTTAGGTGTGTACTCCGAATGATACTCATATAAATACTTATCATATAGTTGTATAATTGCATGATCAGCTTCTGTACGATTATTTTTAGATTTAACTTTATTATAGAGTGGTGTTAGTTCAGAGTACTTCATATCTTCCTTTTACTTTCTACAGGTTGCCCCAGCCTTCGGCTTCCATTAGTTTTAATAAGTCTTCTTCATCTTCATTGAGGTTAGGGTTAGTATTAGTATTAGATTTAGTATTAACTTTCTCAGGTGTTGCATCTCTCTCTGGTGCTTCTATAGATTTACCGAGTAGCTTTTTACGTTCTTCAATACGTTCTTTAATTACTTCGTCTGCTGGTCTATCTTTAGCTGACAGGTCTATTAGTTTAGCGTGTTTATACCATATATCTCTGGAGGGAGCAGCTTTGGTAGTTGTATAGTTATTACTTAACCTGCCAACACGTTCGTACTCACTAAGTATGGTAGTGTCTTTTATCTTACTGGCATAATCAAACAAACCAGGGTAGAGTTGCTTGTACTTGTCAACCACTTCTTGCTGATTTTGTAATGGGTCACGCATTGCATTATGGTATTCCCTAGTAAACCGTTTGAAGGTGTCATCTACATCAACTACATTCTGCCAATCTCTAACTGGAGTATAGGTTCTGCCTTTATTCCAATTAGTAGCAAACTTAGCATATTCATTGTCATAACGTTCTATAAGCTTCTTCTTATTAGCTTCATTAGAGGTATACCAATTAACCGCTTCACGGCGTAAGGCTTCTTCATCCTTTACCTCATCTTTTTCATCCTTTGCTTCTTTAGCTCTATCTTCCCTTGGTTTGATTAGATTAGCTTCACGCCAGAGGTCATACGCCTTCTTCATCTCGGTTTGCTTGTCAGTTATGTCAGACTCATACAAATTACCTGCGGTGTCCTTACGTACCCATGTGGTGGACTCACTAAATACGCCCAGAGGATTAACGCTCAATACAAGCTCGCCATTTGGAAGTTTAGATGCTTTGTACAATCCAGCCTTCCTCATGTCCAACTCGAACTTCGTATTGGCCTTCTTCAATTCAGAATTAAGCTTAGCTTCATCTCGTTCAGAGGTAGCACCAATCTTCAATGCTTCTCTCTGCAAGCGCATACGCTCCGCATAGGCTGCCTTAGATTCGTTTGCACGTGGTGCAAAGTCAAAGGTTATAGCTTCATTCTGACTGCCATCCATATTAGTATTAGAGCCATCATTAGTACTGCCATCATCAACTCCGCTTATGGTAGGCTTAATCTTATTACTTGCCCTTGCAACACGCTTTGCCCATCCTTCGGCTTCGGCTTCGGTCATAAAGCGTCCCTGCGCCGGTACATACACCTTCCCCTCGGTGCCATTCTTCATAGCGTCGTTATAAGCGGATTGTGACAACACTACTGTCTTACCTTCCTCATCTTGGAATTCGTAGGGATTAGTCTTACCACTAACTGCAACTTTGGTGAGCTTCTTAATTCTATTACGCTTCCATTCGGTGAAGTCTACCTGTGGTTCTGCTTTATCACGGGACTTACCCTTGCTAATGTCCTCCATCGCGTCGCCGTTGCCAACACGTCCACCACGATCACGATTCTCCCACCAATTGTCATTAGAGGTCATTGTACTACCACTAAGCAACTGCCCATACAAGCCTATTGCCTCATCCTTTGTCATACCAGGGTAATTGGCCATCAAGCTCTGTACAAACTTTGTAGGATCAAGCTTACCTTTGTCCCCTGCTTTCGCTGCGGCTTTGGCTGCATCTGCTTCAGCACGCAATAATGCCTTCCTCAATTCGGCTTCAGCCTTAATCCGTTCACGCTCAATAGCTGCTTCATTATTGGCCTTATTGCTTTTATAATTGTGGTACAGCCTCAATGCTTGATCCATCGAGGATGTATCTGGTCTTCTTTTGGTAATGTTGAATCCACCAAATATTGCCATGTTATATTCCTTCCTTAGCTATTGCTTGACCAATTGATGCTGGGTGTAACATACTGTCTGCCCGCGAATAGACTTGCTATAGCCTTCTGAAGACTTTCTTCTGGTGAGGTTGAAGTATTAAACAAGTCCTTAGCAATGCTGGCCTTACGGAGTGCATCGGCCATTGTGTCTGCTTTGTACTGTTGCTCGCTCTTTAGAAGCGCGTCTGCAAGCTTGGAGCCACGCAACATATTAATCTGTGTAGTACCTGCTTTAGCCTCGTCACTACCAGCCTTACCTGAACGCTCCGCTGCTTGCGCGTTCTTTGTTATCTCACGATCTGCCCATGCATTAATAGGGTCTGCCGTCTGTCGGTATGACTTTTTAGAAGGAATATCTGTTGCAAGCGCAGCCTGTGCTGCTTTACGGTAGGTGTCTAATTCGGGACTACTTTTTATAGTGTTCAGTAGCCCTTCTAATTTGCTAACGGCTGCCGAGGAATCTGCTTGCTGCGCTTGTAACATTGCACTACCAAGTGCGGCTTGTAAAGCTGCTATAGACTCTGACTCCGACAACCCTTTGGGAAGTTGCATCTTGCTCCAATCAAAGCCAACAACCTGACCATCGGCACCCTTCTGGGCTGCACCCTGACCACCTTGTAGTGCTTGGATTATAGCGTTAACGGCGTTGTCGCCTTCGGCGTTTTTACCAGCAAGGTACTTCTTAAGGTTGTCCTCTACTAACTTATTCGCATACGCGGCGGCTGCATTAATCATTCCATCTGCCATGTTATTAACTCCTATGATGTTGTTACATCAATAATTTTACCTTTGTCAACCGTTATGGTGATTGTGCCCATCGTGCCTAATACGTCAAAAGCTCCATCATAACCATCATTAGTTAAATAATTGGTGTGCTCGTGATTACCTGCTGCTACTTGTGCAGCACCATTACCAACACTACCATTATTATTAAGATTAGTATAGTTAGGTACAAGTGTACCAATAGGTATGCTTGTACTCTTTATAGATTTACCATCACTATTGGCATACACGGCTACATCATTAATTGTTGCTGTTGTTACACCTTGTACATCACCAGAACCACTACCACCTTCAGGTATTATACTTTCAATGAGGTGGTAGAAGGCTGTAAGTATTGCCATTAATTCACTACGTGAAGGTCTAATATCATTAAGGTATGGGCGTAGCAAATTAATGAAGTTGTCAATTTCGCGCTGGGTTAGCTTGTTGTGTGTATTGTCAAGGTGCAAAGGTGGTAAATCTGGTGTACTTATTTTACTCATGCCTTCCTCCCAGCTCGGTCTAAATTCAACCTCAAAGACAGGAACCTAACCGCGCCTTGAACAAAACCAATGAAGGAAGGTTGAAGGAACCAATGACGCTTCTGATTGGTGATGTTGAGCAGGTTATCTTGGTCTATAGAGGTTGCCATACTCTGCATATGGTACTTACTACCAAAGCCAAAGCCTAATGTAAAATTAGTATTAGCACTATCAACTATGGCTTGTATGCCTCTACAATCTATAACAATACCTTGCGGGTCGTATAGGTTGCCTTCAATATGTGAATAGATTCCACCAATACTAATGGTGTCACCTGCGTATGGTGCTGTCCATAATGCATCTGCTACTTTTACATAAGGTATTGTTGCTTCACCAACTGTATCACTTCCTACTTCAATAATCTCACTAAGGTAAATCAACTTACTTATTGAAGAATAATACCACAAATAATCCCCTGCTTGTACTCCCACCAAAGTAGCTAATCTAATCTTAGTACTATTAACAACTGTATAGGTAGAAGTGATTATGGGTGAATATACTTTACTCTTGCAGTAAGAATGATTTAATCGCTCCATATAGCCAAGCTTGTCTAATCCCACCGTTACATTATTAGTATAATCAGCTAACATATAGAGCCAGTCTAAATTAATTGTTCTACTCCAACTATTGCCGTCGGTAATATAAGTTACATATTTGTCTGTAGTCCAAGTGGGATTAACATTAGATTCGACTGTAGCTGTAATATATAATCTATGTCTATGGTCTACCATCATATAGGGATTGCCCACAATAGAAGTATACTCTGAGTATATAGGACTGATGTCTCTACCAATCTCCTTGAAGGGACTAAGACTGTACACGCGGTCACCACTAAGAAATGCAATGGTACCACGCCATTCTATTGTGTGTCGCTTGTCCCTAATGCCCATACTCTCTGTAAGGGTTATTATGTCATAACTGTATTGTCGTACTCTGTAGATGCCTGACGACTTGAATACAATTAGATCATTTGAGTCTAACGCTGTTGCGATGATGTCTGTATCATCACCAATCTTATACCTTACCTGCGTTTCCCCTGGTGCTGGTTGCCCGTAGTCGTCTATGGTGCTGATGTAAAGGGTGTTACCGTTAGTCCAAGTAAGGCGTTGTCCCCATCGGTGTAGGTTCTTTCCTTCGGGCTTGGATCTGTAGACTAATCCCCATTCGAGGCCGTAGCGTAGAGTCTCTGTAAGAACTGCATCATTGGAGGTGTCTGTATAACTATCACTACTCACCTGCGCAACGAGGTGGTATACTCCGTCGTACTCCGTACCAAGATTGTCACAATAAGTACGGTAGATGTTTGTTGTATAAGCCTTGTCACTTGTACACAATGGTATAGAATTCAGCACAACTGAAGAATTGTCTGAACTAACTATAACCTGTATCGCGTCGGAAGGCATACCCTCATAGCCCCATGCATCCTCATAGGTATACCTGTAGTAATAAGTACCAGCTTCAATGTCGCCTGAAGTTGAAGGTGTAGCATCACTACTAACCAATATAGGTGCGTCATTGCCAAGCTGTTGTAATCCCCATGTAGGGTGCTCATGGTCATATGCTACTATATTGCTTCCATCACTTAATATTAAGAGGTCATCAATTATTGCATAATCAACTGCATCAGAACTAACCCAAGTGAAAAGCAGGGTGTCATTATTGTAGAATTCACTCGAATAAACATCGCTCGTTACTTCAACATTGAATACTCTAATATAATCACCATTGTAGAGGAGCAACCCTATTGGTGTGCCTATGGCTTCTGAAGTATAGGTATCTGTAGGTATACGACTATGACCTATTCCAACCGTAGCATATCCATCTTCAAAATGATGCACACCATAAACTATATCAGGCTTGTCTATTGAGTAGGACTCATGCTTATTAATCATATTAATCCTAATACCTTACTAAGGATTGTTCCTAATGTTCCACCACCCGCGCTGATTGCTGCTATAATACCAACTAACTTAATGGTGAGTTTATTGGTTTTATCTTCTACTACCTTTATCTTATCTTCTATTTCCCGCTTGCAATCCTTGCAATCCTTATCCTTGCACTCTAAGGTATTAACTAACTTATCTATTTGCTTAGTTATATAATCCACCTTAGTCTCGAGTCTGGCTAATCTGCTCTCGTTGCTCTCCATAATAATACTCCCTTACCTAAGGGTACGATCTAACCTACCACGGCGTAGGTGTCTGCTTGCGTTGTATTGGTATGAATATAGATTACCGTGTAAACTATTTTGCTCGCGTAAAAAGGACTTCTTCAATCGTTCACATTCACGGTCGAGCATTGCATATTGCTTGTCATCTCGTTCAAGTAATGCATACTGACGGCAACAAAGTAGGGCAAAATAGTATTCCCATCCACTCGGCCAATCTATTAAAGCATTGGCAGAATAAGTAGAAGGCAAAAGCTTAGGCTTGCGGAAGAGCTTGAGGTGCAATACAAAAGCATCGGCAGTAGGTGAAGTGAAGTATAAATATGGTGCTTGCCAACGATATCCCGTAGGTTTTCCACACGGTGTGGGGTCTTCATAATACTCGTTATAGCTCTCTATAAGGCTTCCATCTACGTACACTCCGTGTACGGATGCTACTGTTAGGTCTGTCTGTGATGCACCATTAATGTCATATACAAGTCCCTGTGCATCGAGGTTGTATCCAAGCGGGTAAAAGCTATAATCCTCTGAAGTCAATGAAGGGAAGTCCCGATTAGGAATTATAGTACGAGTAATACTATCATGCTCGACTATGCGCCCATACCAATCACCATTATAGGCCATAGCAATTAATCCTGCATGATCAAAATAATTATCACCTGACACATAAGTAGCTTGTGTTGCTCCAATGCAAGTTATGGTTAGGTCAAGTGTTGCAGGGACATCAATATATACGTCGGTGTGGTAATAATCTAATCTATCTCTAACACTATCTTGTAGTACCAAGTTAGAAGCCACAATTAGTTTAGACTGCGTATCACTTCCAGGGCTGCTTATGTTAAGGATTGATTGCATTGTTGTAAGATGTTGTGAACATGTAGTCATTATATGTACTCCTAACTGACAATAAGCCAACCCTTACCCGCGAGTGCTGCCTTGGCCATTGCTCCCTCTGGACTTCTTGACTCATCCGCGCTTCCAGGATTGAGTCCGTAATTAAGGCTTCCATCTTCAACGTTACTATTGTTCAAGGCTTCCAACAGCAAATCAATAGTCCCTGCATCAAGATTACAAGCATTAATACTTACTTCCACAACTGTAGCTGGCCACTCACCAACATCTATACTGTCCAAGGGTGTGCCATCTGCATCAATTCCAAGTAGTTGTGTACAGCTTCCAGGAATTAATACACCACCTGGTGCATTACCTGCTATGTCAATAGCTATAATGTTGCTGGCATTGCTCACCCTAAGTATAAGGTTCTCACCCGCTGAATAGTTATGTACTGCCTCTACACCGCTTGTGGCCTCTGTTGTTGCACCATCTCCCCATGCTATAACTATAGGGGACTCATCAACGGTCGTGAAGGTGACTGCTACTTCTATTGGCTCAACAATACTAAAAGTCCATACCGCGTAAGTGATTACAGCAGGGGATGACTCCTCTGCTGCTGTAGGTCGTGTAATGTATAAGCCCATTGGTAAAGTTAATCGCATATTAAGTCCTTATAGAATAGAGGGAGGGTGTTACCCTCCCTCTAAATCAATCAAAGTAGACTATTCGCTGAAGTTGCCATCATACAATAATGTCGCACAGACCGATGGATCGGCAATATACAATGCGCTGCAACTATTAATAGCTGCATCATACGTAAATGACCTGTCACCACGGTCCCAATCAGTACAATAGATGGGGTTGACTTTGCCTTGGATTGCGCCCTTCGGTGCTTTGTTGTAGGCCCACACGACGTTGCTTTGTCCATTAACCTTGAATGGTACAAGATAACCGTGTGCCACCGAGGTGTCAACACCTCTGGTCGGAACAACCAAGATGTCATTATACACGAGTGTAGAATAACCAATTGATCCAACCGTAAGGCCACCCTGTGTAGCGGTATCTGGTACCCAACCTGGTTTACCGGCGACTGCGGCTGCGCCACCCATCTTAAGTGATGCATAGCGGCTGAAGTAACCGGCGGTCATGGGGTCACAAAACAGTACCATCTGGGAACCACCGCGCATTTGCGCTTGGATTCTGGCCTTATCAAGCCACTCGAGGAATCCATCACCCGTCGTGGGTGCTGTGAACTCATCGCAGGCTGCTGTAGCGCCACCACCGTAGGTCGAGGTATTAACATAGAAGTTTTGTATCGTAGTGGTGATTGCACGGTCAATACCGCACATAGTACCTGTAGCTGCTTGCGGGCAGCTAACCTTAATGCCAACGTGGGGCTTGTTATAGGCTGAGTTGTCCCAGTTGGCATTGTAAAACCAATTATAAGACAACTGATCCATGAAGCCGGTCATTCCATATTCGACCGCTTCCTTCATCGCTTCCAGCAATCCCTGATTGCTTGAGCCAATGTGACGAATATCAAGCTTGACTGGGTAAACAAGGCTGTCCCAAAGCTTAACCGCAAATGCCTGTTCAAGGTTGCTTGTAGCGGTAGTCCACTGTCCATAAGCGTCTACGGTTTGTATGGTCTCCTGTGCGGACAAAAAGCGTTGCTGTACTGTGCCAGCTTCAACTTCCTTAACCAGACCGAGTCTAACGGTAAGGTCAACAATTGGTGCCGAGGTATAGGTAGGTGTAGCGAGGTCTGACATTACTATTGTCGCGGCCTTCGCGAGTTTTGTGGTTGTTATGTTAGTGTTACTCATCTTAATACTCCTTCTAAGCTACATTAAGTAGCATATAATTTAGTCCAGTTGCTTGCTGTATTTAGCGAGCTTCTCCTCATAAGTGAGGTCTTTCTTAGTGTTTGTCGTAGTTGTAACAGGTGTCGTTAACTTCTTGCGCTTACTGCCAACACCTATGGCTCTAAGTGCTTCCTCAATACTAAGTCCATTCGTAAGTAACTGAGCAATCTTTGTAGCTTGCTTGCCATTGTCGGATGCAAATAGTGCTTCCGCTTCCTTAGCAGAATAACCAAGTTCGGCAAGATGCCTATATGCCTCGTCCCTGACGCGCTGGGCATAAAGGTTGATATACTCGGTTTGTAGATTATTAGCCCTGTCTATAAGCTCCTTGACATAAGGGATCTTCTCAACAAGTTTTGCTAATGCTGCTTGCTTTTCGGCGGGAAGCTCAAGACCCTCATTAAGAGCCTCAAGTAAGACTGCCTCATGCTCGGTTACATCCTTCTCACGCGCTTCTAATTCCTTTACTTTGTCCTTATAAGCTTTGTCAAGCTTGGCGAATTTAGCAGTAATGCCTTTGTTGAAGTTCGCTAACTTCTCTCGAAGTTCGGGGGTCTTCTCAAGATCATCATCTGTAAGTCCGTCTTCCTCATCGAACAAGTACTCATCTGGTACTACTATATCCTCTGCATCAGAATCTCCATTGGAGGTATCTTTCGCTTTGGTTTTGTCATCACCTCTGTCATTGTGCTTAGGCTCCAAATCCCCATCGGGGGTATCGTTGCCATCAACTTCAGAGGTGTCAAGTGTGTCTAACTGCTTTGCATAATCTTCGATTGATTTCTTACCTGTATTAGCTGAGGAGGTATCCGCTGTAGATTCTCCTGTAGCTTTCACGGTGGTATCAAGTTCTGGCATTCTGTAACTCCTTATTGTTTGATTAATCTATTTAACAGCTCAAGTAGCTCTGCTTCATTAAGTTTTTCCGCTTGGTCTAACAATTCCATCTGCTCTAACATTCCCTTGATTTTACTAACGTTGTCCTGTCCAACTATATTAGCAAGTCTACTGTCAAAGTCTGTACTATCGCTGGTGACAGGCTGTGTGTCTTTTCCACTTGTTCGGTTACTTGTACCTTTACTTGTTTCAACAGGTGTAGCCTTCTCGGTGTCTTCCTCTTCCTTTATAATGGATGACACACCTAATAATGTTGCCACTTCAAAGAGTAATTCATCTATATTTAATTTAGCCGCTAAAGGTGATTGTGTAAGGGACAATAGGAACTGTGCCTTCTTCAACTTCTCCTCATTCGAGCTGGTGTCAACATCGGGTATCTCTAAGGTTAATGGTGCATCAATTCCTTCATACTCTGCCCATATCCTCCAAGTTGACTCAACAAAATCCTTGACTATTTCCCTCTGGGTACTGAGCCATAAAGTGCTGCTGGCTTGTATTGCCTTAACCTCGGCTGCGGTTATACCTGCGCGTAATTGCTGTGACCGTAGCAAGTCTGACATGTGACTTACTTCATTAAGCTTACTATTGAGGTTTGCAATGTGCTGGTACATTTCTGCCGGTGCGTTGCTCGGTGGAAGCCTAAAGATCTTGCTGCCTCCCGCTGAAGCAAAAAATGAATCCGGAACCGCAATCACACGGTGGCCATAGTACTCAATCTCAATACCACGCTCGGAATCCTTAAGGTACTCGTCGCTAAGGAAGGTAGGTGACAATAAGGCTTCAGTCACGTTGACCTTCAACAAGCCTCTATAATAGTTCAACTCATCAAGGATTGGTAGCCAAGGTAATATTAATCCATATGGGTAATTGCTGTCCGAGGGTGAATCACCAAAGGCTAATCTAATTATAGGCAATACATCCATTTCGTGAGGGTAGGTCTCTATTGTGTCGCCCTGAACACGAGTAACCGTCTGTGCTTCAAGGTCATAGGTCTCCTTCATCACTACCACTTCATCACCCTCAACTATGTTATGGGTTATACATACTTTGGAGGCATTAGACCAATCAGGCCAAAACTCTACCATGTCATGCTGTATCTGCTTAATGCCGTCCTCGTAGACCACAAGGTAACTAACGCCATAGGCTGCTGCGTCTAATATAGCTGCATTAATCAGAGCCTTAAGATTATTAACGTTGCTGAAGTCTTTAGCAAGTTTGTTTAGTTTCCTCTCCTTGCGCTCATTAGTAGGGCTGTCTTCCAAATCAAAAGTAGGCAAATAGTTAGACAGTTTCAACGCTGGTGGAATTAGCTGAAGGAATGAATGAGGCGAAGCATCACGATCCACAAAACCATCAACGTCGTAGTGCGTTACACATGACGCGCTGACACCATCAAGTACCGGCCTTAGTGCCTCGGTTACGCGGTCGTGCCTATCTTGCGGGTAACTAATCATGCCTTTTGAGTTAGTCATAATAGTACAATCCTATTAGAAGTCACCCATAGGGTAGTCACTTATAGCTGCTGACCAATCTGCTGACTTGTGCCATACTCTGCCAATTGCATATCCTATGTTGTCAACGTATACATTATCACTCGTTACGCTGGTCGTGCTGGCAAGTATCACCGTGGGATCACCAGCAAATACAGGCATTGCCAAAGTGTGACTGTCAATAAGGGCACCCTGACCATATATGTTGAGGGTGTCATTGGAGTAGTCTAACTCTATATGGTATGACTCACCTATAGGTATACTTAGGTCTGAGCTTACAAGCTGTGCCTCACCCGTAACGGTAGATGCAATATATAAATAACCATCACTTGGTTTGTAATAGGCATTTAGAATGTTGTCGCTGTCCGAGCTTACATACATTATTGTAAGGTCTGTTGACTCACTTGTGACCAAGTAAGTAAGGGCAAGTCCAAAGCCCCAGTCCTCGGACTCCATACGTTTGAAGTCATTTAACTTATTGCCAACCGTGAGGTAGCACGCTTCACTCGATTGATGTATGTAGTATCCTGCATCGCTGCTATAATTGGTGACAGTTACTGTATGCCTGCCGGCTCCGTCTGTATTACCTCCTTGCAGTAAAAGAGCACCACCTGAAAAGTAATGATTTTTCGTACCGGTGATGAGCAGGGATGCATCGGAGCTGACTGGCACTGCCCTAAGCTGCTCTATGTACTCGGTGCGGAGGTTGACTCCCTCTACGGTTATTTTAATACCATTCGTACTTGAAGGCAGTGTGCCATCGAAGGTAACATATACTCCATCGGCTGTCGCCTGTAAGATTATACCACCCTCCTGTATAGCGGTGGTGTCGTCTGTCAGATCATAAGATATATCGCTGGTAACTGTCAGGTAAGTATGTTCTAATGCCATAGTTATTCCTCGCTGATCTTTATAAGATTTAATCGCCAAGAAGGTCTAAGTCTGCCTTCGTCTGTTAGCTCAAGGACAGGTACTAAATACTCATAATATGGGCATTGGTTGACAATAGCTTGCTCCTCACTAAGTGTGAGGGAGTCCTCTAATGTCACTACCCATAGATCTACATAATCTCGTATGTTGCTATTCATAGTTCTAATATATATATACCTCTATATATGCATATACCAATATACCCTCCCACACGGGAGGGTATATAGAATTAAGGTACTCCATTACAAAGGTCAAAAGTCTATACAATCTAAGTTAATATCCTCTATAGGTATATCCATTAGCTCCGTGTCAAACTGCTGGTACTTGCGCCGTGCATTGCCCTGCGCTCTAACGAGGTGCGACAAGTAGCCCCGTACATAGTGCATGATCAACGTGATAGGGTTGCACCCTCTGTTGTTATCATACTTCTCTATGGCCTTCCATAAGGCTATACTTACTTCCTGTTCAATCACTGCATGGTCTATCTCAGGATGCCTCCGTGCAAAGGCTGCTATAGTACGATTGGTGTAAGGGCTTACCCTAATGAGTATCTGCTCAAAGTAGCAATCCTTTTCCTCGCGGTCCTTAGCTTCCTTGTACATGTTGACTAACTCTGCAAGGTCTGATTTCATTCTGTGCCTCCTGCATCTGCTTAATCAATATCGCTATTACCTGTAGATTGCTTCTAATGATCTGGCATTGCTCCGCAACGGTAAGGTCTCCTTCCTCGGTCGTGAAGCTCTCCCCGTCGTAAGGCTTGGAATCAAAACATGTATATCCTCTGCACATTATCGCCCCCTCTCTATCAGACTGTACCATTTATACCGGCCATATCGCGCTATGTTAATTGAGTCCGCTGCATTATCATTTGATGCTACCACCGCGGTAAGGCTGTCGTTGCTCTCGTACTCGCTGAGGTGGTCAAGCGCAATATCTATTGATTGCGTCTTGGTTGTCATACCATCTGCATATTGGTAAGTCATACAAGCCCAGCCTTGCCACTCTACCGGCGTAGTTGTACGCCAGCATATCTCCTTGCTCCCCTTCGCTGGTGTTGTCATCGTTAATCCACCTATCCATATGCCATAGCGGTATGCCAGCCCTGTGTTGTACTCACCATTATGCTCTGACAATCCTAAGGGGGACTCGATCACCCAAAGTGCTGATTTGTGTTCGCGTATGTAGGTGCGTATAGCTCTAAGGTCATATTCCATGCATTCTTTGTCCGTATCGTAGGTTCCGTTGCGCTTTTTGTAGTTCACCTTAGTGGGGATGGGCAGGAGTGCTTGCACCTGCCCATCTATACTAAGCTCACATATGTAACCCTGCAAGCCGTTGTCAATGCCTATTATCTCCGTTATCATGTTAGCTCTCCTTCAGAGGATGCTTGATGTTCCATATACGCGCCTTCACCTCGGCTATTGCTGCAATCGTACTCCTAAGCTCATCACGATAGAAGTAGTACTTATCCTGCTCGTGCCGTGGATACCGTTCTACATACTGCTCATCATAACATCTTGCATGCAGATTACGTAGATTGATTTTAAGTAGGTGCTTGCGTGCGTTTAACCTCTTGAGTTCGCTGTACAATTCTACTACTTCATTAAGGTTCTTACTGTTTACTTTCATTTTGTGCCTCCTCATTAATTAGATTGATTAAGTAATTGTTGTTATCACTGTCATCATACATCTCACTCAGGATTTCTTCTTGTTCGTATGTCACTTTTATAACCTCCATACATTGCATTTCTCTTCTGCCTACACTATATTATACTGAGTTCTGTGAGTTTAATTCCAGAATTCTGCTAAAAATAAAAGTCATTATAAATATATATTTATTTGTGATGTCAACCTGATTGACTACGGCGGGGAAGTAGATTGGAACCAATTCTTCTTACGCCCGTGTTGCACACGGGCTTCTATAGAGGCTATACCCAGCCGAGTGTGTGGTGCTTATATGGTGTAGTTACCTATGCTATGCTCTGTCTGTGCTATCCCTATGCTATACCTACTTAGAGGATCCCCACCAAGCGGCCAATAGCTGCGCAGGTGGGGTAACACCATCAATCCCGTGATAGAGGCTATACCTATTGCTACTACCTATATGATGCTACTACTCTCTATATGCTGCTACTTTTGTGATGCTATATATACATAGAGGGGATAGTACTATCCCCTCTATGGTCTCCCTCTGCTATGTCCCATGATGGGGACAGACTGTCCCCATCGTGCTTGCGCATATTATGTACTACTTTATACTGTTCATCTTAGCTACATTCCATTGTAGCTTGTCAACTAATCGCTGCCCTAACCACGGGCAGCTACTTGTTCATGCCATCCTATGGCATTCACTGCAACGCACATGCTTACCGCTTACGCTTGCATGTGCTTAACTCCATTAAGTCCTATATATATAAGTCGCGCTTTCTCTGCGATTTTTGTTGATAATTCTGCAGAATTATTTGACATTCTTCGTAAGTCACAACAGCTCAAGGGTTTACGTCAGATTCTTATATAACTTATACTCGGTATAATATTATTAGAGGAACAATAGAGGAAGAATAAAAACTTGAAGGTAAAAAAGTTGTAACAAAAATAGTTGCAACAGTAATATAGTATGGTACACTATATAGTAGACAATGAATTAATGAGTGATTAATTAACAATAACAATTAATAGGAGTAACAAATGAGCAACGAACGTAAAGTAATGTACATGTCAATGTCACACTATGAAGTAGACAACAACTGGCAGAATTACATGGTTGAGCAAGTAGTGTGGGAGCACAAAGAGGAAGCAATAACATATGCTTATGATGTGTTAGGCTCAATAGCAACTACACTTGGTAAGGACACCTTAATACAGATGTTATACCTCGCAGTGTACAACACAATGGAAGCAAGGCTACAAGGTAAAGACATAGCCTCTCTATGGGCTTATGCGCGTAAGCGTTACATAGGGTTATGCCTCGATGAGTACCGTACAACGGCATCTACTCCAACAATCTATTACTGCCGTCACTGCCATCACCTCGGTGCAAGTGGCAAGCGCAGCGTACATCAATGTAGGGTGTGCCAATCGGGTAAGGTCTGCAAGCTCAACGGTACGCAAGCTGATCCCTCTTATATACCGAGGGATCTGTCCATCGTGTTAGACATTAGGGATTATATGAGTAGCGTTGATGTTAAGGTTAAATCCGTGCTGGTGCTCAAATTACAGGACCGTCCCGTCCGTGAGATAAGCGACATAACCGGCCTAAGCGTACAACAGATCCGCACAATCCTTGCCAAGCACCACTCCAAGCTGCTTGCTCTTGTAGTTGACCTCGTAGCTGCTTAGTATGCACACACACATAGCCCCATCCCACGGGCTAATTTTATCCCCTGCTTCTGCGCAGGGGATTTTTTTGTTGACATCTGCGTAACCGTGTAGTACTATGCCCGTAGCCGTAGGACTTCCCCGCGGTGTAACATACTCGTTATGGAGGTGGTTATGCTTCAGTATTTGTATGGTGCAGGTTCAGCTATTTTGCAATCCATTAAGTTCAATGGTGTGGAGTATTTAATTAGTAGGGAACATTTTGTCTGTACATATGCAGGGGATGTTGCACTAATGCATTACTGTGATTTGTACTGCGCACAAGATGGGCAATGGTATACCATTGAAGGAAGTACCACCATGTCAGGTAGAATAATGACACCTATAGCTTATCTATCATTCATTACTGAGCAGGAAGCATGTGACATTCTGAAGGAATATTTACGCTACCTTAAGGAGCGTAAGTATAGCATTAAAGAACAAGAATTATGTGACATTCTGAAGGCACATGCACCACACCTTTTAGCTAACTTTGAATGGTCTGACAACATTAACAAATAGAGGTGAACAATGCCACTACAACGCAAAAGTAGACTACCTCAAGACAAGCAAGACAAGGTTATAGCTGGCCTAAAGGCTGGTAAGACACACGCGGTGATCGCTGCCGAGGCTGAAGTGAGCATGGCAACCGTTGCCAATTACTCCAAGCTGCTGCGTGAGAATACACCTGCACCAACGGACACACTCGCTATAATAAGGCAATACCCTGGTGGTGGTAGCATTACACTTGATGATGTGGACTACCTTGAGGATGAGGCCAAGCGTCTTGGTCTAACGGTGCATGCACTCCTAAGCCTATTTGTACAAGCTCAAGACACTAATAGTAAGCTTTATAAGCTCGTGCAAAAACTTGAAGAAAAAGCTTGACAAGTAATAATTCCTGAGCTATACTACCCCTGTTACAACTAACAGGGGTAGATTATGGCAAGCATCACCAAGCATCGTAGTAAGTGGTCTGTACGATACCGCGACAACGGTAAGAATCTTCGTAAGTCCTTCGACACCAAGGCTGACGCTGAACGATTTGCTGACGGACTAAAGGTAACAACCGAGCCGTCAGGATCTCGTACAAGCCCATTCCTCAAAGTTTGTGAGCCAACATTCATCAATTGGTCTAATCGTCGCGATAGAGCTGCTAATACGCTTGACAGGGACAAGCAATGTTTGAAGGTGTTCTATGATGCCTTCCCTGCCGACAAGCAAGTACACACCGTAACCACCAAGGAAGTACTGCATTACCTCGACCGGTACAATTCTAAAAAAAGTAGCACCTATAATAAAGCATACTTCGCCATTAAAGCGTACTTCGAGGCTGTTAAGGAAGCTGGTTATATCGATCACAATCCTATAGACTTCAAGCCAAAGCGACAGAGAAGCCTCATGCCCGATTTACTGTCTGATGATGACATCGCCAACCTGATTGCTGCTTTTGATGAATATGACCGTCCGCTGGCCGAATTCGTAGCAACAACTGGTTGTAGAATCAATGAAGCTCTTACCCTTACATGGGATTGCATAAAGAACAATCGCATAACGTTCACCAATACGAAAGAGAGGAAGGATAAGATAGTCTACATTCCGCAACAACTTCTTGAACGAATAGAAGCAAACCGTATTGAAAACTGTACGCTGGTCTTCCCTAACCGCTGGGGATTGTCGAGGCAGAACAACATTAGAAGGTGTATTGACCGTGCTGCAAAAAGAGCCGGTATAAAAAGCAATGTGCACTGGCATGTACTAAGACATTCCGCTGCAACCCGTATGGTAATGGCTGCACCGCTGCCGGTGGTGCAAGCCGTACTTGGTCATCGCAATATAAGCACCACCCAGAAATATATACACGTTGCTGGTCAACAACTTCAAGAGATCTCGAATGGAATTATGACTCAATTCTGGGGTACAACAGCACAAAAGGTTTTGGATGTGACCACTCGCAAAGCGGCCTCTAAGGCTGCTTCCAAGCGCAAAGCAACATCAAATCATAATCCGCGTGTCCGGGGTTCGAATCCCTGCGCCGCTACCAAGGAATAAAGGCCATCTCAAGCGAGGTGGCCTTAATTATTATGGGGTACAAAAGCTTTGAATTGGGTCACATGTGACCATACCGATTAGCATCCGATTCATCACCAGATCAGCATAGTAGATGCATTCGATATGTCTCCTCATGTACTTGATAAGTGCCAGTTTCTGTATTCTTTGTCAAGGTGATTGTGCCACGGCATGCGACAGGAACGAAGCGAGTTACTGCGAAAACGGTTGAGGAGAGGGACGGCAATACAAGGAGCTTCTCTTCCTCACCGACCTCGGTGATAGAATCGCATTTTGCCTCTGAAAAGTCTGACTTATTTGACAAACAACGTTTCTTTATTATAATGGGCGCATAGTGACTACAAATGCAACATTTCATTAGTACGTCTTTTTGCTATGTAGTGCACTTCTGTACATACCGTGTCCATTTACAGCCCGACCAGAGGTACTGTATGCTTGACTCGTACGCATTCGAGAATTTCAAGGCATTCTCACATACCCAAACCGTTCCTATCAAGCCAATCACCCTTCTCTATGGGGCGAACAGCTCTGGCAAGTCAAGTGCTATTCATGCGCTCCTTCTCCTCGACCACATCTCTCATACATCGGAAATCGATGTGCAGTTCACACGGCTCGGAGGAGAAATCGTCGACTTAGGACGCGTTAGTCACTTTATACATAAGCATAACATTAATAAATCAATTTCTTTCTCACTGAATATCACAAATGCATCTCTTACCGTTAACAATCATCTTTATGAGTTTGACAATCATTTCACAATTCATATTCAGTACAGTTTCGACAATTACACTAATTATCAAGAGTATAGCGCACGAACATGTTTATCTTTACTCGGAGTTAATGTAGATGATACCGATATGGTAATTCTCACTCAGTCGGGAGTCGGCTTATCAATCTCATTTCTTAATATTGAGCATCCTTTCTTCAAACATCTGCTATCACTTTCGCCGAATAATTCAGACATTAAATACAGCAATGAAATAGTTAGAGAAATCTTGCCTATCTTAAACATGCTTTTAAATACCTTATCCTTAAATATTGACGGGTTATTACCTGCGACATTTTTCAACCAGCAGAGAATAAATGATTTTTTTCTTTCACACGCTACATATATCAGCACTTTTACATGTCTACCTAATCTTCATACTGAGACAATTATTATCAATTTTACAAATACTTTTTTATTTGCACTAGAATCCCTATTTTCTTTTCTTTCTTCTTCTCTTTCAGAATTCTTCACTTCTATATGCTACTTAGGACCATTTCGTTCTTTTCCTCCACGCATATCATTATCTCCAACATCGTCCTCTCCATATTCAGATGGAAGCAATTCATGGCATAAACTCCTAAATAGCCATCATATTTTAAAAGATGTCAATTCTTGGCTCTCTTCGGAAACTAAGTTGAACACGCCATATGAAATTCTCGTATCTACATATAATAACATTGAGGAAATCATAGGACTTCTATGTCAATACCCATTTGGCTTAGATAATAAAGTCAATAGCGAAGTGGAATCAGCTTTGCGTACTGCATTCAATAGGAACTGCAGGGACATTTTAAATTTTGTCATGCTCAGGGACCTACGAACAAATACAATCGTAAGTCACAGGGACATTGGAATTGGCATTAGCCAAATTATTCCGATTCTAGTTACTGCATATTCATCTCAGGACAATATAATTGCAATTGAGCAACCAGAGCTTCATCTTCATCCCGCACTGCAAGCAGAGCTTGGAGATTTATTCATTGAGACCTCAGTTCTGAACAGAAATAATAAATTCATTATTGAGACGCATAGTGAACATTTACTTTTACGAATCATGAGGAGAATTCGCGAAACAACAATTGGTTGCCTACCTGATGGTATCGCCGGGCTTTCGCATAATGATGTTTGTGTCTTGTTTGTGGAACCTAATGGACCATGTAGTATCATTCGCCATATGCCACTTAATGAGTATGGTGAGCTTGTTAAAGCATGGCCTGGTGGCTTTTTCGAAGAGGACTTAAAAGAGATATTTTAATGTCATTAATTGATGAAATATTTATTATTCCAAGTACTTTTTTGGGTATGTCACATGAACGCGGCGATTCACACGATACATATATTAAGTGTGTAAAACATGCATTTCTTGAATCAGTTATTATTAGAGACTATTGTAATGGGTACTGGTTTCAGTATGTGATAAATCACGACAACATACTGATGTCGGCAAAGGAATTGCTAAAGGCAATGCGTAAGCAGTCAAGATTTAGATTGATTAATTATTATACTGACACAACACCTACCAACAATTATGAATGGTTAAGAGTTGCCGAGAAATTGAATGATTATGATGGTTATAATTATGCTGTTTTTCGTGACTCTAATGGCCTGACATCGGAATTGGTAAGACTAATTTCTATAAGGCATTTTTTCGGGAGCGATTATTGCTCTTGCTCAGGTTCTGTTCGACTAAAAAGAAGTAGCGACGAATATATTAAACACCTGCGATTAATTATTGGTTGTTCAAAATCGGTTATGTTTATTGATCCGCATATTAACCCTTTTAGCATTAACTATTCGCTATTCCCAAAATTGATAGAGATTGCAAAATGCAGCTCGCCAGCACCCATGATTGAAATACATTGCAAACATGATAGCACGTATACTAAGGAGGAGACGATTTCTGGATTTAAGAGATTCCTCGCACCAGTTTGTTGCAATACCGATATTTGTATTGATGTGTTTGTATGGAATACTTTTCACGATAGAAAATTGTTAACGAATATTATTGGATTAGAGGTGCCTAATGGGTTTGATACTTCGAAAGATGGGCAAAATGTGACGACTTGGACAAGGATTAGCAGGTCGGCAAGGGATGATAGCCAGAGAGAATTTGACCCGGCATCAGGTATGCATAGACTAATGTACAGGTTTTCAATTGGATAACTCATATTACCCTCTATTTCGTTTCCAGATGAGGGTTGTCAAAGTCTTCCACCAAGATTGACGGTGTTGGGACTCAAACGACCGCATAAGCGGGGACTTATCCCCGTTTGATGATTCGGGAGACCTTGCTGAAGCCCTTGGCGAAGATGGCGACTGCCTCGTTTAGCTCGTGAAGCCGTACGATCCATGCGGTTATGCCCACCGCAGCGAACGACGCTGTAAAGCCTATCAGCGTGCGCTGGGCAAATAGCATCCTTAAGCCCTTTGCCTTAGCATCAATTGCGGGTAGAAGCTCAGCGACAAGATAACAGGCTCCCGCACCTGCGGCGGCAGCAACAAGAATCTTCACGCCGAACACCATCCACCGTTTCAACTCGCCATCAAGGCCGCCCTTCAAGCGCGGCAGCAGCAGAGCGAACAGTGTAACAGCCTTTACAAAGCGCGAAGCAAGGTATGCAAGCGGAATCGCGAGGTAAGATAGCGAGTCGAAATATGCCCATAAGAAGACAACATGCACGATCGCGCACATCAACGAGATTATTGTGGGAGTTATAACATCGCGGTAGCTGAAGAAGGTCTGCAGCACGATTATCTCGGCGCAATAAGCGATGAATCCGACAGAGTAAATCGCCAGAATATTGCCGGTGTTGTTCATATCGGCGAGTGTAAGCGTTGTGCTCGAAAAGAGCATGCCGACTATCTCGGTGCCGAAGAAACAATATGCGAGCGTGATAGGAGTGAAGATAAGGAACAGAATGCGCATCGAGTTCATGGTGAGCTGAGTAAGCCGCTTGCGGTCATCCCGTGCAACCGCCTCAGAAAGATATGGGAAGAGCACCACACCGAGCGCGAACGGGAAGATCACGAC
This sequence comes from uncultured Planctomycetota bacterium, assembly GCA_964571525.1. GTDB lineage: Bacteria > Planctomycetota > B143-G9 > B143-G9 > B143-G9 > CAZNBY01. Next base: position 40,812 of record CAZNBY010000019.1, read on the forward strand.
GGCTATCTCTTTCAGCGACTTTGCATACGACACATAGGAGATCACGCCAGAAATAGACTGCTTGTAGATGATTTCGATAAGGTCGCGCACCTTACCGCCAACAGAGCCAATCAGCAAGACGACGACGAGCAAACCCAGAGCCTTCATCTCGGGCGTGTTGAGCCTGAGATTCGGACGCATATTGCGAGCTATCTGCTTGCGTAGTCCAAAGAGATTGAGCGCGAATTTAGCAATAACGCCAACCAAGAAACCGATAGCTGCCGCATAGGCGGCGGCGCTTGCAAGAGCCTGAGCGCGGGCAGATTCATCCTCTGGAAGATTAAGAAAGCGTGGCGCAAAATAGATAGCGCCGACCAGAAACACGGCGACCATAATCTTGTTGGCAAACTCTGAAAATGCAGCAAGGGTGAACTTGCGATAAGCATTAAGGTTCTGTGTGAGAGTGGACGCGAGCGTCAGAAAAGTAAGACCTGAGATGAAGATTATCAGCAGGTTCTTTGCGGTATCCTGCTGAACAAGCGAACCGCCGAATTTGGCCACCCAATCGGAGGCGAAGAAGATAATAACTATCGCGGCGATTATCGCAATTATTGCTTGGACTGTGAGCACACAACTCGAATAGAACCACGCCCGGTCTTCGCCATCTCTTACCTTCGATTGAACGAACACGGGTAGATATGACGAGCCTAAAAGGTCCTCGCCGATGGTGAAGACGAGATTGAAGTTCTCCCAAGCCCAATAGTATGCATCTTGGAAGCCAAGCGAGGCCACGCGTGCGAGGATAAACTTGACCGCAAAGCCTATGATGAAATATGAGAATTTGAAAACGGCGACGATTGCGGCGAACTTGGCAATCGCCGCTCCGCTTTCTGTGTCCTTCGCGTGAATTTTGCCGTTTTCGTTGTTCATATTACGAAACGAAAAGGCGACGGACCTTTAGACAAGGGCCGTCGCCGGTCATTCTGCGAAATTTGTTAGCTTTCTGTGGGAATGACGGATACGAAACGGCGGTTGTCGAACTTCACAACGCCGTCAACAAGCGCGAAAAGGGTGAAGTCCCTGCCCATACCGACATTCTTAGCCGGCTTGAAGGGCGTTCCGCACTGGCGGACAATGATTGTGCCAGCAACAACAGCCTGCCCCGCGTATCTTTTTACACCGCGATACTTTGGCTTTGAATCGCGGCCGTTTCGGGATGAACCTTGTCCTGCTTTATGTGCCATGGTTGCTCCTTACTTTATTAAGCGGTTAGAATTTCCTTCACGAGCACGCGGCTGTACGGCTGACGATGCCCCGTGCGGCGACGGTACTTTTTGCGCCTTTTGTACTTGCCGATGATGATCTTTTCGCCGTCGAAATGCTCGACAACCTCGGCAGTTACGGATGCGCCTGAAACATAAGGCTCGCCGGTCGAAAGACCAGCGTCGGTGCGGACCAGCATGACATTGTCAAAACGAACTTCGTCTTGCCCTGCCAGAAGATCCACGACGACTTCTTCACCGGGAACCATCTTGTATTGCTTCCCACGGTCGTCAACTATCGCGTACATTCTAAGGCTCCTTATCAACTGATAACCAGCTTTTCACCGTTTTCGAGATGGGCAATCACCGAGGTTTCCTCAAGTGGTTTTGCGTTGTCAATCGTAACGGTTACTCCGCAATTGTAGAAATCCTCAAGTTTAGAGATCTCGCGCCGTCTTTCGTTCAGCAGCAAGAGAGCAAGCTGATGGTGAACAACGGCCTCGATCTTAACGACATTATCTTGCGCCATGCCCTTGCGAATTTTACGCATAAGGCTGAGGGCGATGGTGCTTGTGTTTTGCAACAACCCTCTGCCGTCGCAAGTTGGGCAGCGCGTGTACATTGCACGCCCAAGACTCGCACGCTTTCGCTGGCGCGTCATCTGCATAACGCAGAATTCAGAAAGCTCGCTTACCGATTTGCGCGCTTTATCCTTCGCAAGGTGCTTGTTGAACTCGTCGAACAACTGCTTGCGATGCGCGGGATTTTCCATATCAATGAAGTCAATCACGATCAGACCTGCAAGGTCGCGCAGCATGATCTGATGGACAATCTCCTTTGCAGCTATCAGGTTCGTCTGCAGTAAGGTCTCACCCATTGACTCTTCCTTAAGCTTGCCCGTGTTGACATCAATCGCGACCAACGCCTCGGTTTGGTCAATCACAAGGCTCGCCCCGCGGGAGAGCGGTATGCGGCGATTCGAAAGCGACAGAACCTGTTCTTCGATGCCATAGAAATCGAAGATAGGTACGCGTTTGTCAAAGAACTCGATCTTGTTAGCCGCGCTTGGCATAATTGCGCGGATGAACTCAGCGACGCGACGATATGTGTTGTCCTCGTCAATAAGGCACTTGGTCATATCGTCAGTAAATATGTCGCGCACAGCGCGCAGCACAAGATCAGATTCCTGATACACCAAGGCAGGCGCGTCAGCAGCCTTCACTGTCCGCTTAATTGCCTCCCAAAGTGCATTTAGATACTTAAGGTCTTGTTCAAGATGCTCTGCGCCAACCGACTCACCGGCAGTGCGCACAATCACACCCATTTCTTTGCCGGGCACGATCTTGTTAAGGGCATCCTTCAGGCGTTTGCGTATCTCTTCATCCTCGATACGACGCGAAACACCCTTTTTATGAAGCGCGGGCATGAGAACGAGATAGCGTCCGGGCATGCTCAGGTAGGTTGTAAGGGCCGGCCCTTTCTGGCCGATACCCTCCTTTGTAACTTGCACGAGCAACTCCTGCCCTGCGTACAACACCTCGTCAATGGTGTAGTCGCGCTTCTGCAACTCCCCGGGTTTACGGCGACGCTTTGGCAAAAGGCCACGATAACCGCCGTCGGGAAAGATTACATCGCTTATGTGAAGAAATCCGTTTCTTTGCTCTCCGATATTTACGAAGGCAGATTGAAGGCTTGGAACGATGTTCTCCACCCTGCCCTTGTAAATGTTTCCTGTCAAAGTTGCATCTTGCGAACGCTCAAGATAGAACTCAGAGAGCGATTCGCCCTCGCAAATCGCGATGCGGATTTCACCCGCATCGAAGACATTCATCAGCATGTAGCGACCCTTAGGGCGCTCAATCGGCATCTTTCAACTCCAGACAGACCTTCTTGATGGGCACAAGTCGCACATCAACCGAGTCTTTTGGCAAGACCGCTTCAACTATTTCGCGTGGCCTTGCGGTGCCTTCAAGCGTTACGGTCAGCTTGAACTTAAGCACACAATTTTCAAGTTCGAGTGTTTGAATGTACTTTCGCACATCAACAACTTTGGCCTTTTCGCCGCGTTCGACCTCGAACTTAGAACAGGCAAGCAAGTTTTCAATACCACGAAGGGCATCATCGCAAAGCTCTGGCGGTAAAACAGCCTCATAGAAGGCCGCTGTAACAACAACGCTCGCCCTTTTTGCAGGCACAAGCCTTGCCTTTTCGACTTTTACGCCCCTCGGCAGAAAAGCATTTATATCCTGCGCAACAAGTGACGGCTTGCGCCACTTGTGTAATTCGACCTCCATCACCTCTCCGTCTCCGGGTATTCCAACGCTCAAGGCGTAAGGAATTGTGATGCGGGGATGAGGGTCGAAGCCCTCGGTGAACCGCATCGGCAAATTGGCACGGCGCACGGCTCGCGAAAATGCAGTAAGGACCGCCTGATGTGGATAAAAGGCCGCAACAGCGTCGCGGCTAAACCACAGGCGCACCTTGAAAGCAAGTATCGTTCGCTCGTCTTTCTTTTCTTTTTCAAGCTTAGACGCGGAACGCAAGTGAGGAATTATAGGCTTTTTTTGCTGAATTTCCATCTTTCATGCGTTCCTGTACTATGGCAATTGAATTTCGGCATACAGCCTATTGCGGATTCACTTTAAACCGACGATACCCATAAGGATTTGTATATCGGCCCAAACATCCTTTTTGGCTTCTGGGTTGCGCAGCAGGTAGCTTGGATGGTAGGTTACTATTACTGGGATTCCTCGGTACGAGTGGACTGTGCCCCGCAGGTTCTTCATCATGGTGGTTGGAGGAGCGGCAAGCAAATACCGCGCCGCCACTGCCCCGAGAGCACAAATAATCTTGGGGCGCAAAATCTCTATTTGCTGTTCGAGATACGGACCGCAGACTTCGGCTTGCTGTGGTGTCGGGGTAGCGTTGTTGGGAGGTCTGCATTTCAGAACATTGGCGATGAACACTGTCTCGCGCTTAACCCGCATACCTTTTTCGATGATATCAGTAAGCAGCTTGCCCGCACGACCGACGAACGGGATGCCCTGCTCGTCTTCATCCTCGCCTGGGGCTTCGCCAATGAACATTATCTGGGCATCGGGTGGCCCAATGCCGGGAACGGCATTTCTTCGATTGGGATTGACAGAGCAGTTCTTGCACGACTTTATTTGAGATGCAAGCCTATCAAGTGCGGCTTGTTTTTCTGCCGTCGGAAGTGGCGGAGTTGCATAAGGCTCTATGTTCACTTTGCTCATGCCCACGGTGAAGTCAACGGGCTTGGGGGAATACACATAGGTTGTCGGCTTTTGCGGCTTTGAGATTTGGGCTTTCGCGTCTGCTTTCTTCTGTTCTGATAGAACATCAACAGCGCTGGGAACGATAGTGCTACCGCCCGGTATGCCCCAACTGTCGAGGTTCTTCTCCACTTCAAGTCGTTGCTTGATAGAAGTCAGTACCTTTTTACGTTGGGAATCTTGCGATTTCATTTCAATCTACCACAACATGTCTTTCCGCACAGAATCTCGCAAGCCCTATCGAGTATGGCACGCCGTGCCTCATCAAGGGGCAATTGCAGCCTAATACCAGCGGCGCGGTTATGACCGCCACCGCCGAACTCCTCAGCAAAAGTACGGCAGTCGAAAACCGTTTTCGAGCGGACGCTTGCCTTAGTCACACCGTCAGTCTTTTCGAGAAAGTACAAAGCAAGCTCGGCGCTTGCAGCGGAACGCGGTATGTCAACAACCTCATGCGTTTCGTATTCTGTTAGACCGAAAGACTCCATCTCCTTTTGCGTGAAGCTGACAAATGCAATCTTGCCGTCGCACGCGAACTCAAGGCGCGAATATGCAAGGGCAATAAGCTTTAACTTGCCGGTTGATTTGCTGAAATACACTTCTGAGGCGATCTTTGACGGTGAAACACCGTGCGACACAAGCTGCATGGCGGCAGCAAAGGCTCTTGTGTCGGTATTGCTGAACGAGAAGCGGCCAGTATCGGTAATCAAAGACACAAACAGCGCATCAAGCGCAAGCGAATTCATGGAGTAGCCGAAATGAATGAAAAAATCAAGCAGCATCACGCCAACGCATGGGGATTTAGGCTCGATCCAGTTGTATGCACCGAACAATGAATTACCGATGTGATGGTCAATGTTCACAATCGGGACACCTGTCGGAAGCGGATTTTCACGACGAATGCGCCCAGGAGTTGCCGCGTCAAGCACAATGAAAAGATCGGGCGCGAAGTCAGGGGGCAGCTCTGTTTCGAACGAACCATCCGGCGCGATGAACTTGTAGTTATATGGTGTTGGAGTGCAGTTGATCATAATGACGCGCTTACCCGCGTCACGAAGCACCTCACGGAGAGCAACGCAAGAACCCACCGCGTCGCCGTCCATACCATAGTGTGTAGTTATGGCAATGTTCGCGCTTTTGCGTATCTGCTCGTCAATTTGAAAACAAACCGTATCAGGTTGCCAAGGCGCATCAGTAACACCAGACGGCATTTTACACCTCAAGAGCTATACAATAAGCTCTGTCAACTTTGCTTGTCTTCTTCGGGGTAGTCTTCTGGGTCGTCTTGTGGACCCTCATCGTCATATTCATCAAAATCATCGAAACCAAACTCGTCGTCGTCGAAATCTTCTGATTCCTCGACATCATCATCTTCATCCTGATCATCATCGTCATCATCGGGCAAGAATGAGGCTGGGGTGTCAACTTGTGGTTGTGGCTGCCCGTCTTTAGATGCGTCATCCTCGTCCTCAGGAAGCACGGATGAAACATAGGGAAGCTGAGGATCAATTGTCCTGCCGAGTTCTTGCTCGCGGAGCAACTGAGAGATTCTGATGGACTTTTGAACACCCGGGTCGAACTCAAATGATAACTGTGGGGTCGAGCGGAGGCGCAGCCTTCTCGATACCTCAGATTGGATGAACTTGCGCGACGAGTTGAGACCGTGCAATGTGAGCTTAAGCTCTTTGTCGCCACCGAGCACAGAAACCTTGACCTTAGCAACGCTGAAATCAAGCGCAACACTGCAATCTGTGACTGTAACAAAGCCAATTCGAGGGTCTTTTAGCTCGGTCTGTATCATCTTCGATACTTCCTGCATATACAAAGCAGAAATTCGAATTCTTCTCTCTTCTTTCATTAAAACACCTCCCTTTCGATAGAGACTACCGACAGTGCTGGAAACGACCTGATAAACCTGTCAATTTCATCGAGGGAGTGGATCAGGTGCGAGTTGTCGCCGGAGACAGTGGTAATCCCCAATGCAGCGCGTTGCCACTTATCCTGAAAGTCAATCTCGGCGACGGCAACATTGAACTTGCCACGCAGCCTGTCCTTCAAAGAACGGATGACCTGTCTTTTGTCCTTCAGGCTATGACTGTCTGAAATGAAGCATTCTAAACGCAATACGCCGACATACATAAAAACACCCCGCGGAGCCACCGCGGTCGGGCAAGAGTATTATATCTCACAGAATGCGAATGGCTTTCTGATAAACTGAAATCCGCGAAACTGGGACTCCACCACAACATCAATCGAGCGCTGGGTATGTAAGCTCGATCTTGAACGATTCAATGACATCCCCCTCATGGATATCATCGAAGGTCGCAAGTTTAAGACCGCACTCGAACCCTTCCTTAACCTCACGCACATCGTCTTTAAAGCGCTTAAGGTCGTCAATACTGCCGGTGTGGATCACTACCGAATCCCGAATGACTCGCGCTTTTTCGTTGCGAGAAATGGTGCCAGAGCGGACTATGCAGCCGGCAATCGTGCCGACCTTTGAAATCTTGAATGCCTGCTTGACCTCGGCGCGACCGGTTACTACCTCGGTGCGTATAGGTTCGAGCAAGCCTTGCAGAGAGTTGCGGATATCATCTATCAAGTCATAGATGATGTTGTAGGTACGAATCTCGACACCCATCTGGTCGGCAAGCGCTTTAGCCTTTGTCTCAGGCACAACGCCGAAGCAGATGATTATGGCCTTTGACGCATCGGCAAGCTGAACATCGGCAATATTTACGCCACCCACTGCGGCGTGGACGATATTGACGCGAGCCTTTGCTGTCGAAGACTTTTTGAGCGTGGTTTCAAGAACTTCGCGTGTGCCGATAACATCGGTCTTAAGAACGACAGCAAGCTCTTTGCTTTCGTCGGTCTTGCCTTTAAGGAAGTTCTCGAGCGTGACAGTTTTCTTTGCCATAAGGCTCTTGTTGCGCGCCTCGGTAATGCGCTCTTCGGCAATCTGTTTTGCCATATCGAGCGTTTTAACTGCGACGAACTGCTCACCTGCATTAGGCACATCGCTGAGGCCAAAAACCACAACAGGATGTGATGGACCGGCCTCATTGATTGTCTTACCATTCCAATCAAGCAGCGAACGGATTCTTGTATAAGCGGTTCCTGCAACGATGCAGTCGCCGACATGTATCGTGCCGTCTTGAACAAGAAGGGTAACAGTCGCACCGCGCTGTTCGTTCTTCTGAGCTTCGATAACAACACCCTTTGCGGGAATATCTGTATGGCAACTAAGCTCAGAAACTTCAGCAACAAGCATTATCATCTCAAGCAGCGTATCAATGCCCTCGCCTGTCAAAGCACTTACGGGCACGCAAATAATCGGACCGCCCCATTCTTCGGGTACAAGGTCATAATTCATAAGGGTCTGTTTAACCCTCATCTGATCGGCAGAGGGCTTATCAATCTTGTTGATAGCCACGATGATGGGCACATTTGCCGCTTTGGCGTGGTTAATTGCCTCGACGGTTTGCGGCATGACGCCATCGTCAGCGGCAACAACAAGAACAGCAATATCTGTAACGCTTGCGCCACGCGCACGCAATGCGGTGAAAGCCTCGTGACCGGGAGTATCAAGAAATGTGATGTGAATTCCGCGTTCGTCATCGTCAACACGGTATGCGCCGATGTGCTGAGTTATGCCACCGGCTTCTCCACCAGCGACATTCGCCTTGCGAATCTTATCGAGAAGTGAGGTTTTTCCGTGGTCAACATGGCCAAGGAAGGTTACGATAGGAGCACGAACAACGCCCTTGCCAACCCTACTGGCTACCTTGCGCTGCATTTCAGAAATAAGATCGCTTGCGACCTTTTCTTTGCGGATTTCGACTTCGCGGTTGAAGTCGAGAGCAATCATCAAAACATCTTCCTCACCGACAACTGAGTTCAAGGTCAGCATGCGACCGCGTTTGAACAACTTGCCGATAATGTCGTTGGCCTTGACACCGAGTTCTTGCGAAAGGTCGCGAATGGTGATGGGAACTTGTACTTCGACCTTTCCAGTTGGAACGACCTTGGCGACCTTTTTATGCTTAACGCCGCGAGACAGCCTATGAATGCCGGGAAGCGAGGCGGTGCCGGTGAACTCGGGCGTTTCGCCTTCTTCGTCAGCCCGTACATCAGTGCGCTTACCCTTGTCTTTCTTAGGAGCTTCGCGAACCTTTTTCTCGTCTTTGTATGTCTTTTTCTTGGACTCTGCAGCAGGAGCCGCGGGAGCAGGAGCGGATGGCTGTTGTGCGGGTTGTGGCTCTGAGGGTTTTTTAGCGCTTGCGGTTTTCTTTGCAGCCGCTTTTCTGCGCTTATCCTCTTCTTCTTTTTTCTTTATTTCATCAGGCGAAAAGCCCGGGGCGTACCGAATGGCGCGCGATGCTTTTTGCTTTTCCTGTTCATCCTTTCGAAACCGTGCGATAGCATCGCGAAGAAGCTCTGCCTCTCTCTGCGTCAGCAGGCTGAATCTGCCCGTTACGGGCAGCTTCAATTCCTTGCATTGCTGCAGAATGACAGCCGCTTCCTCTTTTAATTCTGATATGACTTGCCAGACGCGAACCCGCAACTTTTGCCCCCTTAACTTCGAACATGGCCTTAGACTTAGAAGTAACGCGAGCGAGTAACATCCTAATACTCGCGAAGGCGGGGTAACACGGAGGAATTACGCCGAGTGATCATCCCCCGCCTCAGAATCAGAATCGTGTTCAGCGCGACGATCGCGCTCAGAAATAAGGACTCTTGCTGCTTTTTGCACAGCAAGCGCGGTTTCAGGAGTCATACCGCGGATTGCGCTGAGTTCCTCCACATTGGTGTCAAGGATATCGTCAAGCGACAGGATACCAGAAAGCTGAAATCTATCGCACAACTCCTCGCTCATACCGGGGAGCTTCATCATATCAACACGCATCAGGCGACGCTCTTCTTGTATTTGTGTTTCGGTCATAACATCAATATGCCAACCGGTTAGCCTTGCGGCGAGGCGAACATTCTGCCCCTTCTTACCGATTGCAAGAGACAACTGGTCGTCGCGAACTGTAACACGGGCTTTGCGATCAGCTCGGTCGAGTTCAACCATGATCACTTCGGCGGGCGACATAGCGTTTTCGACGAAAGACTCGTCTAACGCGCTCCAGTTGATAATATCAATGCGTTCACCGTTAAGCTCGTTAACCACATTGCGAATACGATTGCCGCGCACACCAACGCAAGCGCCAACACAGTCAACCTTCGAGTCGTGCGAATACACAGCAATCTTTGTGCGAAGACCAGGTTCACGCACGATATCGCGAATTTCTATAACGCGGTCGCTAATCTCTGGCACTTCAAGAGTGAAAAGCTCGCGAATCAGCTCGGTGGTTGTTCTTGAAAGGCTGATTATGACCTTGTTGCCACGCTTTTTAATATCAGTGATGATAGCGCGAATGCGTTCGCCGGGAGTGTAGGTCTCGTTGAATATCTGGTCAGAACGACCGAGCATGCCTTCTACTTTGCCGAGGTTGACGACTATCGTGTTTCCTCTGTCGAAGCGCTGCACATTGCCGGTAACCATCTTGCCGATTTTTGAGCAGTATTCGTCGTAGATGATATCGCGTTCTGCCTCGCGAATGCGCTGTATCAGCACCTGTTTGGCGGTTTGCGCTGCAATACGACCAAGCTCTTCGACCGGAATACGGTCGTCGCCGTCCATTGCTATTATCTCGCCTGTTTCGCGGTCAATGTGGACGACAATTTCGGACACAGCGCCACCCGGACGCTTTTTGCACGCGGACGCAAGCGCACTTTCGAGCGCTAAGAACACCGTCTCGCGTTCAACATCTTTTTCCCTGTGGATGCTCTCCACAAGGCGAAGGATCTCGGGGCTTCCCGCCATTCGTACCTCAGAATTCAAAAAAAGGATGGGCAACCCCCACCCTATCACAACATACAAGGAGATTATAGCGAAGATTATACACCGCGCAATAGTTGTGTCAATCTTTTATCACCTGCACGGCGACTGAAAACAGCCTTATTTTGGGCTTTGCGCAGGTTTTGTCCTTGCATATAACGCAAGCTCGGATATATTGTTCGCATGATTAAAGATGCATGGGCTCAGGCTCCGGGGAAGATTATCGCGACTGCCATCGTGCTTATCGTGTTGCTTTCTATTGCTATACCCGCGGCAATCAGCTCATCGCGAGAGAAATCGTATCGCAAGGTGATACGGCGCATCATGTCTTTTCAGGCCGCTGCTGCTCGCTTTCAAAACGACTCTCCTTCACTGAAATTCTTTTCAGACATCGAAGATATCAACCGCTCGGGCTTTCAGCACCTTGAAAATGACAGTAGCTACAACTTCTTCTATCTGACCGACAAAACCCGCACGAAATTCTGCTATCTCGCTGTCCCTGACTTGAATAATGGAGACACAAAGGCGTTTCTGGGGGACGAAACCGGACGCATATACACTTGTGCAGTAGAGGGTGAGTTGAGAAAGCAGCTTTCGCCTGATGAACTTGGGGATGCGGTTCAGTTCAATAAAGAACCTGAGAACAGGTTGCCGGGGGATTGGTTACCGCTCTGACAAACACAGGTTCCGGGGCAATTTATTCCAATTCTATCTTCTTCGATCGCTTCGATTTCTTAACTTCGGGATAGTACTTCTGCCTACATTCTGGGCAAAGGCCATGCGTCAGCATCGCATCGGTATGTTCTGAGATGTAGGACTCTAACCGTCGCCATATCTCGGCTTCATCTCTCACCTTATGGCAATGCATGCAGATAGGGATGATTCCCTGCAAAGTGCGGATTTGCTTCTGCGCGTCCTCAAGCTCGGAAATTCTTTGCGCAAGATGCTGTTGCAGCGTTATCACCCTTTCTCCGACACGGATACGCGCCGCAAGTTCTCCGTTGTTAAAGGGCTTTTTGATGAAGTCGTTCGCGCCGGTATCAAGCGCAGAGACGATATCGTGGATTTCGTTCTTCGCGGTTATCATGATGATGTACGGTGGTAGAAGAGTCTCTTGCGAGCGTATTATTCTGCAAACCTCGATGCCGTCAATGTTAGGCATCATCCAATCGAGAAGCAGAAGCTGGTGTCCACCCTCGTTGTAAGCTGAGAGCGCTTGAGCACCGTCTTTCACGATGGTAACATCGTGTTCGAACCTCTTTAGAGCGTTCTCAAGAACAATTCTGGATGTTATATCGTCTTCGGCTGCTAATATTCGCATAGCATATTATACAACAGTTAGACTAAAAAAAGCATTGGCAGGACGAATAACCTGCTCGTAAAGTTATCGCAATGCAGCGAAACCTGCTATTTACCGTAGTTAGCAAGCACCCATTGCGACCATTTCTGTTCGACATCATCAAAGGTGAGATTTAGCGCATCGCGAAAAGCGTTCGCATGATTTCTGTTGTTCGGATCCTGAGCCTTGTAGGTTTCATTGAGTTTAGCAAGAGCATCCTCTGAATGACCACGCCTCAGCCAATCAACAACACTCCAGCCCTTTATGCGATTCCAACCCGTTAGGGTATCGAGATCTTTGTTAACAAATTCGGCAAGAGGCACGAGCCTTTTGCCCTTATCAGCGACTTCGCGTCTGACTATCTTTTCAAGGTCTTTAAGTGGACAATTCGGAGAAAACGAAACCTCGCCCTCATTAAAGATGCGAAGCACACCGAACATTGTGTATTCGATCCAATGCGCAACAGCCTCATCAAGCCATACAGGAATCCCATCGCACACATAGCGCTTGTAATCGTTGTTCAGTAAGACGGCTGTTTGGTGCGCAATTTGGGCGTAGAGTTGGTCATCGTTGTGTTCGAGAAATGTCGAAAAGAAGTCGGGAAGCAACATGGTGTGATTAGAAAGCGATAGGCCACAAAGTTTGTACGAGGCTGTCTTCTGCTGCTCTTCGTTTTCCCACACAACTAAACGCCAATTCGCACGCATAGTTGCCTTGAAGCCTGTCTTCTCGCCCATCAGATTGCAAAACACGCTGAAAATCTCATTGAGCCTATAAATATACAGATGGGCAATGGCATGCGGTTCGAGCAGAACAAGCTTGATTTTGCCTTTTTCGTCTTTTAACGATACTTTCGCGCTTTTTAACACTCCTGCGAAATGAAAGCGGTCGTTTTCGGTGTGTATTGCCCGCACATCCTTCATCTTCGGAGCATCGGCGAACACAACAGATTCAAGCTCACCCCGCGACGCGGCCACCCACGCCTTGTTGCGCTCTGCTATTTCCTTGAACTCAACCTCGGTCTTTTCACGGTACGGGCATTTTTCGGCTTTGCATGGCAGCCAGCCCACCCCACAGCATCCGCACGGCGCTTCAATGCAAGCAGAACACTTAATCTTTGACGAAATCGGTATTTTGTGATCTTTGCAGGTTACTTTGCCCTTGTCACATTTCGAGCAACCCTCGGCGACTGTGTCTTCGCCATAGCATAGGCCAGCCACTGACATTGACAAGAACAATGCAGTTAAAACAATGCTTCGAATCTGTGTATTCACGGCATGCTCCATTAAGCGTCCTGTGTATTCGACGAAAGCCAATAGTGCTTTCGCCAGCCAACCATCAAGCTTGCTTATCTTCAGCAAGTGTATCCGAAAGTCGCCATGCAGCCTCGTGGATTTCACGGGCTACTTCGAGCATTTCGTCCTTGTCGAGCAAAGTCGAAAAGCGAAGCATATACTCTGACAAGGCAAGGATATCGCGCAGCTTGCCCGCCGTATCACCTGTTATCACTGGATCAATCTGTATGCTGGGAAGAATGGTGCTCATACGGCTCTCGCGAAGGTAGCTTTTGCCATAAACCTTTGCCATAATAGCTTGTTTAAGCACCTTGCCGGTTACGGGTTTTGAAACGAAGTCATCTGGGCCCAGATTGAGTGAGGGGGCAAACTCGCCTCGGAAGGAATGAGCAGTTAGAAACAGAAATGGAATCATCTTGGTCTTTGGGTTTGATCTCAGTGTCTCGGCAACATCGTATCCGTTCATTTCGGGCATAAGCACATCACACAATACGAGATCTGGTTGGGATTCAACCGCAAGGCTAATGCCCTCCCGACCGGTCTCTGCTTCGAGCACTTCGAACCCATCCATCTCAAGCATGTCTATTACAGTGCGACGAACACGGAAGTCGTCATCTATGATAAGTACCTTCATCGCATGACCTCGAATGACGATAAGAGAACGATAGAACGGTGATAGTAGCTTGATTATAGTCGTAACGCTGTGTAAAACAAGAAAAGAAGCAACTTTTTTACATGCAACCGCAGCGATCTGATTCTTGGTCGTAGCGATTCTTGTTCAATTTGTCCGGCAATCTGATACAATGTGATATAGCATATTCTCAAGTTGAGATTCGGAGGCGTAAATGCCAAAGTCGCTGTTTCGCGTGGCCACATTCAACGCGAATTCCATCCGCTCGCGAATGGAACTGGTGCGCGACCTTCTCGCAAAGCACTCCCCCACCGTCCTGTGCATTCAAGAGACAAAGGTCGTTGATGAGCTTTTCCCCTCTGCTGAGTTCGAAGCCGCAGGCTACTCTGTGATCTTTCGCGGTCAGAAGAGCTACAATGGTGTTGCCATAGCATCAAACATGCCGATTGAGCACATTTCGTTTGATTTCGATCCTGACTGCTGCAAGGGTGAGGCTCGTTTCATCGCGTGCAGTGTGTGCGGAATACGAATTCTCAACACCTATGTGATTCAGGGGAACTCTATTGACTCGCCCAAATACGCAGCGAAACTTGAGTGGTACAAGAAATTCCGCGATTACCTTGATGACCGCTTTAACGCAACGCGTCCGTTGATCTGGGCAGGCGACCTTAACATTGCACCCGAGCCTATTGATGTACACAATCCCGCAAGTGTAAAGAATCATGTCTGCTTTCATGCAGACGCACAAGAGGCATATCGTGACGCGCTTGCATTCGGCTTTAAGGATGTGTTTCGCAAACACAACCCAGGTGAGGGGCACTTTACATTTTGGGATTATCGCGTGCCAAAATCGCTTGAGCGCAACTTAGGTTGGCGAATTGACCACATACTGGCAACTCCACCGCTTGCAGACCATTGCTTTGCATCTGGCATTGACCGCGAGGCGCGTGCAGCCGAAAAACCATCCGACCATACTTTACTGTGGGCGGATTTCGATATCTCAACACTTTTTGATGACACAGCGGCTCTTTAACAATCGTCTTTTTTTGTGGGCTATACAGCCCCCAAACGGCCTTCGAGCTTGTTTTTCTGGCGAGTTTCGCCAAAGGTGTTTTTTAACTGTCACACAATGCTAAGCTAACCACAAGCGCTAAAATTTTGCCATCGGGAGTGAAATTATGACACAAATCGCGTACAAAGTGGCTGAGCTTCCCCACAAATGTGACGGTTCGCTTAAAAGCAGGCTTGTCGGTATGTCGCTACCGCTTATCGAAAAGCTGCTGCACCCGACTTTGACGGTAATCGAGCTGGAGACAAGGAATTTACTGGATTCTTCTCGGAGTTGGGGCACTACATTTCTTTCTTGTGAGCGCTAT
>CAZNBY010000020.1:0-54182 GCA_964571525.1 uncultured Planctomycetota bacterium
CACGAAGTGTTTGCCGTGGAGGGCGGGCATCTTGCCCGCCATTGTTGATTCACTGAGACGCGAATCAGTAAGTTGAAAGGTGAAAGGTGAAAGGTGAGAAGATGGACAATAGCACAACGGATTTGCACGGCCATAGTCGGGCTTCGGTCTGTCAACTATCGGCTTCCACACTGTGGGCAGACCTTCTGGTCTGCCCATCAAGCAATTCAATATGATGCCACCAACCGTCCTTGCCTCACAAACGCGAAAAGAGGTATCAATGCAATTAGCGAAAGGTCGAAAGGATCTACTGCTGCTTGCCCTGCTCTGCCTTCATGATCTTCGCCCAGGCGTCACTGAGCGTCGCCGTGCGGTTGAAGACCAAGGCACCCGGACGCGAATCAGAGTCCACGCAGAAATAACCCTTGCGCTCGAACTGATATCTATCGCCGACATTGGCATCAGCAAGCGACTTTTCAATCGGGCACCGCTTCAGGACGCAAAGTGAGTTTGCATTGTAGTTATCGAGCCATGTGCCCCCCTCGGGAGCCTCATTAGGATTCTCGACAGAAAAGAGATTCTCATAGAGCCGAACTTCAGCCTCGATGTTGTCTGTTGCCGAAACCCAATGCAGAGTGGACTTCACCTTTCTTCCATCGGGTGAATCGCCGCCTCGGGTGGCGGGATCGTATGTGCAATGAAGCTCCTTGATCTCGCCGGTGCGCTCGTCCTTCACGACACCAACGCAGATGATGAAATAGGCGTAGCGCAGACGAACCTCCCTGCCGACGGTGAGACGGAAGAACTTCGACGGCGGATTCTCCATGAAGTCCTCTCGCTCGATGAATATCTCCCTTCCAAATGGAATCTGCCGAGCGCCCATCGCTGGGTCTTCGGGATTGTTGACAGCCTCAAGCTGCTCGGTTTGCCCTTCAGGATAGTTCAGAATGACAACCTTTAACGGATCAAGCACGCCCATCACGCGCGGGGAACGCTTGTTCAAATCCTCGCGCAGAAAATGCTCAAGCAGGTTTATGTCAACAATGCTATCGGTTTTTGAGACACCAATTCGGGCGCAGAAATTCCGAATTGCCTCTGGTGTATAACCGCGACGGCGCAGACCTGATAATGTCGGCATACGCGGGTCATCCCATCCGCTTACCAGCTTGCGTTCGACAAGCTCAAGCAGCTTGCGCTTGCTCAACACTGTGAAAGTGAGGTTTAATCGGGCAAACTCGATCTGCTGAGATGGCCAGATACCCAGCTTTTCGATAAACCAATTGTACAGTGGGCGATGGTTCTCGAACTCAAGGGTGCAAATCGAGTGGGTTATGCGCTCGATCGAGTCTGACTGGCCGTGCGCGTAGTCGTACATCGGGTAAATACACCACTTGTCGCCAGTGCGATGATGCGGCACTTTTAGTATTCGATACAGCACCGGATCACGCATGTTGAGATTGGGAGATGCCATGTCTATCTTTGCGCGGAGCACTCGCGAGCCGTCGGGGAACTCCCCTGCCCTCATGCGCTTAAACAGATCAAGGTTCTCTTCAACACTGCGGTCTCGGTATGGGCTGTTTTTGCCGGGAGCGGTTAGCGTACCGCGATATTCGCGAATTTGGTCGGCGTTGAGATCGCAAACATAGGCAAGGCCGTCGGTGATCAGCTTGAGCGCCCAATTGTAAAGCTGCTCGAAATAATCGGATGCGTAGTAAAGATGCTCGCCCCAATCGAAGCCGAGCCAGCGCACATCGGTTAGGATGGAGTCAATATACTCCTGCTCCTCCTTCGATGGGTTTGTGTCATCAAACCGAAGGTGGGTGATGCCCTTATAATCGCGACCTATGCCAAAGTTCAGGCATATGCTCTTTGCATGGCCGATGTGAAGATAGCCGTTGGGTTCTGGCGGAAAGCGGGTCGCAATCCGTCCGTTCCATTTGTTATTTGCTATGTCTTCATCTATAATCGCGCGGATGAAATCCGCTGACGGTGCCGGTTTCTGCTCCATGGTTCACCTTTCAGAAGCTTTCGTTTGCGTTTTGCTCTGTGGAAGGGCTTTGCGGGGTTATATTGTCGCAAAATTGAGGGCATAGACAACTAAAAAGGCCGATCTCACCGCTCTTTACGCACTAAGTCGCCCACCTCGATAGAGGGTGGTTCAACCTCGTCAACTCCGATCAGTTCGGCCTCGCTGCTCACCTCGCCCACATTTACGATCTTGATAGTGACGATGAGGCTCTCACCGCGATAGACCAGATACTCATCGCCAACATTGATTCCTATGGCAGAACCTGCCGAGACTGTAATTCTGCCTGAATCGCCGTCAACCTTCAGCACACTACCGATAAGTAAGTTGGCATTCCCCTGCTTGCGCCTTTCGTATTCATCAAGCGCATGTTGCAGGCGCTGCTTTTCTTCTATCCTATCCTGAGTATCGAGAATCTGCTGTTCGAGCAGTTCTTTTTCGCCCTTACCTTTAACAGCATCATTGTCGCCATCGTGTGGCGACAGCACATAGTGGCGAAACGCGCACTCAAGCATCAGCAGAGTAATTGCGATCAGGAGAATGATCAGCACCTTTTTCACAATCGCGCCCCTCGAATGAATTGCATTGAATTATACAACCGCTGTCAACTTATACAACTTGTCGAGCTTTGAGACGCTTGTCAAGCGTGTATAATATGCCTATGAGTTCATCAGTAATTCAGCGTGCGTATTATTTGGCGGTAACGGTGGCACTTTTTGTCGCGCTTATTGCGACACCGGCAGCGGTCTGCGAGGAGTTTGACCAGTCATTTGCGCGCTATTTTCCCAAGTCAGTGCTGTTCTATGCAGAGACAAAGGACATAAGGGCGTCTGTTGAACGGGGGCGCGAGCTTGCATTGGTGAAGTTCCTTTCGCAGCCCGAACTGCACAAATTCATACTTGCCATCGCGTCGAAAAGACGGGTGGATGCAACAAAAGACCTTGACGAGATTACCCGTGCCCTATCGCTATTGGAACCGGTATGGCAGTTTGCAGATCATGGATTCAGCGGGAAGGTGCTTTTCGCATTGCCGGATGAGGTTGACGAGCTTGGTCGGGGCCAGATGATTCTTGCGGCTCAGCTCAAAGAGGGGCGAGAGAGCTATGTGCGCGAGTTTCTTACTTACCTCCCAGTGATAATACGCGAACTGACGAAGAACATCGGGCCGCGCCGCGCGTTGCTTATCTTCACCGAAGACGAGACCATCGGGGGTCATAATGTAACATTTTTGAAGCGGCACCGCGACGCGCCACACAGCGAGAGCTTTGCCTACATGATCGTTGATGGATATCTTGTCTTAACTTTCGGGCGAAAGACCATCGAGAACTTCATCGCAAACTACGCTGATAAGACGCAGGAAAACCTAATCACAAACGCTGACTTCGTGCGATGCAGAAAATCTGTGGAGTGGACGGAGGCTTTCTGGTACATGGACGCAAAGCGCGTGATAAACAGAATGAACAACCTCTTTGTTGAGACAGGGGTTGAGATACCTGCCGCAGTGAGGGGATTATCGCTGCTCGGTCTCGAAACCTGTGCTGGTGGGATCACCTTCCGCAGGCAAATGGTGTACGATGAGATTGTGTCGTACTTCGACGAGGAGCGCGAGCAGGTGAGCCTTAAGTTCATGGAAGGCACCCGATGCCACTTCTCCGCAGTGCAGTTGTTGCCAGAAAAACCCGTGATGTACTACACCTTCCCGTTCCCTGTTCGGCGGATATACGAAAGCCTTGATAAGAGCAACCCAAAGCTGTTCAAACGCATGGAGGATGTTGAAAAGAAAATGGGCATTTCGATAAAAGACGACCTGCTGACGAAGTTCAGCGACGAGATTGAGTTCTATATCACTATGCAGGGGTTTCTGCCCGAATCGTTGTTCTCAATGCGAATTAAGGGAGACCCCCAGAACATGGAGCTGTTCTTGAAGGCTGTCTCTGTGCTGTATCCGAACAACCTTGTTGCGTCTGAATACGAGGACCGCACATTGTACCTTGTGAAGGATGCCGATATAACGACCTTTCTATTCGCACAGGCAATGGCGGTACACGATGGCAAGCTGCTGATTGGCAGTATCCCCGCGATACACGACGCAATTGATGGGCGCGAACGGTCACTTGCCGACAACCCGGCATTCAACACGCTCAAGATGCGCATAACGGATGAAAAGACCAATGGCTTTTTCTTCTTCGACACTGGCGAGCTTCTTGTTATATTAAAGAACTACTTCTTCAACCCGATTGCAGGCGCATTGGGAGGCATTGACCGTAACGCGGTGCCCCCCGACGCCGTGTTTACAAACGAGGCGATGCCCTTGGCAGGCTCTGTATCTGTTACAAAGAACAGCATGAAGATTCAGACAGCGGGGTTGTTCAATGCATCAACCTTGTTCGCAATGGCAGGCGTAAGGCTGGTTCGCAAGAACTTAGGCTCATTTGCTGAGGCGGCGCAGAAGCGCCGTGTGATGCGGCAACCTGAACCAAGGCGAGCAGAGGATGACAATCAAAACAAAGAGGATGGCGATAACGGTGATATAAAGGAGAAAGAGCCTGAAAATAATCATGAAATCGCCCCGCCCCCCGATGAGGGTGGGGAGAAGAAGTAGTCATCAGTTAGTCATCGTCGGGCTTGTTTGTCCAAAACGACGCCCAGACCGGCCTGTGATCAGAAATCTCTCTCGATGCCGTCGCGTCGTCTTTCCCGTACATTTCCTCGTCAAATTTATACACTCCCCAATTTCCAGTGAATTCGTATCCAGTGTACATTTTCTGAAAGATAATGTTGTCGTAGGTAGAAGAATCATATATCACGGTCTTGATGCCGCTGATTATGAGATCAAGGGTATCAATAGCCCGCAGCATGTGAAAGCGCGGGGAGGCAGGATCTTCGTTGAAATCGCCAGTCAGAATCACATCGTTCTCGTTCTTATCTGCATTCTGAACCTCTTTGAAGACACGGGCGATTGCGTCAAGCTCGATCTTGCGCTCTGGTGCGTTCTTTTCTTTGTAGAGAATGTGCACAGTAATAAGTGTGAAGTCAAAATTGTCACAGCGAAGAGTTGCGTAAAAAGGTTCGCGGATAAATTCACTGTTTTTATCGGGATAGACAGCGCCACGGTTCAGCGCGGCTATTGTGTCAGAGCGGTACAGAATCGCATAAAGCTCCTTTTGTGTCTTTGAACCGACTGGGGATGAGATCAAATAGCTGTATGCCCAGCCACGCGTCGCGAGAACCGAGCAAGCGCGCTTGAGCGCGTCCTCGTCCCTCAATTCCTGTATTGCAATTATGTCGTATTGTTCAAGAACATCGCAGATCTTGGCGATCTCGGTGTCGGAGCGTGAATTCGACGAGAAGACGCGTATGTTGAAGGACGCGAGGGTCATCTTATCAACAGAATCAGTAGTGTTAGAACTTGGTGGAAACAGCGAGCGCTGAGCTTCGACTGTGCGGGTGGTGGATTGCCGTGCCGTAGGGGTTTGGAGGCGAGAGGCAACCGGTCTTGAGGATGATCCGCCAAAGAAAGGTGTAAAGGTCTTAAAGCGCCTGTCGAATCGCAGAAAGACGACCAGTGCGAGCAGAAAGACGAGGAATACTAATAGGAAGCGTTTCATGCGAGATCAGTCCTGAAGCACGACATTCCAATATGCTTCTGAGATGAATTGCTGCCAAGAGTCGAGCATGCGCGACGGGGCGACATCGCAAAGTGGCGTCCACTTTGGCGGCTTTGCGGGACGGAGAAGCGCCATACCAGCTTCATCAGGAGTTCTGCAACCCTTGTTGGAGTTGCAGCGCACGCACGATAGCACGCAATTTTCCCAACTTGTCTTACCCCCGCGCGACATCGGCAGAATGTGGTCAATGGTGAGTTCTTTCGACCCGGGTGATGCACCGCAATACTGGCAACTGTACCTGTCGCGCAAAAAGAGCGCACGGCGGGTAAAGGCCACGCGTCGCTTGGGAACACCATTGTAATGCACAAGTTTGATGACCTCTGGCAGCACAAGCCTAATTGAAGGGCTTGCGAGATAAGGCTTTTCGTCGGCCAAAATGTATGAAAGGTCGGTCCAACTGCTAAGATCGTGCAGGGTATAATCGCGGTCGTTGACAACCTGTACTATGCCTTTGCAGAGCCATACGATTGCCTTTTTTGCCGACACTGTAAAGACGGGCGACCAAGTACGGTTCAGCACGAGGGTGGGAGAGTTGAGAAGCAATTCACCAGCAGACATATGTATATTCTACATTCGTGGCACTACAAGTCAAGTGCGTTTTATAACAAATCTGCGTTCAAATCTTGTCAGCAAGCCACAAAGTGGCATGTCGCAACAAGAGAGCGATTACTTAATGGGATGCAAAGGACGGGTATCCGGCGAACCGGATATCCGTCCTGTTTATCGCGATCACAATCTGAAGAACTCGGCAAAATCGCCTTCACAACGGCTTTTCTCGGTGCCATCAATCTCCCAGTCAATATCGCTTTCCTTAAAGTTGTCGAATTTTTTTATCATGTCTTCAGTAATATAGGTCGTCCACAACGACATAGACTCGTTTACACAAAATGCACGATGCCCACGGTCCATGGACACTGGATAAGCAAGGTACACAAACTTTGTCGCTTCATGCTTGCCATCGTGATTCGTATCGTTTGAAAAATACTTGAACCGGTAACCGCCAGTCTCGAAAGGAAGCCAGAAATACGGCTCGAAGCCCTCAGCTTGTGTGTCTGATTCCCAGAAGAAACCCTCGGCGGTAGTATTCGAGAAGTCCATCGCTGCTGTGCCAAACATCTTTGTTATAGACATGCCATATAACTCGTTGCGACTTCTACGGGAATTTATTAGGCTCGGGATGACGATTGCCGCGGCAAGCGTTGTATGAGCGGGAGTCTCGGTGCGAAAGATGAGCCTCTCGCCGGATATCCGTGCCGCGATGCCTATCGGAGAGAGCAAATCCTCGGCGAGATCGAACAGGCCAACCGTGTCTAAATCTGGATTTTGCGTTTGAAGCATTGTGAGGCCAAAGCGAGCAAACGCAAGCGAATCGGCATAGAGAAACAGGTTCGCATCGCCTCTTGCTGTCTTTTCGTACACACGCCGAAACGCCTCGTTTTCAACAAGGCTGTTCTCTTGCTTGCGAGAAAAGGCACTTTTTAACGCCAACAGCGTGCCAAAGCAGAACATATTTTCCCGTATAACACCAAAGACTGGTATCTCAGAAATCGGTGTGAACTGGTACATCTCCCTATCGCCTTCACCCTGCTTTCTTATGCCCATATTGCGAATTGCAATCAGGTCGAGCTTGTTTCTAAGCGCGTTTGCATTTCGAAGCTCGAAGGTAAGCACAAATTCAGGCATTGCGCCGGTAAAGTTCATATACCCGCCAACTTCCGTACCAAGGGTCGGGACAATCTCGTCGTAAAAAGAGACTTCGAAAGCCTCTTTTATATCGCGCTCAAAATCGTTCATATCGTCTATTTCTTTTAGCGCAGCCACAAGAACCTCAGTTGACGGCAAATTGAATGCCCCATACAACATGGCGTCCTTTGGGAACATCTTGAGATTCTTGAGCAATAGCGAACGCCGTGTGAGATCGAGCGAGAAAGGCATCGTTGTGGCGCTTTTCGCCATCACTATATATTCTTCGAGTGTGTTTAAACCTTCAAAGGTCGCGCTTGATCCAATTGACTCAAACTGGTTTATCAACTCAGAGATAAATGCGGTTGGGGTTTCTTTCAAGATAGTTGTCAAATAAGAGGGGTTGATATAGCTGAGTAAGTCCTTCCCCTCCATTGCCTTCATGCACTTTACAAAGGCTCTGTTCGCATATAGCGACTGCTCAGGCGGCATCTCCATACGGTCGAGCGTCTTTGTCAGCGCTTCTTCTGTAAACGATACAACTATAAAACCGTCTTTATGTACGGCGAACAATTCGCTTTCAACTGGGTCGTCTTCGACGAAAACATGTACACCCTTGCCTCCTCGGCTCGAGTATTCCTCGACCTTTATGCCGATCTGAAATCGGTCATTAACCTGTATTAGGCTCTCGATTATCTGCGACATCGCCGCGAACAGAGCCTTGGCGGCATCCTCGCCAACCTTCGGGACATCTATTGCAATCACAGGTATATATTCTTCGCCCGTCTTCTGCATGAACGCAGAAGCCCTGCCCCCTATTGCGCCCTCGAATTTTTTGACATTTTGCCCGACTATTCTGCACAGGTCGCAGATGGCTTTGATTCTCTCAATCTCCCGTTCGCCTTGCAGCAAGTCGCTTAGAGCCTTACTTACAAGAGTCTTGGCGAACGCTGTCTCGGGCAGCTTTTCGCATAAGGCTCTGATGCTGGGGAACTCAAGATAAACTGGCGTGTCGGCTGGGCAGAATCGTGAAAACGAGTTTTCACCAATCTCCTCGGCAGATGTGGATATAAACGCTGTCAACAGCAGCATGGAAACAAGTAAGGTCAATAGGAATCTTTTCATCGTCACTCCAATGTAACGGGACAAGAATATATCTAACAGTATTTGCGCGGGTGTCAAATAGGCGTTACACCGCAGTCTGACTGCATTATGCAGATCGCAGATGTTAGATGCTTAAAGGCATAGAATGTCCCTGCGAAATGGCATTTACATCGGACAATAGACTGACTGTTTGCAAGCCGCACCGATTTACTTATCCTCACCCTTGCTTTCGATTTTATCCCTCAGTTCAAACAGCTTAATTGGGAGCCGAGCGATTGCCCCTCTGTCTTCTGGATAAATGCCAAGATCGCCGTATACATTGCTTCCCCATGTCCAGACCACGCCCTGCCTGTCAGCAGCGATCACATGAGTAAAACTCAGCGATACTAACTCGATATTCTCAATCGTGGCCTTCACTGGCCTTTTACTGCACATGCTCAAGCCATTTCCTAAGGAGGTATCTTGATTGCACCAACTCCATACGCTTCCGTCTTTTTTTAGTACAAGCGAACTTATAGAACTGCATCCAACATAGCAGGATCCATCAAGCTCTTTGAGCATGACATCTCTAATCGGAGGGTCACCTTCCGGCAGGTCGTCTTTTCCAAGCAAACTGCTTTTAATGTTGCCCCATGTCCACACGCTGCCATCCTCCTTAAGCACTATTAGATGCCGTGTCCCAGTAGCGACTTGAATCGCACCCTTCAGCGCGGGGATATCAATCGGGTAAGTGTCAGACTTTATCTCACTACATTTAAAGTTCCATACATGCACAGATCCATCAGACTTTATACACGCTACGATGCTGTCATTGGCGGCAATAGCTTTAACATCGCTTAATTTGGTATATAACTGGGGTCTAAACATCGTTTCGTTGTCTTTCTCCGCAGAATCGCATGCGTACGCATGCCTTCCCCATCGCCAAACGGTTCCGTCCTTTTTCACCGCAAGCGAGAATCCACATCCAGCAGCGATTGCCTTTACATCACTCAAGCCCTCAACCTTCTTCGGAGTGCTGCACCGCCTTCTTGTGCCGTCTCCTAATTCGCCATAGTCATTAGCACCCCATCCCCAAACTGTGCCGTCTTTCTTAAGGGCTAACGAATGACTTCCACCCGCTGATATCTCAATCACATTCGCCAGGCTTGGTATCTTTGTAGGTTTTTCCATCTCAGTCTCTGTACCAAGCCCAAGTTGGCCTTGTTCATTGTATCCCCACGCCCATGCAGTGCCGTCTTTCTCTAATAGCACGTTGTGGCAATTGCATGTTGATAGTTGCGCGATGCGGCTGACGAAGATAAACGGTTTCTCCTGTTCCGCCTGCGGCTTTGCGGCGAACTGAGAGGCAACCATTACAAGAACAAACACAAGCATGGTAACTCTGCGATACGCCATATTGACCTCCGAAAAAAAGAATTATTTCATGCCTTTCACAACAATCATTTACAAGGCAAGCTGACATACAACGGCAAATGAAGTATTTGTCAGGTTATTTCTCCTCTTTGTCTGCCCGAATCCGGCAGTACCGTTCGCCGTCAAAAATAAACACTCCACACTCGCGAATGCCATACACACCGCATGGCGATATGTCTGGTTTAAGTATATCCTTGATTATCACTGTGTTGTACCGCCCCTCATCAATCTCCCAGTGCAGCAACCGAGCCTGCGTGCCGTTGTAATCAAACGGGGCGGAGAGATAGACGGAGTCCTCTGACACCCGCTGATGCGTCTTCAGATCCCTCGGGTGAATGTAGCTCAAGCGCGTCACCCTATGCGTATCGAAATCAACAGTTGCGCGTGTGCTCAATCCTTCACATAAAAGGGAATTATAGTACTTACCTATCCTGAATGCGTCCGTTGGAAGTAGCGAGGCATAGGAGATCAGGTTGGCAAGTTTGCCGTCCTTCAGCACGGCAAGATTCCATACGCTGTTATGTGCTACATTCGGATAGACGAAAACGCCGTCGCCGAAGTACCAAAGGTCGAAGATGTCAACCTCGTCGAATAACTTCTCGCCGGTCTCGAGGTTAAATATCGCCATCCTGCTGCGATGAACTTCTGGCCTGATGCGGTTCTCTTCCATCCATTTTGGATTCATTGGATTAAGAACTTTTGAGAAACCATCTGAAGGATATACAACAGGCGGGCACTTACCACCGCGCTTGTAGCCAAAGTTGCGCTCGCACATCTGAAGATATGGATATTGAAACACCGATGATCTTCTCGAGTCACTATAATACGGAAGAGCGTTCCATATCCCAGCACCAAGTACTTCCTTGAAATCGAAGGGAAACTCCCTGAAGCTACCGTCGGCATGGGCGACCTTAAGACGCTTGCCGTCCGCTGTTATAAAAACAGCGCAACCTTTTGTCTGGTGCCCCCTGCCCCAGTCATAGCCGCACAAAAACTCTGTGCCCTCAAGCTCGGGAATGATCCTCTCTGTTATATTGCCTTCGTCTGAAACCTTAAGGTCCTTCGCCTCGATCACCGTCGCGATGCCGATCTGATCTCCCTCCCTGCAGTTTATAAGTAAAAAATGTTGCATGTCGAGTACTACCTTATAAAGATAATATGGATACTCCTTATTTGAGACGATTATCTTGTCAATAACCTCACTCGCCCTTATATCCCTTGCGAACCTAAATCGCTGATCGTAGCCTTGCATGTATGGCATCTTGAATTTCGGTGCATTCGGGACAACATTAAAGACATCGCGGATACCCGGCTTCGGCGCAACCTCTATCAACTCCTTATATATCGGGTAGTAACGGAATCCGGGTTGCTCAAGATGTTTGATATCAGTGTTGTACTGAGCTGGCATCTTGCGCCCACCTGCAAATGAATCGTACCCCTTTGGTGCATTGCAGTGCGAATGCGGATTTGGAAAGGTGGGGATTTGCTCGAATAGCGTGTACTCCTCCTTTATCGCGTACTCCCCCTCCCATGATAGTACACAGTCGGTTACATCAATCACATCATCCCAGTTGGAAAGAGGCGGAAACTCAGGCCGCTTCTCCTCGCAAAACGCGCAACTAAAAGCCGCGAACGATATAACTGCCACAAGCAACAATATGCGCATCTTTCGCATCAATTCACCTCCCTTTGATAATAACGGCAGTACAGTGATTTGGTTTCACCCACCCGTTTGATATTTGGTTTTTCGGCACAGAATGTGGTGATACTGTGCATTGTGTGGTTGTGCTCAGCCCGCGCCCTATCAGGCAATAAACAGGCACCAAACGATATAAATCGGTGAGGATGTCAGAAGACCAGCTTTTCAAAGTGCGCAAAATCACTGTTGCAGCGACTTCTTGAATCACCTTCGCACAACCAGAAGATCTCTTCCTCTTTGAACCTATTGAATCGCTTGATGATGGCCTCGGTTACGGGGGCAATCCAGATTGTCTGTGTTTCGGTTATGCAGTATGCATATTTGCCGCTTGAGACCGAAAGAGGAAAGGCGAGATATACATACTTGGTCGCCTCGTCTTCGCCGTCTTCGTCGGTGTCATCGGAGAAGTACCTATACGCAAAACCGTCCTTTTCCATCTTATGAGTGAAGTAAGGCTCGAACACCTCAATTTCAGATTCCCAGTACTTGCCTGTGCGGTTTTCTTCAGCAAATCTTTTTGCACCTTTGCCGAACTTCGATAAGGTCTCGACTGCAATTCTGTCGTTGCTTGCCGCCTTTGAAGTAAATGGATAGGGAATCTGAGAAAAGGCTGCCAAGACCGAACTTGCGGGCAGTTCAGACCGAAGATTGAGCGAGGTAGGTGTCGCGTATCCAACAATATTGAGCGGTCGAATAATTGTGTTGAACAAGGTCTTCAGACCAGTGCAGTTTATGTTAGGGAACATTGTCTGCAAAAATTCAGCTAACTTGCTGGAGACTGACGGCATATCAAGGAAAAACACCAGGTTTGCATTGCCAGTTTGCATCCGTTGCATAGAACCGATGAAGGCATCGTTATGTGCAAGGCTGTCGTTTCCCTTATCTGTTGTGGCATTGTATAGGGCATCAACTGAGCCTAATATCATCTCGCCGTTGGCAACAATGATTCCGAGCGGCGGATCGCTTGTGTCAACCAACCTGTACATTGTCACGCCGCCGTTCTGAATCTTTTTGAGCAGATTCGGCAGCTTTGCAGCGACAATGTCGAGCTTTGCCGTTAGGGTCTTTTCATCCTTAAGGCCGATATAGAAGATCATCTCATCTTCGAGATCATTCGTTGGCTTCAAGTAGCATTCCATCCCGCCGCCAATGGTTGGCAGTATATCAGTATAAAGTGAAACAGAAGCTGACTTTTTGACCATCTCTACCAACAGACTAACAAAAGGCAGTCTTCGTATAAGCGATTCGCAAGTTGAGCTTGAAGGGAGGTTAAGGGCAAGATATGCCCATGCGTCCTTTGGCATCATATGAATATGCGTTGTCTTGGCGGGATTTTTTGACAAATCACGGAACAATGGGGCATCAGACTCGCTTTTTGCGAGCAGTGTGATGCTCTCCTCAGTGACTAAACCATTGAATACATCAGTGACCGAAATCGCATCCAATGCCTTAAGACCGTCGAGAACAATCGAAGGAATATCTGCGTTAGCCAACTCCGACAGAGCCTTGTGTGGATTCACAAAGGCCAACATGTCGGTGTTTGCGGATGACTTTACGCAGTCTTGGAATTTCGCATTGGCTCGAAGCGAGTCCTTAAGCGGTGTATTGAATCTGTTAATCCAGTTCAATATGCCTGATTCGTTATCGGTAACGAGCACATGACCTGCCGCATAGACACTGAACAGGGTCAGGCTATAGGGGTTGTTCTTTGAGTATATCTTGACGCCTTTTGCGCCACCGATGGAATAATCGGAGGCTGTAAGATTTTTGCGAAATTCAATGTGAGCGGTTTGAAAAGACGAAAGTATAGAAGAGGCATCAGAAAAGAACGATGCGACTTTGGCATCGTTTCCCTTTGGGACAGCAAACGCAAGCGTCGAGCAGAAGTCTTTGTTTTCAATTGTTACAGCAAACGCCGCGCGCCCAGCCAAGGCACCCTCGTGTTTGTCAATAACACTGCCGGTCAACCTGAACAGCAAATATTGGCAGTCTAACCATCTAATGATTGAGTCGTTCTGAGCCATGAAATCGCGGAGCGCAGAACTGACCATCAGCTTTGCGATAGTCGTTTGCGAGAACTTATCGCAGAGAGCTTTCACATTACTGCATTCCAGAAACACAATTGTGTCTGAAGGACAGAAACGCGCGAAAGACTCATTTTTAACTTCTTCAGCGAAGGTGAAGAGAAAAGCTGTGGAAAGAATCGCAGAGATTACCAGTGTAAGCATCGCCTTTTTCATTGTTCCTCCAAGCCTTGAACTTGTATATTTTACGACCCTGTACACTTCGTTTCCACCATTAGCGCAAAAAAGACAATCCGCTCAGAATTTCAGCGCGTCGCGAATCACCTTTGCCAACTGCACCCGATCGTAGGGTTTTTGCAGAAAAGGGCAACCTTCATTGTGTATGTTCTTCGGCGGGGCACCGCTTGAAAGCACCACTGCCGCGCTTTTATTAAGAAGCGTAATCTGCTTTCTAAGCTCGAATCCGTCCATGATTGGCATATTGAGATCGGCGATCGTGACTGCGTATCGCTCTGGATCTGCCCTGAACAAGTCAAGCGCGTCTTTTCCGTTCGAGGCTGTTACAACATCGAAACCAATGCTCGTTAACATATCACGAGCAACATCGCGCACCGCCACATTATCTTCGACAATAAGGGCGACAAGGCCAGAATATGAGCTTTTTACTTCCTTAAACTCGTGTACTGTCTGGGTCGCACGGAACTGCGGCAGAAAAACGCGGACTGCTGTGCCTGTCCCCTTCTGTGACACTATGCGAATTGCGCCTCCATGGTTGCGCACTATTGTCATCACCGAGGCCATACCAAGCCCCCGACCTGTGGATTTGGTGGTGAAGAACGGCGTAAACAAACTGTCAACGGTCTCAGGATCCATACCGCATCCGTTGTCTGTTACATCAAGGTATGCAAAGTAACCATCTTGAAAGGTCTCGCTTGAATAAGAGTCGTGAAGCACCTCGCGCGTGAGCTTCTCCACACCCGTTCTTAGCACAATCTCGCCCATCTTGTCGCCCATAGCATCTGCGGCGTTGCCGATCAAGTTCATTACTACCTGCCGCACCTGCGTGGAATCCGCATCAACGGGTGGCAGATGCTCGTCGAGTTCGAACACAGTTTTTGCGCGCTTTGAGACGATGATTTTAAGCAGTGAAGCGATTGAAGTGATCTCGTAATTAAGATTCAATTTGCCGCGCGCATTCTTGCCCTTTCCCGAGATAGCAAGTAGGTTTCCACAAAGCGCCGCCGCGTTTTGGGCAGCGGTGCGTATCTCCTTGAGATGCGATGTTGCGCCAGTATCGCCTGCGGCCTTCATTATGCCTATCTCGGCATTACCAAGTATCACAACTAACAGGTTGTTGAAATCGTGCGCCACTCCTCCGGCGAGTATTCCAAGGCTCTTGAGCTTGTCGGCCTGCAGCAGTTCTGCTTCAAGGCGGTTGCGCTCAAATTCAACGCGGATGCGCTTTGTTATGTCACGGATAATAGTTATTATCTCGCTCGTATTACCATCCTTAAATAACGGTATCTTGCGCGTCTCGGTAACATATTCCTTGCCGTTGATAACCACGCTTTCTTCAGTTACCAGCGTCTTGCCTGACTTAAACACGCTTTCGTATTCTTCACGAACCCGCTCGGTGAGGAAAGGCATTAGTTCGAAGATATCTGCGCCTAACTTAACCGGCGCGCCGTACTGAACGAGCCAGTCTTCGAACACCGAGTTTATGAGCTTCAGCTTATAGTCACGGTTAATGATGTGAACCATTTCGGCCATCGAGTTCAGCGTGTTGCAGTATCTCGCCTGCGATTCGATAAGAGCCTCTTCCATAGCCTTTCTATCTGTGATATCAATATGAGTTCCGGCTGTCTCAAGCGCGCTTCCGTCCTCAGCCCTTTTCGTCACATCGCACTTATCGAGTATCCAACGCCATGATCCGTCCGCGGCTTTAAGCCTGTATTCAATATCGCAAGAACCTAACTTTCCCTTCTTCATATCTGTTTTTGCTTTTGCAACGCGTTTAAGGTCTTCGGGGTGGATAAGCGACTTCCAATCGAGCGATTTCGACTGAAAATCATCTGGTTTGTAGCCAAGCATCGTTGCCCAAGTCTCGTTGCGGACAACCTCGCCAGTGCGCTCATCAGAGTGCCAGATGCCCATGTTTGCGGCTTTTAAGGCAAGATCAAGGCTCTGTCGGTTTTGGCGAAGCTCAGCCTCGGTGCGTTTTCTCTGCTCAATTTCCTCTTGCAGTTTTGCGTTCAATTGGTGTAGTTCGTCTGTGCGATTCGCAACAAGCCCTTCAAGCTGCGTTTTGTACTGCTCAAGCTCCTTTTCCGCCCTATTTCTCTCAGTCACATCTGTGCCAGAGAGCAGCACACCGACAGTATTGCCTGATTCATCGCGCAACAGCTCGCCAAGCCAATCAATACACAGCACTTTTCCCTGTTTTGTGAGTGCTGAGGTTTGGTGCTCTTTCATAATCTGTTGCGGATTGCCCTGCATCGCGGCTTGATACAGGGATTTTCGATGTTCACGGATATCGGGAGGAGTAAATGTATCAAAGTAGTTACAGCCTAAAAGCTCCTCCTCGCTGATGGCAAGGAGTTCGGGCGCGTGCTTGTTGAAAAATGTGACGGTGCCTGTGCTGTTTAACACAACGATGACGCTTTGCGACAGGTCGAACAGCGTTCTGGCTCTTGTACGCCCCTTTTCATTGGTCAAGTCAATGTCGAGCAGGCAGTCTATGGAAAAATCTTCGTACATGCAGCACCTCTGCGGCTATTATCCGCGAAAGGAGTCGCGTGTCAACAGAAATCAGCGGCAATTTGCTTGTATTGCGCGAAGGAATGCGCAAAATCATATTATGCAGAAAACTAATTGCATCCTGACAACGGCCGGACGCGGCGACCGACTGGCGTGCCCGTTCGCAAGGCGACATTGCGAGAATGTACGAACAAGCTAACCCCGCCGCAAGGCGGGATCAAGCAACTTCATTTCTCCTTACTGACAACCACCCATTTGTATTCTAAGCTTCGTTTTTTGCTAATTCCATTTCTATAGTATCTTTTGTCTATTTCAGAAAGAACATCATTTGCAATATTATTTTCAGAAATTATCAATTTAAGATGGGCAATTCTATGCTCAACAATGATAATTAAACGTCTCTTTATCTTATCATCATTGCTTTCTATAAACATATAATACATCCAAATCTCCTCGCCAACATGACATATTACATTATTATGAGATAATTTCGCCGCCTTATCTTGCTGATACTCACGAACAAAAACAAGAGGGAAAAGCATATATGAATACAATTCCATTTCCACATTGCATTCAACGAAAATGCAATTAAGTATTACTGGGGGAATTTGCCCTTTTACATTTAGTTGCTCCTTCTCGACGACTATCTTAGCTTTAACAAATAGGCATTCATACATATTAGTATTTTGGCAATCAAAAGCAGCTATTTCGATATTCGTTTCATTAAAAATGCATCGGGTATAATTTGCACCCATTGAATTAATTACGCCACCATCAAATACACATTTGTCGAATTGAACATATCTTTTCATTAATATAATCGGCTCTTCTGAACTGATGTCGCACTGCGAAAACCTGCATTCCCTTATGCATAATACACCTTCCCCGAAAAATTGTGTCTGAAGATTAACAAACTCAACATGCTCGATAACACCTTTTCCAGTAATAAACCCACCATACATATCATGATACCATACATCTATATCCCAAGCAAATTCATTGTCATTTGGCACAAATTTCGATAAGTGGATACTGCAATTCTTGATTTTCATATCCCATGTATTGATTATACTGCGTGGATACCCATAATTTCTCTTGCTTGAGTAGTTATATATTATCATGGAATCAGTGATTTCTATTTCCTTTTGTACAATTACGTAAGGAACTGGATTGATATATATATCCTTATACTCACTTTGCTTATTCTCTCCGTGAACAACACCTTTATCCGTCAATTCGACAATTGAGTTTCTAATATTCAGTGTTGATTGTTTTGATTTATATGTTATGCCGCTGCAATTTATTATCCTGCATTTCCTTTCTGATGTCCCATTCAATATCAGTCTACCATCATTTACAATGACGGCTCGACGCGTAGGAAACGAAATTGTCACACCCGCAGCAACTTTGACCTCCACACCCTCCTCAATTCTCATCCCCCCCTCGCATATTAGGTCATGCTCGACCGTTGTGTCTTTCGAAAAAACTGTTGGTGGGACGGCCTCCTCGGCTCCGGTTGGAATAGGAGCAGCTATAATCACTGCATTCAACACAAGCATCACAATGGCTGAAACAAGTCTGAAGGGCAGCTTTTTAGAGTACATTCAATGCCTTTCTTGCTGACATACCTGTTTTGGGTGGGTATGCACGAGTCAGGGCGCAAACAGCGTTGAAAGTGAGCGATTCGCTTGAGAACACAACTTGCATGTCGGTTGCGAGATCCTTACCTTTACATATTTGCTCAAAACGCGAAATTGTTCGTTTTTTTTCAACAAGTTATCACAGTCTTCTCGGCCACCTCATAGACTGGTTGAACTCACCCATTATACACTACGGTATCTGTGTTGTCAATGAGATTCGAAAACGATCACCGCTGCTTCCCAAGGTGCCTTTCCAAATCTTGCGCGAGAGATGAATCAAGGCAGAAGGCCCCTCAGCCTTGTATATGCGCCCTGCCGCAGTCAATACGCAGCACACCCTTGAGTGCTGATGATTACAGACCGACGATATCCGCACAATACCGCCCGTCGCCATGTAGCGACGATCAGCCGGTATAGGCAGAGGGCGCGTTGGTTGATAACTGCCTCCGATCATGTGTTAAGACGACCGAACACAACGAATCTATTGATCAAGCATACCCCCAAGGTGCGAGTGTGTCAAGTGAATTGCGCAGAGACTCACAACTTGGATTACTGCCCAGTCGCTCTTGGCTGCGCGGGAGTGGCAGATACTGACTATCCAAGTCTGCATCATGAACCTAAGGTATATCAAGCGCACAGACACTATGAACCCTCACCACATCAATCCTGTGGTGTTACGATTAGTCGCGTCAGCATGCAGCAATGGCGTACTAACCTTGCCGTTTGCTTACCAGAAAAATTGCATTGCCTCATCAGTACCAGCGTATAAGAAGCCACCAGCAATGCGCGGCTCCTCACCGTCCTTGTCGAAATCAACATCCTCAACCTTTATTTCCTTTATGCGATTAACAAATTCTGCATCTGGTAACATCATAATAAATCGACGCTGTTTTTCATCAGTATAAGCGATATAATAAGTGTGATCATCTTGATTAAAACAATTCACCTTAATATATTTCCCTGCATTTCCACGAACAGTCTTGATTTTGCTTAATTCCCAGTGATTCAATATATACCATAAAATCACATATGATTTTAATATATTGCAGTTCTTGCAAGTGATTACCATGTCAATCTTGCTATAGTCGGGGTCAAAAAACCAGGCATCGTAAAAATGTATGTATAATCTGTCGAGACCTTTCATGTAATTTGTAGATTGAGTCGTAAAAGGGAATCCAATTATTGTTATAACTTTCAAATTTGGTAGTTTTGTTATTTCACCCCACGCTTTATCGTACCTATTAAATATATCAAAAATGCCCAACTCTTCAAATGAAAACAGATGTAGTTCTCTAAGATTAACGCAGTTTGAGATTGACGATAGGCTCTCAGGTGTCAACTTCCATTTCGATTTGTCTTTTTGACCGTTCATCGCCTCAATCTCGATTATATTCACTGACAGTATCTCGATGGTCTTTGTTGCCCCTATCGTGGTTAAGGCATCGCCGGGAAAAGTGCCTATTAGCTCAAGAGTCTTGAGCCTGTTGAAAGCAGAGATTTCGGAAATCTTCTCCTTGTCCCATTCGTCTATTCGGCACGAGAGACTAATTGAAACTGGCTCTGGCAGTGAATTGGCAACTGATATGAGATTGTTTGATACAGTAGCGTTCGAGAAATAGACACTCTTAAGGTTTCCCATTCCGCAAAGCCATTCGATACTGCCGTCAATCTCCATTCGTCCATCAAGACGAAGATTTTGCAAATCACTGAGTTTTCCAATAGCTGCCGTCTTCTCTCCATTGCAGCTCTCTACAAAAATAGCCAGGCTTTTTAGCGACGGTGGCAGCTCTGGAAGACTACTTAAGAACATCTTGTGCCTTATCGTATCGCCTCTTTCAAGGAGTGATAGCGATTGTAGCGACTTGAATCTTGAAAGCAGGGTAAGATGCTCAGACATGTCGGAAGAACCTGTAGCCATGAAACTAATACCAATCTCCTCAATTCCATCTGGCAGGTGTCTGATCACCGATTCAATATCAGAATCGCGGCAAGTCAGTTGTATTCTCTTTAGACCTGTCAAATATTTGAGGAATTCGAATGATAAGCATGCACACTTGTGAGATTCAAGCCTCAGGGACAAAAGATTCTTGTTATTCCTAAACAAGCTTGCAGGAATATTTATATCCTCACTTGCTTTGAGTTCAAATTCCTTTAGTTTTAACATGTGGTCGAGAAAGACATCTTCTCCTGAGAATTTGATGGATTCAGCGTGTAAAGTTAAATATTCAAGATTCTCAAGCGCGGAAATAGGTGATAATATTTTTCTGTCAATATTATTAAGCGAAATTTTGATGTCTGTTAACCATGAACATTCTGATAATAGTTCAAAGTATTCAGACTTTCTATTGTAAAACTCTCCAAGACTATCGAATCCTGGGAAATCAAGATAAAGGCCATCAGGCTTTATTTGTTTTGCTACACTCATCACTGTTTCAATGTTTCCACCCCATGGATAGAAAAGCGAGTATAAGCCAAGAAATTTCCCTTCCTCCTTTCGTATCACTTCGCCAGCCTTCTGAATGTACAAATCATAATCATTCGCGCAAGGATGATAGTATGCCAGAACATCGCTTCTGAGAACTACTTCCCTTACTCCCTCTTCTGCGTGCAAGGCCGAGGAGCCTGCAAGGAGAATGAGGAAGATTGTATGGACGAAATACTTCATGGTAACCTCTTTGTATCACATGGCACCTAATAACAGAGCTTACATATACATTGTACCCCACTGCGCTAAGGTCGCAATGCGTTTGCCTATCCTAATGACGCTCTTCTTTGATTGTCGCGCGGATAGCTTGTATATGCTTTGACCGCCTTGGCGTTATTGAACAATGAATCAATGTACCCCGAAGATCTCAGGCGAGACGCACATCAGTAAGTTGATAGGTGAAAGGTGAAAGTTGAGAAGGCGGGAGAATGGCAAAGAGAGAAAACGGGGTGATGATATAGACGCCCATGCCTTCAATGCATTCGCCTTTATGTATGGTGGGCATCTTCCTTTTCATCCAAAATCTGCGAAATCTGCGAAATCTGCGGATAAATCTCCCCCCGTCTTAGCTCCCACAGGCGAGACGCCCATGCCTTTAACGCCTTAATGGTGATTTCGTTATTGGTTCTTCTCGGTCTACCTTCGTGTCTTTGTGTCTTCGTGAGAGACATCCCCCTGTCTTTGTGTTCCTACTTCGCTTTCGCGCTATGCGCTATTCGAAATTGTAGTGCTTGCGGACAGGCTCGAAGACCTCCCAGACGCAGGAAAGCCCCTGTGGGAAGGTGACGAAGTCACCCGCGCCGAATTCGTAAACCTCGCCGCTCTTGGCGGTTACGCGCACCTTGCCAGCCAATATGTAGCATTCTTCCTTTGAATCGTAATGCCAATCAAAGTTAGATTTCTCCTTTGTCCAGATCGGCCAGTTCGATACGCCCTTTGCCTTCAGCAGTTCAGGTGACGGCTTTGTAACTGTTACCTTCATATACTCACCTTTCGACAGTGTTAATTCTAATCGTCCTCTTCCTCGGGATAGTTTTCGAGCGCCCATGCAGCCCATGCCTCGTCAATTTCATCGGGGTTCATCGAAAGCACCTCGG
Source organism: uncultured Planctomycetota bacterium (assembly GCA_964571525.1). Taxonomy (GTDB): domain Bacteria; phylum Planctomycetota; class B143-G9; order B143-G9; family B143-G9; genus CAZNBY01. Next base: position 21,576 of record CAZNBY010000020.1, read on the forward strand.
TGAAGGTCGGCCCCTGCTGCTTGTTATTGCGCAGATAGTTCACCTTGAAGTGCTTAACCAGCTTGCATGTGGCGTTGTTGCCGACACCGTTGATAAGCCAATCAATGATTGACCAGTTCTTTATACGATCCCAACCCTTCAGGTCCATGATGTTCTTATCCATGTAATCGCCCAGCGGGCGCAGATTTTTATCCTTGCGCTTGATCGCTTTCTTTATTGACGATTTCAGCTTTGTGGTGGGGCAGTTCGCGTCAAACTCGACCTCGCCAATTGTAAAGATGCGAATCTCGTTGAAAATGTCATACTCTACCCAGTGCGCAATGGCCTCTTTCAGCCAGACGGGGAAGAACTCGACAACGCCGCCAAGGTCCTCGGTCATCAGATTAGAGATCGCGTTTGCGATCTTGTGATGCAGATAAAGGTCATCGTCTGAATCCCATGTTGTGTACACGACCGCCTCAACTGACGCAAAGGCCTCGTTCGTGAAGTTGCAGAACGCCATTGAGGCGGCACCCTGTTGCGCTTTCTCCTCCCATACCAACAGGTTCCATTTGTCAACCATCGCAGGGAAGTAGTCGCCTTCAATCTGCATCATCTTCACAAACCTCTTATACACCTCTTCGACCCGTTCGGCGTAAAGATGCAGCGAGCGTTCGGGGTCGTAGTCTTTTTTCTTCACCATCCCCTTGTAGAGATACTTCACCGTTCGCTTTTTCAGAGTGCCGGCGAAGTGAAAATGTGCGGTTTCGGCGTGAAGAGCCTTAACATCCTTAAGCTTAGGTTCCTTTGCGAACGCCTTTCCTTCCACTGCCCTACGGCGCTCTTCAACCCAGAGCTTGAGTGGAGCGGTGAGTTCCTCGAATTCCTTTACTGACTCTTCGCGTTTGGTGCATTCCTTTCGAGGACATGGGATCCAACCAAGCCCGCAGCAACCCGTTTTATATTCGATTACAGCCGATGATTTGAACGGTAGGTTTTTGAAGTCCTCGGGCAAAGCAGTATCAACCCTGCCGCGGTTTTTGCACTTTGGGCACATCGGCGCTAACTCGGCGCTCAGCGAGCTAACCATAACGAGCAAGAAGGCGACGACCAGCACCGCTGAAAGGAGCCGACGCGCGTAATTATGGCGAACTGAAGCCATATCGTCCCCCTTTAGTCTTATAGATTCTACACGACTTTCTGCGCGATACAGGTTAATTTTCGCGCGGCAAACTGACAAAAAGCAGAAGCTCTGGACAGATTGTCTGGGATTGTCTGACGGATAGGCACGCCGTTGTGTGAGGATTAATGCGTTAGGTACCTTAGCACCATGCCCCGCACCAGTTCACCGATTGCGGGGCTTGAAGTGAGGCCGGGTGAGTCAATGCCGACGAGATTGAAGAAGCCATGCGCGCCGTGCTCACATTCATGCTTTATGTAGAAATCACGCGCCGCCATACCTGCGCCAGAGAGCTTTGCGCGGATTCCGGCCATATCCGGCTGAAGGTCGTTAAGAGCAAGTGAAGGCAGATACTCGGACGCGCTTTGATGGAACAGCACGGCGTTATCGGGGTTGACGGAGTAGTCAATGCGGTCAACATAGAACGCGCTCGGACCGAGCTTCAGGCCACCGTTCAAATCAACAACGGTGTGAATGCCAAGGCTCGTAAGGTTTTCATCGGGAACAGGATAAACGAGTCTGCTGACTATGTTCTGCTTGCCGCCTTTGACCGAAAAGTACTCGCCCTTGCTTAGATGCAGCGCAAGCCCCATTGATATCGGATCAAGCCCCGCCATAGCCATAACAGCCTGCGCACCAAAGCCCGCTGCGTTGATTACGGCGCGCGCGAAGATCTCGTCATCGCCCGATGTATCTGTGTAGCGGATAAGCCATCCCTTTTTTACCATGCAAATTCCGGTAACCTCGGCGCACAAGGCTATTCCCACTCCGTTCTTTTCTGCTGTGCTGCGATAGTAGGACAATAGGCCGTGGCTGTCAATAATTCCGGTCTCGGACGAATATATTGCGGCGACAGCATTCACATTAGGTTCGATTGCGCGAACCTGTGCGCGGTCGAGCAACGAAAGGCCTTCAACATTATTGCGCTTTGCGTTTGAGTATAGGGCGTACAGGGCTGGAAGTTGCTCGGGCGTAACGGCGACAATTAGCTTGCCGCACTTGCGCACTCTCAAACCGTGCTTTTCGGCTAAATCGTAGAGTATTCGCCTTCCCCGCACGCACAAGCGGGCTTTGAGGCTGTTGTTAGCATAATATATGCCAGCGTGAATAACTTCGCTGTTGCGGCTCGATTGGTGCGAGCCCAACACATCGCAGCGCTCGAACAGCAGGATTTCATCAAGATATGGGGATAGCGCGGCGGCAACCGATAGTCCGATTACACCACCGCCGATAACGGCGACATTGACTTGAAGCGCAGAGGGTGACATGCGTATATTATACGCAATCTCGCAGATTTATGCAAAGGCACACAGGAATAGGCTCTGCAATAGGCGACAAGAGATTGGGCGAACAAACAGGTTTATTCCGCACTTACATGCGACAGGTACACCTCGTTTTCGATTCGTGAGAAAGCATTTTCGAATGCTTCCACAACGACGGGGTCAAAATGCGAGCCTGAGTTGTTTCTTATCTCGTCTTTTGCGGCAGTTGGAGATAGCGCTTTTCTATACGGCCTGTCGGCAAGAAGCGCATCATAAACATCAGCGAGCGCGACGATACGCGCCCCGATGGGGATATCTTCGCCCTTCAGCTTGTGGTAGCCAGTGCCATCGAACCTTTCGTGGTGATAGATAATAGGCGGCAGCAGGCACTGCACCTTGTTGCCAAGAGGCATCATAAGGGTCTTTGCGTCCATAGCATGACGCTTGATGTTGCGGCGTTCCTCTTCGGTAAGCGTGCCGACCTTCTCAAGCACCGCCCTGCTGACTCCAAGCTTGCCGAGGTCGTGCAGCAAGGCCGAGACGCGAAGGTCCTCTACTTCGCGCTTTGAAAAACCCAACTCCTCAGCGATAATTCTCGATACCTTCGATACCCTTGACGAATGGCTTTGCGTGTCTTGGTCAACAGAATCAACAATCAGTGCAAGCATCTCGACAACACCGTGGTAGGTATCCTGAGTTTCAGCGACAGCCTGCTGCTTTTTTTCGTACAGCAGCCCCATCGTATAAGCGACAATCATTAAAAAGCCGCCCCATGTGCCGATATCGAGCCACTTAGAAAGCTGATCGTCACCGACGAAGCTGAACATTTCAGGGTGATAGTATGCAACAATGAACACGACAAGTATGGTCGCGATTGCAGAGAGCGTTGCGTAGCGTCTTCCGAAGAAATACGCCCCTAACAATACGGGAAGGTAGAAGAAATTGAGAAACGCGCGCTGGTTATAGACAAAGAAGAAAATGACAGCGGTGATCGAAACCAGCAGCAGGATGATGATAAGTTCCTTGTCAACGACAAACATGTCGCGGAACCACGACCGGTTCTTCTCATTCATAGGTCACCTCGCCATTTTGATAATTCAACGAGAGGCAGTGCGCATACACGCACTACCCTCATGGCAACCGTTTGACAAGAGTATTATCGCTCTAAAAGCGACATGTCAAGCGAAATACACATTTTAGATACATTAACCAGACGAAATTGCTTGATTGCCCCAATTTGCCGACGAAAAGCGTTGAATGAGCACTTTTTCGATACAGGGATGGGCGGTGGTTGCCGTTGCTGGTCGCTCACTCCCTCGCTGTCAGGCTTGAGGCCAGAACTGTTTGTAGCAAATTGCAGCATCGCGAGAAATACATTTTGACGAATTTATCCTGTGCAATAGAGTCGAACTGCATACCTAAATCAAGCTTTAACGAAAGGTGTTCTGATTCTATCTTGCCCTGTATCCTGTTGCCGTTGCGCAGGGTAAAATAGCAGGTTGCAGAGCCTTTTTCCTTAATCTCAAAGCTGCCTATATCCTTGACAGCAAGCTTCATCTTGGCGTAATCTGTGGCAACATCCACAGCCTCTTCAAGAATAGCCGCGGTAAGCACATCACTGTTCGCCATAACGAAGATGTTAGTAACCTGAAAAGCACTGATGAAAGTTGACTCGTTTTCATTTTTCTTAAGAATCACCGTGCTGATTGCGGCGCATTCGACCTCAAGCGGAGCGTCGAGCAGATTGGATCTCAGTTTTAGCGTGATGTCTGCGATTTTGCCCGAAAGCCGGTTGTTGTTTATCGTGTATATCACATCGGGGATGTCTTCACCATTGCCGAACGAGATGCCAACACAATACCTCAGCGAAAAGGTCGCGGTGCCATAAGGGGTTTGTATTGATATTTTCTCATCCATCACAGTACCGGTCAGTGTGTCCTTGTTTTTGAAGTTGACTATGTCGGTCTCAGGCGAGCGCGGCAATCCGAACACCGAGTCAAGTGCTTCTGGCAGCTTTGGCACATCGCGGTTCTTGTTCATATATTCAACGGCACTTTTGTATCCGCTGACGATCACCAGAAGAAAGAGAGCGGCAAGCAGTATAATAAGTCGCAGATTCATAATGTCCTCCAATGAGGGATTCTATGCCGTGTTTGCAGTGATGTTACCGTTGTTTAAAACAGCACTGGGTTTCGTTAATAACAACGGCTCGATTGCGCTCGCAAAAACCATCAACACAGCAAAGGGCAAAACCGCAGAAATTCTACTGAGTCCTGGGGGAGGCAACAACACGAAAGCCGAGGGCATCGTCTGAGGAGCGGTAGGTTGGGGACTTACTACCACGACAAGTTCCCCGACAAAACGAAGCGTCATAACCCAAGGAACCACCGCGCAATACACGTGATTTTCCACATATGGGGCCGTGAGGATCGGTTTCTGCGACAGATTGGTATTCGCCATATCTGTCCATGCACCACTCCCATACATTACCGAGCATGTCAAAAAGCCCCCAGGGATTTGGCAAGAGGCTTCCAACAGGATGAGTCTCTCCATCAGAATTTTCAAAGAACCAGCAATGCAAGCTGTCCACTTCGTCGCCCCAATAATATGCGGTGCTCGTGCCTGCGCGACAGCAGTACTCCCACTCCGCCTCGGTGGGAAGACGGTATACTAGCTTCTCATCTTTGTCTGAGAGCTTTGCGCAGAATTTGTTTGCATCTTGCCAAGTTACACCCTCGACAGGCCGCCTGCCATCGCCCTTGAAATGCGATGGATTATCTTTCATTATCGCAAAATATTCATCCTGAGTCACCGGATATATGCCGATATAGAAGTGCTTAGAAATCGTAACCTTGTGAAGCGGTTTCTCATCAGGCTCCCCATTATCTGAACCCATCACAAATGAACCCGGCTGTATCAGCTTGAGCTTCATGCCTATGACATTAGTGATCTCTGCGGCAAGCCCTTTTGCAACCCTTCTTCGCTGTTTTGGCCTCGGCTTCGATGCTTGTGCTTTTGGCGCATCTCGCGTGACAAGCTCATACTTCTCGGATGAAGTTACTGGATATACTTCGGGAGTGTTACTGATTGGCTTTGCGGCTTTAATAAGGGATTTCAGCCGCGCAATCTTGAAGCTCTGTTCCCCGATTTCGCGAATGTACCCAATAAGTGTCTCTTCGTGTTCAGTTATGTTTTCTTTATATAACACTTTCACACAGAATTCTGCTTCATCAGTTGACAGCTTGTCACTGCCTCTTCCGATAAGACTATCGCATTTCACCGAAAGCGCTTCACGATCTTCAATCACCGATTTGTTAAGGGTGAGCGGGAAACCCTGTTCGTCTTCACCTATGCGCACAATAGTTTGCGATTTGTACTCTTTCTTTTCACCATCAACATATGCGAACAGCTCAGCAAATGTGACCACTCCATCGCGGTTTGCATCAGCGGCACCGCGAAGCCCTTCAATAAGACACTTTGTGAACAGCCCGTGTTCGTCAGCAGTTGATTCGATTGCCTTTTCCTTGTCTTTTGATGCGCATATCCCCACGCGACCGCAACCCTTAAAGGAGGCAAATAGCTCCTCAGGGGTGGGAACTGCCCTTGGGGTCAGCCCATCCTTTAGCACCGCCTTGGCGTGGCAGCAATCGAGAAAGAGAACAAGACGCTTGGCCTTGATATCTTTAAGCAATCTTACAAAGTCTGCCCCACAGAATCCAGTGCCGTAGATATCGTTTTCGTCAGACTCGTACAGAATCAGATGAGTATGTCCGTTCACAAGCGCCGCATGACCTGCAAAGTAAATCCATACTGCGTCTTTTTCCTTAGCCTTCTTAACAAGAGCAGATAGTTCGGATCTAACCGCTGCATGCGTTACTTTAGCATTTTGCAGGATCTTAGTTTTGTTTGGTTCGAACATGCCGCAATTCGGGTCTATCATCAGTCTGTACATATCATTAGCGTCGTTCACAGCACAATTCAGATCCCATTTGCTGCAACGATGCTTGTCAATGCCGATGACAAGCCCGTACCGCGAGCCAGATGGCGACACCTTTTCACAGAAAAAGCTCTTTACATCATCAATGAATCCACGGGATAAATCGTCTGACATGCAATTCTCCACAGCTCAGCAAGGTCGAAAAGATGCTATTGAAACCAATCCGCCTTTATATTAACCGCGTTCAACCCGAAGTCAACCTAATTGTTTCTTAACGAAACAGCGGGGAATCGCGCAGAAAGCAGAACTGCGCGTCTATTCCAAGATGTCTTTAAGTGAATCCTTAAGAATGGGGTGTTTGAAATCGAAGCCAAGTGAAAGGGCTGCCTTGGGAAGAACCCGTTGCGACGCGAGCACAACCTGAGAGAATTCACCATAGATTAACTCAACCGCAAATGATGGAACCGTGAAGAAAGCAGGCCGCCCCAAGACCTGCGCGAGTGTGTTTGTGAAATCAGCATTTGTAACAGGGTTTGGTGAGACCGCATTTAGCGCGCCTCTTACCCGTTCATCCTTAATCGCAAACACAATCATATCCGCAAGGTCGAACACGCTTATCACGGGAGTCCATTGCCGACCGCTGCCAAGCTTGCCGCCGAAACCCAATTTAAAAGGTGGCAACATGCGCTTGAGCAGACCCCCGCTGCGCCCTAAAACCACGCCGAAGCGAGGAGTAACCACGCGGACGCCAAGCTCGGTAGCCTTAAGAGCCTCAGCCTCCCATCTTACGCATACCGAGGCGAGAAAATCGTCGCCGGGTGATGAATCCTCGGTAAGCTCTTCGTCCCCGCGCGAGCCGTAGTATCCCACCGCAGACGCGTTCACCAATACAGACGGGCGTTCTTTAAGATTCGCAATCGCGTTAACTATTGTGCGGGTGGCATTTATGCGGCTGTGAAGAATCTCGGCTTTCGCGTCTTCGCTCCAGCGCACTGCTATGTTGGAACCAGCGAGGTTGATGACCGCACCGACGCCCTCAAAAGCCTCAAGCGGCAGCTTGCCGTGCTCGGGATCCCATGCGAAGACTCGCGCTTCGGGAAACTTGCCCGCAGCTTCACCCGGGTCGCGCGTCAGGATGACAGGCTCTGACAGGCGACGCAGCAACACCTTGCCGATAAAGCCGGTTGCACCGGCGACTAAGGTTTTCATACATGCCTCCGTTACAACATTGTACCACGAGAACGGCAGATTGACTACATCGTCAACAGGCTGTATATTGAGTTCAAGCATTTCGACTAAAAGAAACGAGGCAATGTGCACCCAGAACAAACACCAATCGAGAATAAAAGCGGCGCGATAAGGATAGGCGTATCGCTGTGCCTGCTTGGTGAGCGATGCAGATGGAACGGCGACCACAAGCTTGACAGGTACATTCTGCACACGCTCGGTCGCTATTTTAAATTTGTCGCCTGTTGCCCCGAATTTGAGATCGGGCTTGGCTCGCCTCGCGAGACTTTGAGGCTCGTTGCAAAGCCACAGGGCATTAGGCTCGTAACGACCAAGACGGGCGTTGACTACACAGACGCGATGCTGGAATATTCGCGCCGAATGGTCGAGTTATACGCGAAGCTGGGCATTTCAGGCTACATACTTAAGAAGGATTCGCCATCGTGCGGCATGGAACGGATGAAGGTTTATAACGATAAGGGGATGGCCGAAAAGACTGGGACGGGCATCTATGCGGGGATACTGCTTGAAAGATTTCCACATCTGCCGATTGAGGAGGAGGGAAGGCTTCACGATCCGCGGTTGCGCGAGAATTTTCTTGAGAGGGTATTCGCCCACGACCGCCTTTGCTCGTTGTTTGCTGGGAATTGGAACCGCGGCAGACTTGTGGCGTTTCACACCGCCGAGAAGCTGCTGCTTATGGCGCACGACCCCAACGGATACCGGGAGTTGGGGAGGCTTGTTGCACAGGCAAAGGGCATGGATAGGGAGGAGTTGCAGGCTGCGTATTACGCGACTTACATGAACACGATGCGCAAGTTAGCAACAAAGGGACGGCATGTCAATGTGCTGCAGCACATGATGGGGTATTTGAGGGATGACCTTAGCGAAGCGGCGCGCAACGACATACAAACGGCGATATCGGATTACCGCAGTGACCTTGTGCCATTGATCGTGCCGATAACGCTGATACGCCACTATGTGCATCTGTTTGGCATCGAATACCTTATCGGGCAGCACTATCTTCAACCTTCGCCGAAGGAACTGGCATTGCGGAGCTATGTATGAACAAGGTCATATCACTCGTTGTGGCATTGCTGATACCGATGATAATTGCGGGGATTGGCGGGTATTTCACCTCGCTGGGGATGAAGCAATGGTATGGCACGCTCAAATTGCCGCCGTTTTCTCCCCCCGGCTATCTGTTCGGGCCGGTATGGACGGTGCTGTACCTTTCGATGGGATTTGCATCGTGGATGGTGTGGAACTCTGACAGGACCGCTGGAGCCGTGCGAATCGCACTGATACTCTACGCGGTGCAGTTGCTGCTCAACATGCTTTGGAGCATATTGTTCTTTGGGCTTCAGTCGCCGATGTGGGCTCTTGTGGATATCTTTGCGCTAAATCTCGCTGTATTGGCGACCATAATCGCGTTCTGGCGGGTATCGGGGTTGTCGGGTGGAATATTGATTCCATACATGTGCTGGCTGCTTTTTGCCACAGCACTGAACTGGTGGATCGCGTTCAACAATCCGCATTGACGCTATTTAGGCAGATTTATAAGCACCACTGCGGCAAGAGCGATAGTAATGCCAAGATAACCCAAAGTGCGCAGACGCTCGCGCCATACCAGTATTCCGAGCGCAGCCATGATTGCCACAACAGAAGCCGCCGCGGTGGGATATACGACGACTGCATCCAGCCGAAGCAATGCAAGCACGATGAACAAGCCACTGAGGGCGTTCGGTACGCCGATCGCCGCGCCGGTTACAAGATCGCGCTTTGCAGCCTTAACGCGCCGTATGTATAAAAATGCGGTGGTTATGAGCACCGCTGTAACAAAAAGAACGGTAAGGTATGAGTACTTTTCATCTGGCGGGCAGTATTCAGCGAACAGCTTGCCAGACAGCTCCGCAGCACCACCCGCAAGCCACACCATAGGCAGCAGCATCAGCGCGCCAAGAGTTAACGGCGACGAACTATTCTTCTTTCGATAGGACAGGAGTATTAGGGCGATGCCGCACAGCGCCAAACCGATGTATTGCATTGTGTTGGGGCTTTCGGCAAACAGCAGAATGCCAGCGAGGATAGGCAATGCGACCGAGAGTCTTGCGGTGGTAGAAGTTACAGCAACGCCGACGATCTTAACGGCATACATCATTGTAAGCAGACCGGCGACCCATGTGCATCCAGCGTAGATGCCAGTAATAACTGTTGGTGAGGAGAAGGATGCGCGACCGTCGAGTTGCCACAGGATAAGCGAAAGCAGCAAGGCTACAATGTAGTTAGCGCAGGCGACAGCGATGCGGTTGCATCCCGCGCTTTCGCCAATTTTGATCAATGAAGCAACGCTGACGCTGCAGAAGACCGCAAGGAAAAGGTACAGCATTGCGCTGTTTTAGCGGTTTTTGAGCGATGTTAAATGCACAACTCAGAACGACATGCGGCTGCAACTATCTGAGCAGAAAGCTAATCATCCTCTGTAATGTCCTTCAACGCATCCCTCTCATCTTTGGACATCTTCTCGTCTTCAAGAGCGCGCAAAGAGCCAAGCATGCAGAAGATGGTGTCTGAATAGGTTTCCCAGTCCTCAACAGGGGCAAAACCAGCTGCGAATATCGTATAATGATTGTTCTGAGCTATTACACCAAAACCTTTTTTCTTTATATTCGAGTCCATGTCAAATTCTCGACCATATAGGTAGTTCCCATCAGAAAACTTAAATCTTTTGCAAAGTACAACATCCTCGGGTGGAGGGTTTGTCGCATATTCGAATGCGGCCATAAGATGAAATAGAAGTAGATAACTCAAGCTCGCACATTCAATACCTTCGTATGTATGGTGATCAATCGGTTCGAATGTGTAAGTAATTTTAGAACAACAAATTCTAATTTTGGCATCTGGGTATTGATCGCACTTTATACAATAATCAGTTATCCTTGGCAATCTAAGCCCTACACTCGCCGTCCATTTATCGGCAATTTGCATAGAAAAGCACTTGTTGACCTTCATGTAGTCGCCTGACTCTGAATCTTCAGCGTCTTCTGATACGGGCTGAAAATACTCCTTGAAGATACCATTATTATCGCCCTCAACCTCATCCTCAGTAGTAGCTCGCTTTTTCGTTTTTGCCTGCTTTTTGCCGGGCTGTTCCTTTGCCTTTGTCTTGTATTCATCAAAGCTGTATTGCGACTTGGCGATATCCTCAGGTTCGCTGATGTAGCTGGTTACAACCCCTGCCTTTGACTTCTCTGTATATGTTAAAAGGTTGCCCTCTGTATCGGTGAGAATCATCACATGAAGGCTCTCGCTGAGCCATTCAGATACGGTGATCTTGTTGTCTTGAAACTCCTTTGTGAATGTTTTTGCGGTAAGAGCGACCGATACGACCTGCCCACCAGATTCAAAAATGTAGTTCATCTTTGCGGCTTTTCCCACTTCAGGCAAGCGCCATGCGAAAGCAAAAGGTGCAAAGCATGACCATGTGCAATCAATGGGAACAGCTATTCTTCGTTCGGGCATTGCTGTGCTGCCCTTAAATTGGACAGTAACCGAGATATTATTACCTACGCGTTTCGCCTTGATGGTTGAAGTGCGACCCGAGCGCGTCTCTGTGCTATCGAGCGTACGAGCCGATAAATCAAGGTTAACCGTACCGTTGTGAGAGAGAGTGTCCTTCTTGTCGCCAGAGGTTCGCTCTTCAGAAATTGCAAAGCGGTAGTACTTCTCCTTGCCGACTTCCTTCTGCTCAATGCTCCAAGCGCAAAAACCTACCTTTGCACCGCCAAGATATACGCCGAAGAACCCCGTTGGAGCCGGTGGGATCGCCTGTTCAGCAAACACATCAAATGCAGCAAACAAGAACAAAGCGACAAGCAAAGATCCAAGCATCCGTTTCATACGCAATATTCCTCCAAAATTACCTGCTCATATTTTGGCAAGTGTTATTCGTCGTCATCGTCTCCCATATCATCATCGTCATCATCGCCCTCATTATTGTTTCCTTTGTTCCCCTTTTTAAGAGCGTCCTTCTCTTCTTCGGTCAGTTCGGGGTCATCGAGGGCACGGAATGAACCGAGCATGCAGATAATCGCATCCTCGTAAAGCTCCCAGTCATCCCTTGGTGTAATGCCAAATGCGAACACATTGTACCTGTGGTTCTGCGACAGTAAACCTAATGCCTTATATTTATTGCCCTTATCTATCGAAAAGGACATTCCATATAAGTACTTGCCGTCAGAAAACTTGTACTTAGTACATCCTCCCCCCATCTGCATTGAGCCTCCACCTTGCATCATGAAGAACAAGAACGAGATGCTTAAAAACTGAATGCTCGCTTTCTTAAGAGCGTCTTCGGCTTCATTGTCTATTATTTCTTTCTCGTCTTTGAGTTTCTCCTTGTAGATTAACAATCTCGCGTCTGAATTTGCATCGCAATAGATGCCATAGTTATTTTTGCCAAGCGACCCGCCCTTCTTTGCCGACCATTTTTCGTGCGCCCATATAGCGAAGACCTCATCCTCCTTAAGATAGTCGCCCTCCTCTGAATCCTCAGCGTCGTCAGATACGGGAGCGTAATAGCTTGAGAACAAGCCATCTTCGTCGCCTTCAACCTCATCTTTGATGATGGAGCGGGCTTTCGGCTTGCCGGTCTTCTTTGCTGGGTTATCCTTGTTTTTTGTGTTGTATTCATCGAAGGTGTTCGGCGACTTTGCTACTTCTTCAGGCTCTTTAACATAGCTTGTTACAAGACCAGCTTTGTTCTTTTCGGTGAATGAAAGCAGGTTACCGGCAGTGTCAGTAAGAACATTGATGTTAAGGCTTTCGCTCATCCACTCGACCTGATCAATCTTTTCGCCCTGAAACACCTTGCTAAAGGTCTTAGCGGTAAGAGGATGCGAAATTGCCTGACAGCCTGATTCGACAATCCAGTTAATTGTTGCTGGTTTTGAAGAATCCGGCTTTCTCCAAGCGAACACGAGCGGCGCAAGACATGACCATGTGCAGTCAGGGGGAATGGTAACTTTGCGCTCAGGCATAGCCGCACTGCCCTTGAACTGGACCGTAACCGCAATGCTGTTGCCAGTGCGCTTGGCTTTGATTGTAGAAGTGCGACCTGCGCGAACTTCGGTGCTATCAAGCGTACGCGCCGAGAGATCAAGGTTGATAGTGCCATTGTTCGAAAAGGTATCCTTCTTGTCGCCTGAAGTGCGCTCTTCGTTCACTGTGAATCTGTAATACTTTTCCTTGCCGACCTCTTTCAGCTCGATGTTCCAAGCGCAGAAGCCAGCCTTTGCACCTCCGACATAGACGCCGAAAAAGCCTGACGGTGCGGTGGGTTCCACCTGATCGGCTGTCGCACTAAAAGCACAGAACAGAACAAAGACGATAACTGCAGTGAGAGTTCGTTTCATACTTACCTCCAGATTGAGATGCGGGTGCTTATGTTACTCGTCATCTTCAACCTTATCATCGTTACCTTGTTTCGGTTTTTCTTCAGAATCAGGACTATCAAGAGCGCGGAATGAGCCTAACATACAGATTATTGGTTCCTTGTATGTTTCCCAATCCTTTTCAGCAACAACAGCAATAGCAAAGACATTGTATTTTTTATTTTGAAAAAGCAAGGGGAAACCAAATATCCAATCCTGGACGGTTTTCAAAAACCTAACCGGCTGCGCATACGCATACTTGCCATCAGAGAACTTTAGTTTTGTCGTAGTTTCAGGAACTTGAAAAGCCATATTGAAGCAACTTATATATCTGAGATTTAACTGCGTCATATATTGCATGTGTGCTGTTTGTTCTGCATCTTTTGAATCATGGTCAATTACGCTATTTTTACCCTCAATTCTTTGATAATATATATTGATAAAAACATCTGAGTTTGAATTACAGACGATTTTATAGAAGTCATCACCAAGCTTTGAGCCTTTGCTCGCCGTCCACTTGTCAGCAGCCCATATCGAGAATATCTTGTTGACCTTAAGATAGTCACCCTTCTCTGATTCGTCAGCTGAGTCTGAGACTGGCGAGAAATAGCTCGAAAAAAGACAGTCATTATCGCCTATTACCTTATCCTTAATCTTCTTTCTGACATTAGCTTTCGGTTTGTCCTGCTTATCTTTGCTCGGGTCGGCCAATGGCTTTTTCGCATCAGCGATTCCCGCCTTTGCGGTCTCCTCTGGCTCGGCAACATATTTCGTTTCAATCCCGGCTTTGTTCTTTTCGGTGTAAGAGAGCAGATTGCCCTCTGTGTCTGTTTTCAGTATGACGCTCTTATTATCGTTGCTCCATTCGACTACATCTTTTTCTTCACCCTGCACTTCTGCCTTGCTTGACTTTGGTGTGAGTTTGTGAGATATTGCAATGCAACCGGATTCGACAATCCAGTTAATCGTAGCGGGTTTTGATGAATCTGGCTTGCGCCATGCGAAGGTAAGTGGTGCGAGGCATGACCATGTGCAGTCTGGGGGAATTGTAACCTTGCGCTCAGGCATTGCCGCATTGCCCTTGAACTGGACCGTAACTGCAATGCTGTTGCCGGTGCGTTTGGCCTTTATTGTAGAAGTTCGCCCAGCACGGGTCTCGGTGCTTTCGAGTGTGCGGGCAGAAAGGTCAACTTCCACGGTGCCTGCGTATGAGCTTTCCTCCTTCTTGTCGCCGGAGATTCGCTCTTCTGTTATGCTGAACCGGTAGTATTTGTCTTTACCTACCTCCTTCAGGTCAATGCTCCAAGCCGAAAAACCGGCCTTTACCCCGCCAACATAGACGCCGAAAAAGCCCGACGGCGCGGTGGGATTGACCTGATCCGCGGTAACGCTAAGGCTGCAAAGCAGGAACACAACGATCAATACGGATATTGCTCGCTTCATAAAGGCCTCCTGCAGAAGATGAAGAGATCTCATTCGGGTCCACTTGATGCAAATATAATGAACGCACGCACCGCGTGCAATAGGGTCCTTACGAGTGCTCTCGTTCCGAGCAAATATTGTACCTATAAGTATAGACGATGCAAGCGAATAATCTGCACAATCGAAGTTGTTAGGCGATGCAAAAAAGGGGACTGTCAAATAAATCGAATTATCTCAACCCCCTCTTTTCTTACTCGCGGCTTATCGTTTGCCCCACGCAGTTTTTCGGGCAAGGCTATCTCATCGGATTCATAATAACCGATTGCAAGAACTATCAGAGGTTCGTAGCCTTGCTGCAGATTGAAAAGCTCGATTATCTTTTCGGGTTTGTATCCTGCCATCGGGCGTGCGACAAGGTCATGCGATGTTGCGGCAAGCATAAGGTTCATCACCGACATGCCAAGATCGAACTGATAGTATGCTCTGCCATCATTCAATACACAATCATCATCCTTTTTAGCGTAGCCCACGACGATAAGTGGAGCCTTTGACGCCCATGCAAAGTTGAAAGGCACTATGAACTCCTTTGCAGACGCAAGACCTTCTGGGGTATTTAAGAACAAAAAGCGCCAAGGTTGATTATTGTAGCACGAAGGGGTAAGTCTGACCGCTTCGACAAGGTCCTCTATCACTGAATTGGGCAATGGACGGCTTGAAATCGAGCGACTCGCGTAACGGCCTCTAAGTGTCTTTACGATTATGTTTTCCACAAGAGCCTCCTTAGGTTACTTCTTTTCGGTGGAAGAGACATGCAATCCCGCAGCAGACAACAGGTTTTCGATTTCTGTTTCGGCGCCTGTTCGAGCATCAGCTTCATAGACCAGCTTGATCTTCTTGTTAGATGCCTTGGCTTTTTCGACGGCCTCTGTCGCTGACACGGCATTGCCGTCAACAGAGAATCCAGAGGCCGAGATGGTTATCACAAAGAACTGCTCTGCCGCAGAGGTGGGGGAAGAGGACGCAACAACGGCAGGAGTCGGCTGCGGAGGATTAAGAAATGGGATGGGAAACTTTCCGGTATAATGCCCGATTCCTCCGACCAGCAACAGAAGAATCAAGAGCAGCAAAAGAAGGATCAAGCGAAATCGCCTTGGTTTAGGCTTTTGCTGAACTACAACAACGCGTCTGTCATCTGCTGGCGGTTTGTCTGCTTTATTTTGTGGAATAACCCTTTTAACCTGATCAGGCGGTCTGTCTTTGTGGATATCTGGCCTGTTTTGTGGCGTGTTAGGTCTATCGTTCACGGTGGTAACCCTCCTTTACTAAATAGAAACGCTTGTCTTTGAACGAGGCAGGAAGTTGCGTGCGTACAGCACTTTCGACAGCTTTCTGAATCGAGTCGCGACGGCGAATAAGCACATCACCGTATCTGAACAAAACCACAACAACATCGCGTGGCGAGTTCAGGTTCAACAGAGAGTTTTCAATCTGCGCGATAAGCGCTTGCTCTTCTTCGCCATACAGCCTGACCGGAGGTTCGCTCCCTTGTTTTAACTCAACAAGAAAGTCCTCGCGTAGGTTTACTTCAACAAAGGTAAATGTATCTGCGAGCTTTTGGTAGCGCGAGATTGCGGTTACAACGGCCTTCTCTGTCTCCGATGCGCTTTTCATAAGCTCTTCGAGCTTTTTTGCGTTTTCGGCGCTAAGGGAAGATGGGCTTTCACGCTCGATCTTAAGAAGCAGTTGCAGCATCGCGGCGCTCTTTTGCTCAAGCTCCTTATGTCTTTCGAGCGCAGATGTCAACCGTTCAGCGATAAGTTCAGCTTTTGTATTAGCATTGTCGAGCGCTTCTTGAGCCAGCTTTAGTTGGCTTCGGGATGTATCAAGAGCATCTGACAACATAGCGACATCAGCAAGAACCTTCGTTACTTGCGAGTGTGCAGTCGCCTCTACCTCCGTTGCAGTAACCCAAGCCGTTATCTGATAAGCAAAAAGCAGAATAAGCAGCAGGTCGAGGAGAGGGGTGAGGTTTAGAACTGCCCGTCGCAAATCAACGCTCCCCGCTTGATGCGATTAGCACCGCCTTGTCAATTATGTCTCGATAGCGCCGCACTATCTCAAGCGATTCCTCTAACTTGGATTCGATAGTGCCGAACACATACATCGCGATAACCGCGCAAGATAGGCCGTATATGGTAGAGCTGATCGCTGTTCCGAACAGAGAAATTACGCTTTTTAGCGTCTCTGAAGTAGCGATACCAGCTTCCTTTGACATGCCCACAGAAACCGAAAGAGCACAGACCGTACCAAGGATTCCCAACAACGGAAACACCTCTGTTGTGACACGCGCAAGGGTACGAGCGACGCGAAGGCGGCTAAGATCAAGGTCGGGCTTTCGGTCGCCGCCTTTGATAAAACCTCGTAGCTCTGCGCGCCGTTCTGTATCGGCAGTTTCAACGAAGACGCGAAGGGCTTCGAGAATTAACTTAAGGTCGCCGGTAGAAATTGTCTCGGCGTTAAGCCCCCAAGTACGCGCGGTAGTTAGCATAGTCTCGCGCATTTCACGCGGGATGTCACGCGAGCGGCGCCATAGATAAACAGCGAGCGCGCAGGCGAATATCGCGGCAAGGAGAATGATGAAGTTGATGCTTGATGCAATTAATGCGATCATTTGTTCAACCTTCGCAATTTTGGGCTTTAGCTTGACATGCGGTTGACTCAGTTTACCATATCTTCGCGATAATGAAAGAAAGTGTCATCGCGCTGAAACGCAATTCGCATGATCGGCGCCACGGGGGAAGTTAATGGCCTGTTACGGTAAATTCTGGGGCACCATCATCGGCGGATTGGTAAGCGCGAATATTGTCGGCGCGGCAATTGGTTTCGTCGCGGGTCACATACTGGTTGATATTCCCGCTCAGGCTTACGCCAATAAGAACCGTGCGGCACAGGCTAATGCTCAGGCTCAGCAATTGACAGATATATACCGCAAGAAGTTCCTTCGCATCTGGAGCGGCATGGTTGCCAAGCTCGCGAAGGCTGACGGCAATATCTCCCGCGAAGAAATTCAGGTAATTGAAACCTACTTCACAGCATATCTTGAGCTTAACTCTGAAAGCAGGGCTTTTGCAATAGAAGCATTCAACGCGGCAAAGGACTCACCCTACGATTTTGAGCATTACGCAAACGATTTTGTCACATTTGTGGGCGACAACAAGCCCGTGCTACGGGCAGTATTGGGAATGCTGGTCGGCCTTGCTGCGGCAGATGGTCAGGTCAACCGCGCCGAGGAGGCGATACTGCAAAGCGCTGCACGGATCTTCGGCGTCTCGCTGCAGGAGTTCGAGAGCTTTTTGCGCACCCAATCGTCAAAATTCGACCATTACTACGCAATTCTGGGATGCTCTGAAAGCGATGATAACGAAACAATCAAGGCTCGATACCGTCAGTTAGTGAAGGAGAACCACCCCGATGTGATAGCTGGTAAGGGACTGCCCCCTGAATTTATCAACTACGCGACAAAGAAGTTCCAAGAGATACAAGAGGCATACGCCGAAATACGAAAGCAGCGCGGATTCAGATAGCTTCATCAAGCCTTTTTGACCGCAGAAATCAGTGCTGATCCAAACGGGGTGTCGAGCCTGTTGATATTCACAAATCCCGCATTCGATAACCAACCGCTTATCTCTGCCATCGTGTAGCTATCGCCCTGCTCTGTGCCGACAAGCATGTTAATCGCAAATAGTGCAGCATGAACGGGAGAGGTGCGTGATTCTTCAAGCACAAAATCCTGCAAAACAATGCGCCCTCCACCATTCAATGCACCGAAACATTTATGTATAATTCTCTGGTTTTCGTCGTGTGAGTTGCTATGTATGACATTGGATAGAAATGCGAGATCGTATCCATCGCCAAGCTCGTCAACATGATAGTCGCCAAATTGGGTTGAAACTCGTTCAGACATCATTTCGGCAGAAATATACTTCTGCGCGATCGGAACGACATTAGGCAGGTCATACACAACCGCGTGAACTGCGGGATTTGCGCGTGCAAACTCCATTGCGAACGCGCCAGAACCGCCTCCAAGATCCAAGACCTTAGTAACTCCGTTAACACCAATCATCTTTACAATCGTTGGCGCGGTGCTTGCGGCGCGCCAGTGCATCGCATCAATGAAGGCGTTCAGCCAGCTATCCCCGCGCTCATTTATAGGATTACGCGGCAAGCACTTGCCTGATCGGACGACGGATGTCAATGATGACCATGTCTCCCACAGGTTCACAGTGTGCATCAGGCCGAACATGTATTTCGGGCTGCTTGAGACAAGGAACTCCTTTGTCTCAGGCGCGTTTGTGTAGGCATCACCAGTCTTAATAAGAAGCTCTATCGAGGTAAGTGCGTCTAACAAAATTCGCGTCGCCCGCGGGTCAGTCTTTAGCTCGGTTGATACATCTGAAACTGATGTTCTGCCACTTTCGATGCAGTCGAACAGCTTAATCTCATAGGCGGTGAGAATTATGCGGCTTTCGCGAAAGCCGTTAGCCAAGGCAAGTACACGGTTTGGATTAGGTGCTGACATTGCTGCTCCAGTTACTATGATAAGTTTGTGCCGTTAATTCTTAGAGAACTGCAAACGCGGTTTTATTGCTTGAAAGGAACACCGGTTATCGTGTCGCCGCGTCGCCCCTGCCAGTGCCAGTTGACGACCGAAAGGCTGAATCCCCAGTAGCGTGCATATTGAACGAGCTTGATCACGATGGGATTCTCGCCGCGGTTTAGCTTTGCCGAAGTCCACAGCCGATTAGCCTCTTTGGGAAGGCTTACGGGAAGCTCGACAATCTTCTTGCCGTTCATCCAAAGCCATGCGCCGTCGTCAGCCGAGAACATGAATGAGCGGTGGTCAAGGTGAGTCTCGGCCGATATCCATGTCGTCGCATAGCAATAGGCGTTGTTTGTTGGGCCGTACACGAAATTCATGTCAACCGCACCAGTCCAGTCACAACAAGAGCCATCACGGACGATTATCCAATCGCGACCGGTCTGATTAACAAACATCTCTGGCTTTACCCCCGCTTGATCGGGAGGAACGAGTTTTGCCACACTAAGCGGCTTGTCATCGTATAGCGTGCGGGGAGTGCCAATGGTATCAACAGTAATATCCCTGCGCCCCATACTGAGCTTTAGCGGGCCGAGAAATGCCCATTCAAAAGGTTTTGTGAAGGTTAAGTCTGCCGAATAGACCGTCTCGCCCTCATCAGTTGTAACCTTAAGATTAACAAAGTGGTCTCGCATTTGGCAGTTTTGTGGAAACGCAAGCTTGAAGCGTTCGATATGGTGGTTTTGGTCTTTTGGGATTACCAGCTTTGTTGCACCCTCCACTGTCAGCTCAGTAGCTGACTGGCAGATAAACGCGACCTTGCCGTAGAAACCATTCTTTGCAGGCAGAGAGATATTCAGTCCAACCTCATTGTTGTGCCCCTTCCCTATTACAAGCGATTCTGGTAAAAAGGCGGAGAACTCCACAGGTGCGACTGGTAGCTGCGGACAATGTGCGGGGCGAAGGTTTTCGAAGGTGGAAAAGCCGAAGTTGGAGACGGAATCAAGCTCTGTAAGCTTCATCTGCCTTGGGGATACTACAACCTTATCCATAAGCACGCCGTCCTCGCGCAGCTCTATAAGCAGCCAGTGCGCTCCTTGTTTAAGCTGGACGGGCTGTATCGCCTCCCAATGCCAGACTCGCTGAGAATCGTTGTTACCGATTACAATGGGGTTGCCGTCGTCAATACGAGCGAACCAGCTATTATTGCAAAGGATATCCCCTTCGCTATCCCATATCCATCGTACAGAGAAATACAACCAATACTGGGCTGTATCGGGCACTGAGAAGAAATAAAGCGCATTGCCCTTGCCTTCTGTAACAACTTCGTTCGCGCCCTGCCTTGCGCGAATGCACAATCGGCCATCACCGTTTGGCGAAAAAGTGTCTTTACCGATATCAAGTGGGATCGAGAGCTTGACGGGTTTAGTTACATCAATTGCAAATGCGGTACCTGACGCAGGGGTGGGAATCTTGGTATAATCGGGTGCAATCTCTGCAGAGATATATTGATAAGCGTTTCTGTCACATAAGAGCATCAATAGAAAGCCAAGCGTCAGCAGAACCATCAACACATCAGCACGGTGGCGAGTTGTCATACTACCCCTTATTCAGCAGAATCCTTTCAACACTTATGCGAGCATAACACGCAGTTGTCAGGTTGATTAGAACGCTGAGTCGCAGAACTTCGTCCAGTCTTTGGGAAATTGCTCGGGTTTTCCAATTGTCTTGTTGAAAGCGTCAATCCTAAGGCTCGAAGTCGCGTCGAGCTTTATAAGCTTAAAGTACTTGTCACGATATGCGCTGTTAGAAAGCATAAAGTAAGTGAACCATGTCGAGGTGTAGCTGTGAACGGTTTTGTCGTCTGTGTAATAGGCAAGCGGGTCAATTTTAAACAGGTACTCGGCAGTCAGATTAGTAAGCTCGCTGCGGGTTGCGGCAAGCTTCTTTGGAAGGTAAGCGAGTTCGAGCTTTGTATTGACTATCTCGGCAAGCCCAACGACTGAGGCAAAGCCTTCAATCAAGAAACGGGGCGACTTGTACGGCCCAGCAAACCCGCCTGCGCCGAAGATATACATGCCATAGCCCGCCAACTTCTGCACATTCTCGCGCAATGGGGTGATGTTCGGCTTCTTTGGGTAGCGGTATGTGATTAGTGAGAAGTTCGTTGGGTCGAGAAAGCACGAATACGGTGGCGGTACATATCGCTCATGTTCATTTGTCGTATCAGGCTGGTTTGGTTGCCCAGGTTGCCCGGGTTGAGTCGGCCTCTGGTCGCGAGGGAGCAGCTTGTCAATAATTCCAGTCGTTACTGTCTTGTACTCTTCGTAGTTCGCAAGGATCAGTATGACAGGCTTTCCGTTCAGAGGCTTGAAGGACAGTTCGCCTCTCAATGAGTCTTCGAGCTTTACGCAAAACAGATCGAGATGCTTTACCACATAAGCGGCGAAGTCGGGCGATGTATTTGTCCGCACTGTAAAGTATTTGCCCGCTTTGTCAATGTAAGAGCCAACAGACAAGGTATCGGCAATGCTATCGCCGAATTCCTCCCCAAAAGAAGGATTGACCCAGCGCCCGCCGCGATACACATGGCCGAGAAATGTATGTACATCGAGGTTGTCGGGGTCACGCTTCAGTATTTCCAACAGCAGCACAGCTCGCTTCTCTGCTAAACCGACCTTATCGCACCACATGGCAAGATCGAACAACGCAGTAAGGTCTTCAGCACTTATCTTTGCGAGCTTCTCAATGTACATATCAAGAAGCCCCTTGCCCTTTTCAATGTGCGAAATCTCGCCCCGTTCAAACTCGACGGTGGTTCCATCAGCCTTCTCAACAACAATCTTATCGCCCTTTTCCGTCACCTTTCCCTCGATAGGCTTAGTATTGTCTTTGAAGAACACGACATCGCCCGCAGAGATGCTGCCGAAACAAAACAACAGCATCAGAGCCATTATCGAAACAGATAAGGTTCTAAATTGCTTTGTCACACTTCACCCGTTTGTCAGATTACAGCTTTTGAGTGTAAGCCGCCCATTCTTTTTCGAACTTGTCGAAGTTGCGGATTGTCTTTTTGAACGCATCAACCTTGAGGCTGTTGGTCGAATCAGCCTTGATGAGCTTGAAGTAGTCTGCGCGGCGGCTCTCCTTTTCTCCATGTAGCATGAACTGCGTGAATGAATAAGAAAGAAGCGAGTGGTTCGACATATCGCTGTTGTAGTAACTGAGCGGATCGATCGCGAATAAGCCGCTGGTTGTAAAGTCGCTAAGCTTGCTCATGCGCGAGCGGAATGAGTCTGGCACATCACCAGCCTCAATTTTGTTGCCGACAATGCTGCAATGAGAAATATAGGTTGCAAAGCCCTCAATGCAAAACCGTGGGGATTTGTAGATGCCGCTAAATCCACCGAGGCAGAAGATGTATAGCCCATAACCCGCTAATTTCTGCACATTTTCGCGAAGGCTCGTGACCTTTGGATTCTTCTTGTACTTGTATGTCACACAATGAAACTGCGATGGGTCGAGAAAGCAAGTGTGTTGTGCTGGCTGCCAGTCTTCATCTTTGGGAGTCAGAAAGCTCGTCGTCTTTCGTGGCAGCACTTTGTCGGCGCAGAGCCTGAAATGCTCAGAATACTGGGCGAAATCCGCAAGAATAAGCATTACTGGGCGAGCTTTAGGTGGTTTCAAGCCCAATTCACCCGCGAAATGCGAAGCCAACTGCTCGCAGAATCTATCAAGATAATCAGAAATGAACTTGGCAAATTCGGGTGATGTGTTTGTGCGAACAATGAAGTACTTACCTGTCTGATCAACAAATGAGTCTGCACGAAGCGTATCGGGAATGTCGTCACCGAACTCCTCACCCAATGCGGGATTCACCCAACGACCGTTGCGATACACATGCCCAAGGTAGGAATGAACGCGAATGTTTTCGGGGTCCTTTTCGAGAATTGTGAGCAGCAACACGGCCTTCTTATCGTTAAGGCCTACCTTTTCGCACCACATGGCAAGGTCGAAAAGCGAATCAAGGTCTTCGACCTTTATCTGGCCAAGCTTGTCGAAATATATGTCGTTCAGACTCTTACCCTTGACGATCTGCTCAACATCGCTTGCGGGGAACTCTTCCTTAGAGCCATCTGCCTTTTCGACAACGACCTTATCACCAACTCGTTCGGCTTTTCCTTCAACAGGTTTCTTATCTGTTGTGAAAAAGACGACATCGCCAACGGCGTTAACAGCGGCAGAAGTGAACAACAGAATAAGCATAGCCAATAACCAGAGTCTTGCCATCTACCCTCCGCGTAGGCGCGTTCGCGCCGTGCGCTTAACAAAGCAAATTAGGGAAAGTACTGCTCGATTGACGGATGAACCGGCGAACCTGTCACCTTCTCCCAAGAACTCTTATCAACTATATAGTATACAACTTTGCCAGACACCGTTTCGATACCGGTATCCCCGACAGTAAGACGAGTATTCAGTGTAACGATATCGCCTTTTCTTTCAAGCACAGACCCTGTTGCGACAAGATGCTTGTCGGCTGGGGTCGGCAATTTGTACTTCAATTCAAGACGCGCAGTAACGCCAAACCTCTTGTAAGCGTTAAAAAGAGTCCAAAAAGCGAGTTCATCCAGCACAGAGGACGCGATGCCACCGTGGCAAAGGCCGGGAAAACCAGAAAAGCAGTGCCCCGGAATTAGCTCTGTAACACAATCTCCATTAGGCAGAGCGAAGAACTCGAGCCTTAGACCGTGCTCATTGACAGGCGAGCAACCAAAGCACCGGTAGTTAGGAATTTGCAGAAAGACATTCGGTATCTTTTCCATGCTGAAAATTATATAGAATAAGGCATCCGGCGCAACTCCGGCGGAGGATTTTGATGAATTCAGGCGAAACCGCCCCAAGACGAAAACGCAGCCTTTCGGGCACACAGCCCACTGGCAGCATACATATCGGCAACTACTTCGGCGCGATAAGGCAGTACATAGCGCTGCAGCAGGATGCCGAGTGCTTCTATTTTGTCGCTAATTTCCATGGGTTGACGACCATCAACGACCCCAAGTATCTGCACGACAATTCGATAGAGATTGCCAAGTGCTTCATGGCGTTGGGTGTGGAGCCGTCAAAATCGGCATTGTTTCTGCAAAGCGATGTTCCGCAGGTTACCGAGCTTGCTTGGTATCTTTCATGCTTTACAAGCATGGGGCTTTTGTCGCGCTGCCATGCATACAAGGACAAAGTAGCGCAAGGCATCACACCGAATCATGGTCTGTTCGCATACCCTGTTTTGATGGCCGCAGACATACTTATCTTCGATGCTGATTATGTGCCGGTCGGTGAGGATCAGCGACAGCATATTGAGGTTGCACGCGATATCGCAGTAAAACTCAACACGACATTTGACCGCGAAGTGCTTCGCGTACCAGAGCCTTATATACTTGAAAACACAGCTGTTGTTCCCGGTGTTGACGGTCGCAAGATGTCAAAAAGTTACGGCAACACAATCGAGATTTTTGCATCGCAGAAGGATTTGAAAAAGCAGGTGATGGGCATTGTTACGGATTCGACTCCTGTCGAGGCTCCGAAGGATCCCGATACAAACAATGTGTATAACATTTTCAAGGTGATGGCGTCAAAGGATGAGATAGACGATATGCGGGCAAAGTTCTTGGCAGGTGGTTACGGCTACGGCGATGCGAAGAAGAGGCTTTTAGAACGAATACTTGATACATTTAGTGAGGCGCGTGAGCGCAAGCTGAAACTTGATGCCGACCCCGCGACAGTTCGTGATATACTGTTTGAGGGCGCAAAAAAGGCGCGTGAAGCTGCAGGCGAGACTATTGACAGAGTGCGCCGCACGCTTGGATATCCGGTTGAATTCGGTCGCGCAGGCCGATAGGCAGGTGAACATGAACAAATGCGCACTTATGAAACTTGTGTTTGCCTTTGTTTTTTTTGCATTAGGTCTATTCTGCCTATATCAGGCAGGATATGTCAAGAAATATGACGCGTTTCCCATGCCAGCACCGGAGGATGCAAAGCAAGCCGACCCAAGCCAAGGGAAGATAGTCAACCATTACGAGCTTGTGCAAGAGGCTTCTTACGACGCGATAACAAGATTCCCCGCCCCGAAGGCAATGAGAGATGAGGCCCACATTAAGTGGGTACTTATATCCAAGGCGCGCGCCGCAGCGTGTGTATCGTGAACGGGTCAATAAATTTGGGGCGCGTTGCGTTCCAGCAGAAATGAAAAACGGCGTGAAAACGCCGTTTTTTGGTGAATGGAAAGTGTCGAGTTACGGCAGCTTGGCCTCAGATGTCGGCACAACCACTCCGATATGGTCTAAATTGCGATAAAGGTCGGCATAATCAAGGCCGTAACCCACAAAGAAAAGGTCAGGAACCTCGAAGCCAATGTAGCGAATTGGCACCTGAATCTTCCGACGGGATGGCTTTGTCAATAGTGCGCAGACTTCGATCCTCTTCGCGCGAAGATAGTTAAGCTCGCGCATCAACCTGTCAATTGTCAGCCCAGTATCAACGATATCCTCGACAATAATCACATACTTGCCGGCAATTTTAGACTCAGGAGGCAGCTCAAGCTCTACTTTTTCGCTGCTTTCCATATCAGCGCCGTAGCTCTTTGCGCGACAGAATTCGATCGGCAGATTGAGCGGTAAGCAACGCACAAGGTCGGCTGTGAACATAAATGCGCCCTTCAAGACGCATAACAATACAGTTTTGTCCTCTATACCGACATATTCCTCTGCGAGGTTCTGTGATAGCTGTTCGATGCGTTTAGCTATCTTCTCTTTTGAAAGATATGGTCTTACGCTGTGCGGTATGATTTCTGGGCACATAGCGACTCCTAAGACATATCAATGCTTTCGACACCGACATGGATGCGTGGGACGCGTGGAGCAATGCGGCAGATAACCTCATAGGGAATGGTGTTAAGAAGCGCTGAAACCTCCTCAAGATCGAATGAGGCTTCTCCCTGGGTGCCAATCAAGACCGCTTCATCACCGACTTCAACTTTGTCACTGCCGACATCAACCATAACAGAGTCCATGCAGACTCGCCCAGCAACAGGATATGCTTTGCCTCTTATCAGCACTTTGCCTTTGTTGGAAAGCGCCAGAGGGTAGCCATCGGCATATCCGATCGGCAAGGTGGCGATGGTTGTTTCCTTCTGCGTAATATAATGTCTTCCGTATGAAATGGAAGTAAATGCCGGAACCTTTTTTACGAATATCACATTTGTCAGGAATTTCAGCACACTTTTGAGGTTAAGGCCGGTTGTCTTGGGCGATGGATGGCAACCATACGCAGAGATTCCAATGCGCACCATGTTAAAGGCCGAGTGGGGGTAATTTATAACACCGCCGGTGTTTGCACAGTGGTAATACGGAATTGCGATGCCCTGAGCGTTTAACTTGTCGCGAAGTTCTGAGAACATTGCTATCTGGCGTTCAGTGAACTCCCTGCTTTCGGCGCAATCTGGGTCCTCGGCAACGGGGAAATGTGTATAAATGCCTTCGAGAATTGTGTGCTTGAGCTTCCTCTTTATGTCCAAAACTATATCGAAGGCATCGTTGTACGGACAGCCAATGCGCCCCATCCCTGTGTCAACCTTAAGGTGTATCCTGCTAACAAGCCCTGCCGAACCCGCCACAATATCAAGCTCGTGTGCCTTTTCCCACGAAAAGACGGTTTGCGTGATGGTATTGTTAACAAGCCCAAAAGTCTCTTCAAGCGTTGCCTCGGTGAACATCAATATAGGCAAGTTGATGCTGTTCTGGCGAAGTTCATGCGCCTCGACCGCGGCGGCTACTCCAAGATAGGAGACACCGTTCCGTTCGAGCATCTTCGAAATCTTTACCGCGCCAAGACCATATGCATTCGCCTTTACGACTACAAGAATATTGCATAGTGGAGGCAGCACGCGACGCACCTCGTTTATGTTATGGCGCATCGCGGTGAGATCTATGATTGCTTTTGTTGATCGAAGATCCATTGCTATTTAGATTTTCTGTTCAATTTGCGTTTTGATGCCACTATCGCACGCCAGACGGACATGCGGCATTTTGGATCTTGTGCTTCGTCATCGAAGCTATAACCGCAGCGAGAGGAGCCATCAAGCAAGTTTCTCTCTGCAATGTCGTCTGGTGTGGAGGGAAATATGCGGCAGTTTATGGGTTTATGCTCGTGTATCTCGCAGCAAGCGAGTCCGTTTTCGTCAAAAGACAAGTACGGGCAATCGAAAAGAAGCTTGCAACAGGTGCCGCATCTTACGCACTCACCGTGACGCTTTTCGGTCATGAACTCGACATAATTCTTGCCAAACATGCCTAACAGAAAACGCCTGAACTTGCCACCCGCAAGCCGGAACTTCACCCGAGCCGGAAGCCTGTTCTGGCGAACCAATGCATTGCGAACCATTAGATGAGCCTTAGTCTTCATGTTGGCATTTTACATCACGAACTGCATCGGGCAAGCGATTGGTAAATTCTGCGTTCGAAATTCCTCAGCTTGAACATGCACAGGAGTTTGAAACTCGCGTGCGCATCCTTTTAGATGGTCTTCTCATCGCGTTAAACGCAGCACAAAGCGCAAGCTACAAAGCTATTTGCTGATACTGTATTTATCGAACTTACTTGAGCGGGAAAATTCCCGTTGACTGCAACTCAACAGCCGCTATATTGTATGGTTGCGAACGGGAATTCGTCGAGGATTCGCTGCCCTCGGCGAGCAAAGTTTCCTTCGCATGTTTTGTTATTGCCTTAGTAACCTTATTTCAAAGGAGCAAAGAATATGTCTGATGCCGTACAAGTTTTCATGGACATGATACGCAGGAAGAACCCGGCCGAGCCCGAGTTCCATCAAGCGGTATTCGAGGTCGCCACTTCGCTAATGCCTTTCATCGAGGCAAATCCGAAGTACAAAGAGCACAAAATCCTCGAGCGCATCGCCGAGCCTGAGCGTGTCATTATGTTCCGCGTACCGTGGGTTGATGATAAGGGCGTTGTCCAAATCAACCGTGGCTTCCGCATCCAGATGAACAGTGCGATCGGCCCCTATAAGGGCGGCTTGCGTTTTCATCCGTCCGTGAACCTCGGCGTTTTGAAGTTCCTCGCCTTCGAGCAGGTTTTCAAGAACTCCCTCACCACCCTTCCAATGGGCGGCGGCAAGGGCGGCTCTGACTTCGACCCGAAGGGCAAAACCGACAACGAAGTTATGCGTTTCTGCCAGTCTTTTATGTGCGAGCTGTTCCGCCATGTTGGCGCAGACACAGATGTTCCCGCAGGGGATATCGGTGTTGGCGGCCGTGAAATCGGCTATATGTTCGGCATGTACAAGAAGCTCGCGAACGAGTTCACCGGCGTATTGACCGGCAAGGGCATTCAGTGGGGCGGCAGCTTGATTCGTCCAGAGGCGACAGGTTACGGCACCGTTTACTTTGCCGCTGAGATGCTCAAGCGTCGCAGCATGGATTTCGCCGGCAAGGTAGTCGCAGTCTCCGGTTCCGGCAATGTGGCTCAATATGCTGTTGAGAAGTGCAATGTTCTCGGCGCAAAGCCCGTCACACTTTCAGATTCCGAAGGCACGATGCACGATCCCGATGGCATTGATGAGGACAAGCTCGCATTCGTTATGCACCTTAAGAATGTCAAGCGCGGTCGCATTAAGGAATACTGCGATAAGTACCCCAATGCGCAGTTCCTGCCCGGTCAGCGTCCCTGGTCGGTCAAGTGCGATATCGCCCTGCCCTGCGCCACTCAGAACGAGTTGGATGCTAACGATGCTGCAATGCTCATCAAGAACGGCTGCTTCTGCGTATCAGAAGGCGCCAACATGCCCAGCACTATCGAGGCAGTTGACCTGTTCATCGAGCACAAAATCCTCTACGGCCCGGGCAAGGCAGCAAACGCTGGTGGCGTATCCACAAGCGGTCTTGAAATGTCGCAGAACAGCATGCGCTATAGCTGGACTCGCGAAGAGGTTGATGCCAAGCTTCAGCAGATCATGCGCAACATTCACGAGCAGTGCGTGCGTCATGGTTATGACGAGAAGAACCGCTTCGTAAACTATGTCAAGGGCGCTAATATCGCCGGCTTTATCAAAGTCGCCGATTCCATGATCGCCCACGGCGTTGTTTAATTCATCATCGCATCCCGTGTAATCGAAAAGCGCTCCCGTACGGGGGCGCTTTTTTTTATGTTAGTTGATAATCGTAAATGGGGTTAGCCTGAGATGGGATGCGCTCGTATGTGCACTGGTTCTTATCTGTAACTTACAATATTGCCGTTGCGGTCAATACCCTCACTATCGTCGGCCAGACTCTGATCAATCGCCTCGGCCAGTGCGCACAATACCGCCCGCCGCCATGCGGCGACGATCAGCAGGAATAGGAAGAGGGAGCGCGTGTTTATAACAGCCTCCGATCATGTGTTAAGACGACCGAACAGAGCGAATCTATTGACCAAGCATACACCATGGTGCGAGCGTGTCAAGTGAATTCTTCACTATGTACTCCTTACAACCAACATCACAGTACGACTTGATGCCAGCTCAATCTTGGGGGATGCAACATTCTTGTAGGGGTATAATTGGAAACCGTGCAGAAAGCCTTTCAGACACCCAGCTTCAACGACAAATATCGGGAAACCCCGCGAGTTTAAGGGATGTGAGCAGCAGAGAAGTGTGGTTTAGATGCTGCGTTTATTTCCTTCAATTAGCGCTAAGACTCCGAAAACGACTTTGCGCATTCTCCCCTAATCATTCAACAATATAAACAACACAATACCAAGAGATTTGTACAATATCCACATATCGTTTATCTAATGGGGGCAACAGATAATATAGTTATTTCCAATATCAAAATAATATATTACATTATTCTTCTCAAGTTGCTTCAATACCTCAGGCATGTACTCAGTGTAATCATCAGGTCTACTATCTGCATACATAATCACATTATTTGTTACACTATTTTCCTCCGTGATGTTAACAGATCGCATATTTGACGAGAGCCACAACGAAGATATAATATTCGATGATATACTATTGCCGCTAATCCTTATTTCTTCCTTCTTCTCGGCGTGAATTCCAAATACTATTACCCCACTCCCAATTATGTATTTATACATTGGCCTAACATCAACAGACACACTTTTTCGGCCAACATTTCTCGCAATCGTATTTTTTTCACAAGAAAGCCGCAATACTGATATATCTATAATGCACCCTACGCAATTCTCAACTATTGTATTATTCATAATCTCTATGTCCTCGGCAGCACCATATACTATTGACCCAACAGCGTCATTCGCAAAGTATTTATTGCCAATGCAGCCAGATACGATATTACTATCCACATATGCTCTTCCGCACCGATAGACGTGAATAACAGCGATCGTTACACTGCACGATGATACATAATTCATTCGAATATCTCCATGGTCTGAGCGCATACATATTCCGCGCATAAATCTTGAGTTTCTAATTATATTATTGGTAATCTGAGCTTCACTCGCACTAATATACAACAACGCGCCGACATCTTTGAGGCACGAACATACTTTACTAAATATACAAGAACCAATGCGTGCTGTGCCGGAGTCAATGCTTATAAACGCTATACTGCGAGCCTTATTTTCCATGCTGGCAGTCAAGAAAGACACATTTGCAAATTGCGAATTAGTAATCAACGCATCCTTGCATTCGGCGTGAATTGCTCCTTTACTGAAAGTGCAGTCCGTCATAGTCAATCCGTCAATATTCATTCTTAAGGATTTACCTCTTATAATTTCTTGACTTATACCTTTGCATGAGTAGTCTGAAAACGTAATCTCAGTACTTTCATAGTTGCCACATAATATCGGCATACCGTCCTTGTTATTTAAGTAACAGCGAACAATCTGCACAAGCCCTCCGTCACCATTGATGTATCCAGTAGTATCGGCACTTTCATGGAAATTTTTACTGCTTGCATGAAATATCAATCTCGAATTGTCAATACTCAGTCTTGCTTTCCTTCGTAAAATAATGCTACCCATGATTTCAACTGATGAATTGCTAATAATTAGTTCTGAATCTGCCTCAAGTTCACTAATTGTAATCCTTGCGTTTGAATTACTAATACGCACAACACTACTCTGTGTTAATATAAGATTGTCAATATATAGATTTGTGCTATCAATACTTAATGTGTTAATCCTTCCCGACAATTGCTGGAACTGGAAATGGTTCCGATCACATCCCATCAGAAGCGAGAGTAAAAGCAATGATGACAGTATTGATACTTGCCTGAGGCGGTTCCTGATATTACACTGCGTTTTCATGCTCTACTCCTCTTTCTTGTTTGCCTTATCAACTGGACCACCGGTTGCACTGCTTGCGTTTGGCCCGCTGCCTCCACCAATCTTAATTTTGTCATCTCCTTTATTCCATTCCTTTATCGCGCCAACAACTTCCTCTTCTTTTCCCTTATCTTTAATATCTCCTTTAGTCATCTCCTTGGGATTTTCGACATTGGTTGCCTTTGGTTTCACCTTTTTAACTTCCTTTAGATCTTTGTCTATTTTTATGTGTTTTTCGTCGCCGCTCAACTCCGGTGGTGTTTTGTGAATAATTGTGCCATCTTCTTGAACTTCAGCTTGGTACCATACTTCCCATTTGACATATCCTTTATACTCCCAGTTCTCGTCGAATATTAAATCTATGAATTCATTATGGAAAATATAGACATATCCTTTGTGACTCTCATCCTTCGTATTTGGCATTCCGGGCATATCCGTAACAGAAGATGTACATACCTTGCTTCCTTTCGGATATTCAGGATCATTTTTTACAGCATCAACTTTCATGGGCTGTGTTTTACCAGAAAGTCCTTCATTTACAAAGTTCCCATTATTATCATATACATAGTATGTTGTTGTAACAAATTGTATTACGTGCCACAGTGGAGGCAATACCATATAGAATCTCATAAGAACGCCACCGGCTACAGGTTTGCTATGTGTTTTACTATCCATATCATCTTCATTTACATATTTATTCCATGCCACATAGTATGCAGTTTTATTTTTGCCTGCCTTAATAAAGTCAAGTATACCATCTCGTATCGCGTCCTCATATTTACCGTGGGTAGTTAGGCAGTTTTGTTTCTGGTAGTCCGCCGGATCCAATATCCCTCCCCGCCCCACCAGCAATCCCCCTTCCGTGGGCTCTAAGCCTAATGCGGAGAAGGCTGTGCTGACTGCGGTGGCTGTGATAAGCATACCGAACGCGTCGAACTCCTGAAGCGTTGTAATCTGCTCGCTTGCATTGAAGGTGAAGCGCAGCGCGCCGGACATATCCTTTACATAATAATTCTCCCACATCGCAAGCGGGACGCCCCACTCCCAGTTGTACTCCATGATGCAGTCGCTCGACAGCGAAGCCACCGGAAAGTGGCGGATCATATCGAACGGCGCGCCGAAGTCGTCGTACTTGAGCATGTTAAGAAGTGTGCCCGCGCCGTCAACTTTCAGGTAGTCTATTTCAAGCATCGCCGAAAGCTGCCACACGCA
>CAZNBY010000021.1:0-50895 GCA_964571525.1 uncultured Planctomycetota bacterium
TGCTGATCACGGCCACCGCAGTCAGCACAGCCTTCTCCTCATTAGGCTTAGAGCCCACGGACGGGGGATTGCTGGTGGGTATGTTCTGGATATTTGACCCAGGCGACTGTCAATGCATGAATTCCAGAAGAACACCAAGAATTGAAATTCCAGAAATTCCAGTGACAATAGAAAATGTCACTTTTAAATGCGCATGGATACTTGTCATTGTCTGTACAAGAAATGAGGATGGAGATTGGTATGAGGAAAGAAATATACCTAATAAGCAGGGGGGGAAATCAATCGAACCATGTCAAAATCAGAAATTATTCGATGGGTCTGTCGGTTTAGCTTTGGAAATAAAAAATGCAAATATCAAGACTGCGACTAAAGATGGGTACGACATAATAAATATTGTAACCGTTATTATTGGTTCGCTAGGCTCAAAAACAGGCAGTAAAAATGCGGCGAAGAGCATCGATTGCGGACAATATGTGCCGGTGAATTCTGGTAACGAATTATCACACAATAACTTCTCATCTGCGGTAAATTCAAGCAATAAGACTATTGGTATACGGATTGCAACTGTCATTGGCTCACATGGGATGAGAACATATGTTGATATGATATCTCAGGATGGTCAGACAACCACAAGTGATGTATCAGCACTCTGTATCCCAATACGCGATAATAATGGAAACTGGGTGGAAACGACGATTTATGATGACCAATACGAAGGCTCGGAAGAGCAATTTGCTAATGCAAAGAATGTAGAAAGTGAGTTGTATGATGAAATAGACAAGTGCGTCGGTCAAGGTGGAGAAATCAAGGAGGATGAGGAGATATATCTTGCATCATGCTATTCTGCAGATTGCAATGATAACGGACCTCAGGATAGACTTAATAATAGAAATGGCAAGAAAATTATTAAAGGTGTCAATGGCACGGCTACCGGAGGAATGCATAGATTTGTCGGAAGAGAAAAACCGGATGGTACGGAAGATAGATATAGCAGAGAAGGGCAAGAGAAATCTGATGATAAACTTGACGACAAGGATAGGGTGAACAATCAACCGAAGAATACAGATAGACCCCGTGCATATCCACCGATTACACCAGCGAATGGTAAATGGAATGCAAAGTGAATAGATTGATTTTGTTCTTGATTATTACATTTGTTATCACCACAATGTGTTTTGTATCTAGAAAGGAAGATGCACCCTTCGTAGGCAAGTATGAACAACCATACATCATGGGCGCGGATACCGAGCTATCAGGATACTGCTTCTTTCCCGGTGGCTTGATAATCAACGCAGGTGTAACCTGTACAGTTCTTCCGGGTACCGTGCTGCAGTTTAACGGCAGCGCATCGTGGGTTGTACTAAATGGGAACATGGAGGTATTAGGGACCTCTGAGCATCCTGTCATAATAAACAACCTGTCAGCAATAACATGCTTGGATCGTAATTACAAGTATCACGATTCCCGATATTATGAATGGGGCAACCGTGTCGAGTCAGAAAGCCGATTGATCATCAGATACGCGAGCGTCGTGTCAACTGGTAAGGCATTGGAAACGATACCGCCTTGTGCGATTACCGAACAGAACGAGAACAGCAATTATGTCGGAATGCCCGTCGCGGACTTCTTCGATGGCACACCTCAGTATTATGAACCTATGCTATTTGTCGCCGGATACATTGAAATAACGAATTCGCGAATAGAACGGCAATCCCAGTCCAATGAGCCACATTTTAGTCTAATGCGAGCAAATAGGGCGGTAGTTAAAGACACGCAAATTCGTTACACTGAGGCAGAAGTCACCACATTCACAACATTTCCCAGGTGTTCAGTAGCAACCGACTTTGATGGCTCGCAATGCACCTTTATCACAGCAGATGAAGCTGTAATACAAGATGTTAGTGTGATTTCCCTTGCGAGCAGAATCGCACTTTTCAAAGGAGCACTGTGTACATTTCGAAGGTGCGAATTTCGGAACTCAGAAATCCGCTGCAGTAATGGCTCACGGATTGAGATGAGCAACTGTGTTTTTCATAGCTGTACATTTGTGATAGGCACACCCACAAAAATAGTCGGTTCTATAATTCTCAATGGCAAGATTTTCACTCGCACAATCTTTACTCTGCTTGAGTCTATTGTTGAATATACTGCCTTCAGAGCAGAACGACAAGGTAAACTTGATGTAGTTGACAGTATTGTTATATCTGATGGGAAGAAGGATGATATGATAACATACAATAATGCCAGCATACTACCAATGAGGGAAGACGGCAATACGCTAATATGTCTGAATGCAGAAGAACTCTGTACACTCATGAGACGATTTGATACAATCGTGGAAAAATGTATCTTGCAGTACCCAATGGATGATGTGATAGCATTAAGGGCACGGATTGTGGATATGGGGGTCGAACATGAGCGATAAGATCCATCTCGCAGCAAAAATATATTATTTATATAACGCGTATTACGCAAGGAAGTCGATATGATTAGGCCGTCAATATATGTATGTCTTAGCGTACTTTTTTTGCTGTGCACAATGATTGTTGAAGTGCGAATCTTACGCAACAATATTGTGCTTGCGAAAGAGGCTGTGGTTCATTGGAATAGCGTATCTTCGGCATGTATTCAGAATGCACATAAAGAATACAATATAATATACGATATGTTAGTGCGTTGCGAAGAGAGTATTGAGTTGTATGCAGATCAGTATGATGAAGTAACGCGTAACGCAATGCGAAACGACTTAGTCATGCTTAAGAAGTCACTTAAGTGGCGTGGAATTACACAATCGAAAGATGGTCATAGTGAGTCGGCATTACCTGCATTAGAAATGAAATATAGGCAGAATGGACCTATTCGCAGATGCTTTCACAGCATTGATGATGCCATTATAGAGACAAATTATTGGACTGGCAATGCTCCACATAGGACAGTATTGCTTGGCGGGGATAAATATATATTTATTGAGTTGAAGCAAGATTTGCAATTAATCATAGTAATGACTCCACTTGATAGAATGCTGACCTATATTCGGCGTTTCAATTACATGACAGTAAGGACTGCTGAGTACTATGCATATCAGACGCGAAGCACACTTACCTTTCCAGTGTTGTGCAGCGTGAGTCGGGAGTACTCGAACATAGACTGGAAAGGCAACACCCGCGGTGCTTGCATTGAGATTCACAATGGGACAATGCCTGCTGGGTCGCAGGTAAGTAGCGCTGTCCATAGTCTTAATGCTGAGACTGTGGTAGATCGTCCGTTTATCTTTGCTATCGTTGACAAAAAGAACGATCTTCTGTTGTATGCGGGATATCTTCTTCAACTTGACAAATGAGTGGAGATGCAGTATGCGCTATAGTCGTCAAATTCCCGAAATGCAAAGAGACAATCGGCACACGCATGTGCTCGAAAGAGGTGAATTATGAACGGTGCAATACGGTTGTCAATTCTTCTGATTGTCTTAGTTGCGTGTGCTATTGCGTTCTACCTCACAAGTGATGAAAAGCCTGTATTGCCAGTTCAGACTACAACAGCCACCCCTCGGCCATACAAGTTTGAGCTTCCGCCGGATAAAGCGCTAATCGTAGAGGAGAACACGACACTTTCAGGCTCGTATTACCTTCCTGGCGGCATGGTAATAATGCCCGAGGTTGTTGTAACGGTTGCGGCAGGCACAACGATGGTGTTTGAGGGCTCGCGTGGGTGGATAGAGAACAATGGGCAGTTACACTTTGAGGGGACATACGAACAGCCAATCACTGTTTACAGATGTGCTGGAATAGTAAAGCGATTGGGGACTTTAGACGAAGTGGAGTGCGACGACTTCAATACAATCGTGGACTATACAACAATTGAAATGACCCATGTAAATATGACAATAATAGGGGCACCATATGAATGCGAACTGCCATTATCCGAGATAAAGGACAAGACTTGGGAGAACATTGATCAAAGAGAATGCCCTGCGACACTTCAGGCAGGATCAGTATGGATGGATAGATGCAAGATTGACATAGTTGGGCGTCCCGGAATGTGTTTCATTGCTGCAACAGACTTATCCATTAGCGGTTCAAGAATAGAATATACAGAATGCAATGTATATAACGATAGGCATCGCAATGGTTCATTTTGGAATCCAAGGGATAATCAAATTAATCCACGGGCAAAAGAGATATACCATTCTTCATTCATCGAGGCTGATGATATTAGCATTGGGTCCACGCAATTCATTGGCATGAAATCACCAATTATATCTGCAAATACTGGAGGTGTTGGTAATTGCTTGTTCGAAGATATTCAAGGCAGTTATCCCTATGTTTTCTGCGCTGACGGTCAGATTGATTTTGCTGGGTGCTATTTCAATAAGTCGCGATTGATTTTGTACGCTGGAACATATACGAGATGCGCATTCTATGAG
Source organism: uncultured Planctomycetota bacterium (assembly GCA_964571525.1). Lineage (GTDB taxonomy): Bacteria > Planctomycetota > B143-G9 > B143-G9 > B143-G9 > CAZNBY01. Next base: position 4,424 of record CAZNBY010000021.1, read on the forward strand.
TGCGACATTTTGTTTTGTAATGGAATGACAAGCAGCAATACAATGAATGCATGCGTATTCGTGAAATCAACATTGCAGGAAGAGCTTGATGATTATATACGAATTGGAAGTGGTGTAGAAACACGAAAGGCAGAGCAACTGAAAACGAATATAAACGATAATGTAATAAAGAGCAGCATAATATGGGATTGTGAAGTTGCGGATATGAGGTATGTTGAATACATATATTCGGCGTTTATTGAGTGCAACAATTGTGATGATGTTAGAGGATATGTTAGAGTATATACAACTCGTGCTCCTGAGTCACTCATCCGATCTGGTTATGTGCGTGAGGAAGTCAGAATCGAGGATGATTATATGTTTTATGATTTGGAAAGAACGATAAAATATTCAACTTGTTACGATTATAAGGATTACAAATCGCATTATAATGAATTAAGTAGTATTCTTTACGATATCGGCAAGAAGGCAAAGCGCGTAATTTCGAAATAGAGGGAAGTTGTGGATTGGTGCGCAGGGGTGAGAAGGCATAAAAAAAGGCGACTTTCGTCGCCTTAGATATAACAGTGGTAGCCGGGGTGGGAATCGAACCCACACCCCCGTGAGGGGATCGGTTTTTGAAACCGACGCGTCTGCCGTTCCGCCACCCAGCCACAACTGAATTATAGCGCTCGTTCGCCCTTGTCAAGGGTTATGCGTCACGCGATATACAACATATTACGGTTTGGGAAGAGCCGGCAGCGACGACTTATCCCCTTTTAGAGCCTTAGAGATAAGATCTTGCACCTTCGCCGTCATCTCGTCCATCAGGTTCTTCTTCATTACATTCAACTGTTCGCCAAACATGTTCTTTACGCCGTCCAACTGAGATGTGAAGCCCTTTTGCAGTTCGTCTAACTTCGCGTTCGAAAGTAGCTCATTCGCATTGAACTTATCCATAAGACCTGCGATACCGTTTGAAAGGCTGTTGTATTTCTCGAGCAGTTCGTTTGGAATGACAGTCTCGGTGGGCTTACTCGACTCGGCGAGTTTTGCCTTTAGATCCGCAATCTCTGCCTGCATCGCGGCAATGTTCAATTGAGCGAGAGTGTCTTTTAGCTGTTTTACCTGATTTTGAAGGTCTGCGACCTGCTGGTTTGCGCCCGAGTTGGCCGCAAGCGCGTCAATCTTGCTCTTCTGGCTGTTGATCATCACGAAGCCGGCGATGGCGACGATGACGATAAGAATGATTGGGACGATTGCTGATTTCATTCTGCTCTCCTATCTTTGCGTATTTATTCAAGTGTACCACATTCATCTGTGCTGAAAAAATGTGCAGAGGGTGAGCCAAAGAGAAAGAGAAACAGCAGAAAGACTACTTGAGGTATGAGGGGACTTCGAGAGGCGGTATCTCTACCGTATTGCAGCGGAGCATAACATCACAAGCCGAAAGAAGGCCGTATGTGCTGCTAAGAGTGTCAAGCATATTCCAGTAAGATCCGAATGGAACAAATTCGATTTGACCGGCAAGCACAGGCGCGATTCCGTTGTCGCCACCCGCATAAAGCGGATACGGAAGGGTGGGATAGCGATAGTAGATGTCGGCTTCTTTGCGCTCATAGGCAGGATACTCCCACGGCGCCCATGCCGAGCGAACCATGCCTGACATCATAAGCGTGCCCTCTATGAATCCGCGAAGCAGATTGCGGCTTGTCTCAAGGTCTATGAACGACTCACTCCATGTGTTTGCGCACAATAGAGCCTCTAAAATCGAGGCAACATCAGAGGATGAATAGCGGGTGCGGCTTGAAAAATATCCGTAAGAGGGGTCGTATTCGTTAAGCAAAAGGACAAAAGCCTTGCGCAATTCGGCGGCGAACTCGCCGCCTGCGTTCATGCGAACAGCATCAAAGAATAAAAGAAACTGGTCTGCCTTTTCGCGCGCATCAGAAGGAGTTAGTCCGTTTGCGTTTGAAGCTATGTTAATCACCATAGCGCGCGCGGCTCGCGCTCGGTCGAAATCGGGTACAAACAGGGCGTAACGGAACAATCCGCGCTCTACCTGACGCATGCGTGATATGTCGGATGGAAGAGTGGAGCTTGCCAGAAATTCGAATAGGTCCTCGATTATCTCGTTAGCCTTCATGTAGCTGATCACATCGGCGTAAATGTTATCCTTGCCATCGGGCAGCGTGTCGGCAGAGAAAAGGTCTGCGGCCTCGCACAGAGCCTCTAAAAGAAGCGCACTGCCAGTTGTTGTGCGAGGCAGGTTGTAAGTATTGTCGAACAGGTCTGCGACCTGCTTTTTAAGGCCATGAAAGAGAATAAGACCCTTCATTCGCTCGTTTGCGCCAAAACTTGATGTGCCTGATGTGCCGAATCTGCGCGAATCGCCAAAATGCCGCGCAAGCCTTGTATGCACAAGCATTAGCGCTGCAAGAGATTCTTGGTTCTTATCGGTGCCGATATTAGTCCAACGGAAGTTTTCGTAATCGTTGTAGTTGCTGTTAAAGGGGCCTCTATATGCAGGGCTGGCAAGGTTGAAGGGTGAACGAATGAGATACATATTAAGTGGCATTGTGGCGACATCATTGAGCGTAGGCGTGCTTACACGGCTCACAATATCGCCTGCAACATCTGGTGATAATTGGAATGTCTCTCCGATTGAGGAACGAAGGGCAAACTCAAGTACTGCGGTGCGTCCGGTGAAATATGCCTCAGACATTGCAACGGGGAAAGTGAAGTCGCCACGCCCGAATCTGAGAGGGCTGCTCACTCCTCCGCTGTAAAGGGGATATGGAAAGAACGAATTGGGTCGGAGCCAAAGCAATTCAATCGCGAGCGACATAGCGCCCACCGCGTCAAAGGTGGGGCTGTCGAGCTTCCAACCTGTATTGTCGGGCTTGCGGATTATGCGAGAAGCAAAATGCGGCGCAAAACCTGCTGTCAAATCACGATGCTCGGGTATGTCGGGGAACAAATAGTTCAAACTGTCCGCGGGTCGCTCGAACGACGATATAACACTTGCGGGAAAAGTCGAACGGTAGAGCTTGGGAAGATAGACCGACGCGGCGATAAAGTCTGACATGATAAGCTCTGCCCAGTCAACATCCGCATATCCCTTGCCAAGTGTGCGAAGCTGATTCAGCGCGCCGACTATCTGAGATATTTCGTAGCTCGTGAAAGCTTGTCTGTCGGTGAATATGCCCGTGGCTGGCACATAAGAGGCCTTTAACGCAGTGAACACCTCGGCTGCCTTGCTGTAGTACGAATTGTCGAGCAGCAATCGCCCCGCCTCCATAAGCCCACGGATACGGCAGGCGTTGTCGAATGTGTCAGTCGTATCGTACTCATAAAGGGAATCTGCGTTGTGGCGAATAATCGCGGTGGCAGAGTCGCGGTGCGATTCGTCAAGGGTGGTTGTTACAAAATATCCAAGGCAGGTGATCGCGTTTGCAAGGCCATCTGCGGTTGTTGGCGATGGAGAGCTTGTAAGCTCGTCGAAAATGAAGTCGGTCCACGCCATAAGCTGCGAGGCGAAGTTCACATCGCGATATCGGTTGTTAGTTGCGCCGTCAATAGTGGGGTCGCGCAACAGGCGTGCAAGATTGGCAAGCGACGCGATCATCTTGAAACGAGCCGCATCATCCTCGGTGTAAGAGGCGCGGTTGTTTATAAAGTGCATCGCGCTGCGCTTGGCAAGTTCGGCAAAGATCAAGCCAGTAAGACGCTCGGTCGCGCCGAAGGTAGAACTTTCGGGTGAGCCGAAGGGTGTTACATAATGAAACTGCCGCGCCCACTCTGTCTCGGCGAATATCAAGTAAGCTGACAGAAGCGCGCTGTTGCCGGAAGTAGGCTCTGCGCCACTCCAGCGTTCGTCGCCGTAATCTGAAAATGAACCGTCTGAAGGATTCGCATAGGTCGGAAAGCCATAACGAAACGGTACAAGCAGATATGCGGCGTTTGTGGGGGGTACAGCAAGGTCAGATCCGTTTGATGGTTCGGTGAGATAGCGCAACCAGTCCATTTCGTTAGCATCAATGGTTGTGGTTGTGCCTGCGCCGCTCATCAGGGCGTATTGCATAACCTGCCAGCGCGAACTCCAGTAACCGAGTGAAGCCGCAACAGAGGCTTCGTAGCCCTTTGGAACATTGCCGACTATGGTCTTAACCTTGCCCGGGCGGTCGCTTCCACCGCCTTTGCCACCGCACGCAAATGCGGTAACGGTCAGTGACGCTATCATCACGACCGCCAACAACTTGCGATAAGAGTTGGATGCAGCTTGGTTCAAGGTCGTCCCTTATGTTTTGGCGATGGGGAAGCCCTACGCGCCCGCGCACCGCCGTTGTTTTTTGCAGCGCATAAGACTTAGCGAAACGCAACCGTTTCACTCTGAGCAGTTACAATTTCGTTTTCGCCTTATGCGCCTCTTCATCTCATAGTAAAGTATAGCAGAAATTCGCTGCAATTTTCAAGTTTTCGCACGGGAGCGGCGAGTCAAAACGAAGGCGCAGGGGAAGAGTTAAAGATAGAATTGGGATGTGTCAGTAAGTCTCAACGCCCTCTGGTGTGCTCAGTTCGACGATGTTTGCGCCGTCGTGTGATTGTTCGCAATGCCCGACAATCTTTGCCTCGACACCGAACAAAGTGGCGATCTCGATCGCTCGATTTGCAAATTTATCTTGCAGGAAAATTTCGAGCCTGTGCCCCATGTTAAATACCCTGTACATCTCGCGCCAAGGGATGATAGGTTCGCACGAAGTGCGGATAAGCTCAAAGATCGGTGGCACGGGGAACAGGTCGGTTTTAACATATTTTATGTGCGAGCCAAAGCCTTTGCACTTGACCTGCCCACCTCCTGTGCAATGCACAAGCCCATGTATGTTTGCGCCAAGCTCGTCGAGCATTGGCAACAAGACCGGCGCAAAGGTTCGGGTTGGCGAAAGCAGCGACTCACCAACGGTTAAGGGTGAATTAGGCACAGGATCAGACAGTTTGAACGGCCCACGGTACGCCTTGTCGGCAGAAAGCGCGGGGTCGCAAATCTCAGGATACTTTTCAAAGTAACAGGCCGAAATAAGCCTGTGACGGGCGAGGGTAAGCCCGTTGCTGGCTATGCCGGAGTTATAACGATCCTCATAGGTCGCTTGACCCGATGAAGCAAGAGCGACTATCACATCACCGGGGGTGATGTTCGAATTGTCAACAATGCCTGTTCGATCGCAGATTGCCGTCATCGTGGCACCGACAGTAAGGGTGCGTACTATGTCGCCAAGGTCTTCAGTCTCACCGCCCGCAAGCTCGATAGTAACACCGAAACGCTGCATAAGTGTTGCAAAGCGCATATAGCCGTCTATGACTGCGGCGATAGCGTCGCCACTGATAAGGTTGTAGTTGCGGGTGATAGTATTAGAAAGGACAAAGGGGCCACGAGCACCGGCGCAGCACATGTCGTCAAGGTTCATCACAGTCGCGTCAACGGCGAGTGATGATAGCAGGGAGGGATCGCCCGTCTCACGATACGCAAGGTATCCGACTATGCACTTCGTGCCGGCACTATCGGAGTGTGAGATCACGCACTTGGATGGGTCTTTGCCGAACAGGTCGGGCAGAACGCGGCAAAAGGCACCCGGGTAGAGAGATTGCGGGATGGATTTAATCGCCTCATGCACCTCTTTTTTGTCGGCAGAAGCGCCAAGTGAGGTGTATAGCGAGGAGTTGTCGGTTGGTCTGATGTGTTGGCGCAAGGTTGTTCCTGTCGCTGTTTTTACTTGCACAGAAGCCGCCGGACACTATAATCCGCTGTTCCAAAGGCCTTGTGTCAGTTGATGGTTTATGCGAATTTCTCCTCCCTAACGGTGGGGATGGAGGAATGCGCATATTTGCCATTTATGATAGGCTTTTTTACCGAACTGTAAACCAAATAGGGCGCGCAGACTCTGTCTGAAGTGCCCTTTATAAGCAAAACGGTATTCGTTTAGGAGGATTTGGATGACCGAATTCGCCACATCGAATCTGCGGTCGGTCGTGCTTGTTGGGCACGGCGGTACTGGCAAAACAACCCTTGCCGAGGCATTGCTGCACGGCGCGGGCATGACCTCCCGTCAGGGTAAGGTCTCTGATAAAAACACCGTGTCTGACTATGATGTCGAAGAGAAGGAAAGGCAGATCTCGATAGACCTTTCTGTTCTATATGCCGACACGATGGGAAAGCGCATTTATCTTCTCGATGCGCCCGGATACGCCGACTTTTTCGGCGCTGCAATCTCTGGCCTGAGCGCAGCCGATACGGCTCTGATCGTCGTCTCGGCGATGAACGGTGTCGAGGTTGGCACGCGCAAGGCGGTTGCCCAAGCGACAAAGATGGGGCGCCCCTATGCGTTCGTCATCAATAAGGTTGACGGCGAGCATGTGCGCATTGACGAGGTATTAGACTCGATTCGCACCGTGTTCGGCAGTCGCGCTATCCCCATCAACCTGCCCGATACGCAGGGAATGGGCGTATCAAAGGTCGTAAGTGTTCTATCACCCGAAGGTTCGGCTGAATATAAAAACGAGCTTTTTGAGGCTATTGTTGAGACAGACGAAGAGCTTATGGAAAAGTACCTTGGCACGGGTGAGTTGACGGACGAGGAATTCGCAAAGGCGTTCTCGGCGGCGATGCTGCAGGGTTCGGTCTTTCCGGTATTCTTCACTTCGGCAGATAAGGCTATCGGCACTAAAGAGCTTTTGAGCTTTGTCGCCCAGTATTTCCCGTCGCCGGCTGACATGCCGGGGCGTAAGGGCAAGGACAAAGACGACAACGAAATCATGCTCAAGTACAGCCAGACCGGTCCGTTCGCTGGCCAGGTATTTAGAATTCAGACAGACCCATTTGTGGGCAAGTTGGCCTATTTCCGCGTAGTGCGCGGAACCGTCAATGCCGGCGCAACGCTTTACAACTCTGCCTCTAACGACACATTCAAGCTCGCGCATCTTTATCGCGTGCAGGGCAAGGACCAGACGGAAGTTGAAAGCGCGACGGCAGGCGAAATAGTTGTCGTTCAGCGCATTGACACCCTTGCCAATTCAGCGACAATCTGCGATAACTTTAACCGCTTCTACTTCGACCCAATCCCCTATCCCAACCCGATGGTCAGCCTTGCGCTTGAACCTAAATCGCGCGGTGACGAGCAGAAGATTTCCAATGCTGTTAACCGTGCGGGCGAAGAAGATCCAACCTTCAGAAGCGAGCGCACAGCTTCAACCAACGAGCTTGTCATCACGGGCATGGGCGAACTTCACCTCGACATCATTCTCAGCCGCATGAAGCGCAGGTTTGATCTTGATGTCGTTACACGCCTTCCCAAGATACCGTTCCTCGAAACGATCACCGGCAAGGCAGACGGCCACTATCGCCACAAAAAGCAGACCGGTGGCGCAGGCCAGTTCGGCGAAGTATATATTAAGGTTGAACCTAACGAACGCGGTCAGGGATTGAACTTTGTTGACGAGATCGTCGGTGGCGTTGTACCACGCCAGTATATTCCTGCTGTAGAAAAGGGCATCCGCGAGGCTATGGAGCAGGGTATCCTTGCAAATTATCCTGTGGTTGACATTACAGTAAGGCTCTACGACGGCAAGTACCACCCAGTTGACTCGAAGGAAATCGCGTTCAAGATCGCAGGCCGCTCGGCGTTCCAAGAGGCATTTTTGGCCGCCAAGCCGATGCTTCTCGAACCCATTGTCAAGCTGTCAATTTATGTGCCCGATCGCTATTTGGGCGACATAACGGGCGACTTGACCTCACGGCGCGGTCGCATTTTGGGCATGGACAGCTTCGGCGACATGCAGATAATCAACGCGAATGTGCCGTTAGCAGAAATCCAGCGCTATTCAACTGAGCTTCGCTCTACAACACAGGGCGAAGGCTATTACGAAATGACCTTCTCGCACTACGATGTCGTGCCGTCTAACATAGCATCCGGCATCATAGCAAAGGCGAAAGCCGAAAGAGAAGAAAACGCAAAGTAAATAACAGGGCGGGGGAGTTGTAGTGAACAACATTCCCCGCCTTCTTTTTTTCGTGGAGACGAAAACATGAAGAAGGACATACATCCCAAGTACATCGAATGCAAGGTAACTTGCGGTTGTGGCAACACATTTATGACCCGCGCGACGATGAAAGAGTTGAATGTGGCAATCTGCTCAAAATGCCATCCGTTCTACTCTGGCACACAGAAGCTCGTTGATGCCGCAGGTCGTATCGAGAAATTCCAGCGCAAGTTCGCTTGGAATCCCAGCGAAGTCGGCAAGAAGAAATGACTCGCGTTTATGGCAACAGAACTCGACCTTCTCCCTTTCACCCTGCCAGCGGCAGAGGAGTTCGCGCGAGTTGAAAAACAGCTCGCCGAATCCGCTACCCCCGGCTCGGCTGAATATACCGCTTTGTTGCGCAAACATGGCGCCTTATCAAAGGTAGTGCGCCTTCGCAACAATATTCTCGATTTGCGCAAGCGCGTTGCCGAGAACGAGGAGATGGCTGAGTTGGACGATGACCTTGCCGAGCTTGCCAAAGACGAGCTTCCCGAGCTTCGGGCAAAGCTCGAAAAGGCTGAAATCGAGCTTGAAGAGCGCCTGTTGCTTGGCGACGAGGACAGCAGTCGTAACTGCATCATCGAAATTCGCGCAGGCACGGGCGGCGAGGAAGCCGCGCTTTTCGCAGCCGACCTGTTCCGCATGTACACTCATTACGCCGAGGAACAGGGCTGGAAGGTAGAGATACTCGAAGTACACGGCAGCGACCACGATGGATATAAGGAAGTTGTGTTCTCGCTTCAGGGCGAGGATGTGTACAGCAGAATGCGCTATGAGGGCGGCGGGCATCGTGTGCAGCGCGTGCCGTTGACGGAAGCACAGGGGCGGGTGCATACATCCGCGGCAACCGTTGCGGTATTGCCGGAAGTGGACGAGGTTGAAGTTGAGGTAAACGCCAACGACCTGCGCATAGACACCTATGCCGCAAGCGGTCCGGGCGGGCAGCATGTCAACCGCACTATGTCGGCTGTGCGAATAACGCATATTCCCACCGGTGTTGTCGTTGCGTGTCAGGACGAGCGTTCGCAACACAAAAACAAGGCCCGCGCAATGCGAATTTTGCGATCGAAGCTTTATGAACTTGAAAAGGAGCGGATTGATAGCGAGCGGTCGAAGGCCAGAAAGACCATGATTGGTTCAGGTGACCGCAGCGACCGCGTCCGCACATACAACTTTCCGCAAAACCGCCTGACGGATCACCGCGCCGAGATTACGATGTACAGCCTTGACCGTATCATGGAAGGCGCACTTGATGGTTTGATTAATGCTCTGATTGAATACGACCGCAGGTGCAGGCTCGAGGAACTTGCCCGCGACCCGGGCGCGTTTTTGAAAAAATGAGCGAAGCACGCGATGTTTGGACCGTGCTTGATGTGATCCTTTGGTCAGAGGCTTATCTTGCGAAAAAGGATATTGAGTCGCCTCGTTTCGAGGTAGAGATACTGCTTGCAGAGGTGCTTGCCACAAAGCGGCTAAACCTCTATTTGCAGTTTGAAAGAGTTTTGAAAAAGGAAGAGCTTGCGAGCTTTAAGAAGCTGCTGCTAAGGCGTGCCGCACACGAACCCAGCGCGTATCTTCTTGGGCGAAAGGAATTTTACGGTCTGCCCTTCAAGGTGAACAGCAGCGTGCTTATACCTCGACCCGAGACCGAGCATCTTGTTGATGCCGTGCTTGCGGCTATGAAGGGAATCGCAAAGCCTGTGATAGTGGATGTGGGCACAGGTTCTGGCAATATATGCGCTGCGCTGGCGATGGCAATACCGGGCGGCGAGTTTCATGCGACAGACATTTCGCGCGATGCCATTGCGGTGGCGCGTGATAACATAAACGCGTTGAGGCTTGGAAACAGGATTAAGCTCTATGAGGGCGACCTGTTTTTGCCGCTTCCCAAATCCCTTGCCGGGCATGTTACGGCTGTCGTTTCTAATCCGCCTTACATAGGCGAAGAAGAAAAGGCGAGCCTTCCAGTTGAGGTGCGGGATTTTGAGCCAAAGACCGCGCTGTTCGCGGGTGAAAAGGGGCTTGATGTGATAAGAAGGCTCGTTGGCGAGGCGGGAAGCCTCCTTGCAACGGGCGGTTTGATTGCACTTGAGATCGGTTCGACACAGGCGGAGAAATGTACCCACCTGTTGACCGAAGCCGGTTTTAACGATATAACCGTAATACGCGACTACGCGGGTCTGAACAGGGTCCTAACAGCGAGGAAGTAGCATGGACAAATTCGTAATCGAAGGCGGTCATCAGCTTTCCGGTTCGGTAAAGGTCAGCGGGGCTAAAAACGCGGCACTGCCGATCATGGCCGCTGCGATAATGTCCGAGGGCACCTGTCGTATATCGAATGTGCCAGTGCTGAGCGACATAAAGACCATGTGCAATGTTCTTTCAGAGCTTGGCGTTGAGGTTGCGTTCGACCCGAACGGTATGCTGACGACGACGGCATGCGACAAGTCGAAAAGCACCGCGCCGTATTCGCTTGTAAAGACAATGCGTGCGTCAATATCCGTGCTCGGGCCACTGCTCGCGTCACGCGGGTTTGCGCAAGTGTCGTACCCGGGCGGATGCAATATCGGCACACGACCGATTGATCTGCACCTGAAGGGGCTTGCCGCGCTTGGCGCAAAGTTCAAAATCGAACACGGTTATATCACTGCTGAGGCGGAAAAGCTTGTTGGAACTGAAATATATCTCGGTGGACATTTCGGCTCGTCGGTGCTTGCAACGGCTAATGTGATGTGCGCTGCCGCGCTTGCAGAAGGCGAAACGGTCATATCCCATGCCGCCGAAGAGCCAGAGATAGAGGATTTGGCTGGTTTTCTTAACTCGATGGGTGCCTCGATTTACGGGGCGGGTTCATCGAGGATAGTGATAAAGGGCGTGCGTTCGCTCAGGGGTACGACATATTCGATTATCCCTGACCGAATCGAGGCGATAACATTCATACTCGCCGGAGCACTTACGCAAAGCCCAATACACATAGAGTGCGCTGTTTACTCGCATCTGAACGCGATCGTTGACAAATTGGCGGAAATCGGTGTAGGCGTTATTCGCACAAGCGGTGGCATTGATGTAATACCTTCAAGCTCGCTGCGTCCCGTAGAGGTTACCATTCTGCCCTACCCGGGATTCCCGACAGATGCTCAGGCTCAGCTTATGACGCTTCTGACGATTGCAAAGGGCACAAGCTTTATAACCGAGCGCGTGTTCCCCGACCGCTTTATGCATGTTGCCGAGTTGAACCGCCTTGGTGCCGATATTCGCCGTGCAGGGCCGACCGCCGTTATCAACGGGGTGAAGAAGCTCTCTGGCGCGCAGGTGATGGCTTCTGATCTCCGCGCAAGCGCCGCGCTGGTTTTGGCGGGCCTTGTTGCCGAGGGCAAGACGGATGTATTGCGTGTCTATCATATAGACCGCGGTTACGAAAAAATCGAGCAGAAGCTCATTGCACTTGGTGCGCGCATTGATCGTCTGCCGTCCGAGGATGTGTATTAACAGAGTTTGGGGGCAGGTTAGTGTTTGAAAGCATCACCAAGCGCCTGACAGGTGTATTCGATGGATTCCGCGGCAAAAAGCTGACGGAAGACAACATCAAGGAAGGCTTGCGCGAGGTGCGCAAGGCGCTTCTTGAGGCCGATGTAAGCTTTAAGGTCGTTAAGGATTTTATCGCCGCCGTAACCGAAAAAGCGGTGGGCGTCGAGGTTATAAAATCGGTATCTCCAGCGCAGATGATCGTCAAGATCGTGCATGACGAACTTGTTGCGCTTATGGGGCCGGGCGACATATCAATACCGTTCGCTGAGACCGGTCCGACAGTTATAATGATGTGCGGTCTGCAGGGAAGTGGTAAGACCACAACCTGCGGAAAGCTCGCTCTCTATATACAAAAGAAGTACAAGCGCAACTCGCTTTTAGTCGCAGCCGACATTCAAAGGCCGGCCGCCGTAAAGCAGTTGCAGGTTCTGGGCGAACAGCTTGGTTTTCCCGTGTTCACCCTTGCTGGAACGCAACCGCCGGAGATATGCCGTCGCTCGGTTAAACATGCCGCATCTAATGGAATTGATGTCGTCATACTCGACACGGCGGGGCGCCTTCACATTGACGAACCGCTTATGCGCGAGCTTGAGCAGGTCGAAAGCCTTGCTCAGCCCCATCAGGTGTTTCTTGTAAGCGACGCCATGACGGGGCAGGACGCGGTCAACTCGGCAGACGAGTTCAACAAGCGGCTCGAAATTGATGGCGTTGTGCTTACCAAGATGGACGGCGACGCACGGGGCGGCGCGGCGCTTTCGGTCAAATTCGTTACCGGCAAGCCCATCAAGTTCATGGGTATCGGCGAAAAGGCCGACGCGCTTGAAGAGTTCCACCCCGACCGCATCGCGAGCCGCATACTCGGCATGGGCGATGTGGTATCGTTCGTCGAGAAGGCTCAAGAGGTCATCACGCAAGAAGAAGCTGCAAAGATGCAGGATAAGCTCTTCAAGAACGAGATGGACCTTGAAGACTTTCTCAAGCAGCTTCAGAACCTGAAGAAATTGGGTGCGATGAAGGATGTGCTTTCGATGCTTCCCGGTATCGGGTCGCAGTTGTCGGAAGCCGAGTTCGACGAGAAGGAATTCAAACGCTTCGAGGCTGTCATTCTTTCAATGACACCAGACGAGCGCAGGCACCCTGAGATCATCTCAAACGCTCGCAGGCTGAGGATTGCAAAAGGCTCGGGCACCGATATACGAATGGTGTCGAACCTTTTAAGGCAGTTTGGCGAGATGAAGAAGATGATGTCTAAGATGACAAAGCCGACGGGATTGATGGGTCGCCTTAAGAGCCTAATCCCCGGCAAGAAGAGTTTGCCCCCCGAGCTGCAAGACATGGAGCAGCTCGCAAAGGAAATGCCGGCGGGAATTGGCGCGGGAATGCCTGGGCTGCCTATGCCCGGAACAGCGCCTCCTGCAGGCCAGCCTCGCAAAAAGCTTTCTTCTAAAGATAAGAAAGCACTGAGAAAAAAGGTAAAAGAGCAACGAAAGAAGAACCGCAGATAGCGGTAGTGGAGCACAAATGTCAGTAAAGATCCGTCTAACAAGACTTGGAAGGAAGAACACCCCCTTCTACCGCGTCGTCGTAATTGACTCTCGTTCGGCGCGTGACGGCAAGTTCATCGAAAAGCTCGGTCACTATGACCCATTAGTCGGCAAGACAAAGAATTGGGACATAGACATCGAGCGCGCAGCCTATTGGCTCACGGTCGGCGCACAGCCCAGCGAGACCGTCGCATCGTTCTTGCGCAAAGAAGGCGTTTTCCCGCGCGAAAAGGCGGTTGCTTACCTTCAAAAGGTCGCATTAGAGAAGGCGGCATCACCCGTCACTGCGTCCGGTGAAGTCGTCTCTAACGAACCTGTGGCTGAAGCATAAGCGCACAGGTTGTTGGTTCTTGCGTTTTCTAACTCGCGGCTTAGCCGCAAGGCCGGTTCTGTGCGAATAGATGTGCTGACGCTGTTTCCCGATTTCTTCTCGGGCGTACTTTCAGACAGCATTCTTCAACGCGCCCAAGATGCCGGTCTGCTCACCGTCGCTGTTCACAATCTGCGCGATTGGAGCAAAGACGAAAAACATAAAAAGGTTGACGATCGCCCCTATGGTGGCGGCCCGGGAATGGTGCTTAAGCCAGAGCCTGTGGTTGACGCGGTCGAACAGCTTATGGCGCAGCATCCGGCTCGCCTTCTGCTGACTACGCCTGCAGGCCGGCCCTTCGAGCAGTCTTACGCTCGCGAGCTTGCCGCAGAGACCAACCTTTTAATTGTCTGTGGGCATTACGAGGGATACGACGAGCGCATTCGCACCCTGTTGAATCCTGAAGAAATCTCGATTGGGGATTTCGTTCTTACAGGTGGAGAGCTTCCCGCTATGGTGGTGATAGACGCCGTGGCAAGGCTCATACCGGGTGTGCTTGGCGATCCGGCATCGAATGTTGAGGATTCGTTTTCGGGCGAATTGCTTGATCACCCTCACTACACGAGGCCGGAGAGTTACCGGGGACTGACGGTGCCGGAGGTTTTGCTTTCGGGCGACCATGCCCGAATTGCCCGCTGGCGGCTTGAACAGGCGCGGGAACGAACGCGTCAACGCCGCCCCGACCTATACCGGCGCTATTTGAATAATAACCAGCTTGAAAAGCAATAAGGAGCACCTATGAACATCATAGAGCAGATCAACAAGGCCGACATGAAGCAGAGAAACTTCGATTTCAATGTCGGCGACACGGTGAATGTGTTCTCGAAGATTATCGAGGGCAACAAAGAGCGCGTTCAGCGCTTCACCGGTGTCGTAATAGCCAAGTTCGGCGGCGGCGTAACCGAAAGCTTCACGGTCCGTCGCATCGTCGCGGGCAAGGGTGTCGAGCGCACATTTCTTGTACACTCACCGCGTCTTGTGGATGTAAAGGTAACACGCCTCGGCCGTGTTCGCAGGGCCAAGCTGTACTACCTGCGCGATCGTTCCGGTCGTGCGTCGCGTCCTGAAGAGCTTATTTTGTCAAAGGAAGAGATGGCGATCCGCAAGGATAAGGCCGCAAAGCAGGCCGAGCTTCTTTCACAAATGGCGCAGCCCGATGTGCAAGACACTCCCGATACGACCGCGCCGGAAGGTCAGGAATAGCCTCGCCTGTGACAGCACACATCCGCCCGCCCCGTCGGATTTTATATCCCCGCGCAACGCTGGGAAGGGTGTGTTCTGCCCTCACCTCGCTCAGTAATATTGAGATTCGGCTTTTCGCTGGTTATTAGAGCCTTACCTGATAGATGCAACCTCCAAGCCCTTGCCCCGCAAGGGCTTTTTTGTTGCATGGCGCTGGCATTCCAGCGGATAAAAAGGTTGGGTGCATTCAATATGCTTAACTGCATTCTCTTGTCGTTGCAACGATAATAAGACTATCGGTTTGACATTAACGCACGGAGATATACAATTCTACTACTAAAACCTTTGTGGAGCGTAACAATACGATGGCAGAGCACGATAATATGGCAGATAATGGCAGTACTATTGCATACCTTGTTGGCGAAGCCATCAAGGGAAGGCTTGTTGTCTTTGTCGGCGCGGGTTGCTCAAAACAAGCAGGTATTCCTACCTGGGAGGAGCTTTTAACGCGGGTGCAAGGAGATCAGAAGGATCTCCGTCTTCCTGTTTTTTTGGACTGGGCGCAAAACCTTGAATGGAATCTTGGGGCAGCGGAATTCCGAAGAAAGCTGGTGGAGAACCTTAAATCCAAGCCTGAATATGATAGGTCATTCCACAGGGCAATCGCAAAACTCCCTACGAACCTGTTCATCACAACAAATTTCGATACATTGCTTGAGGAGTCGCTTTTTGAATTGGGTTATTCACCAAGAGTCATCGTCAACCAAAAAGACATACCCTCGATATTGCCATCAGAAAAAACTGTAGTAAAGATCCATGGTGACATTCAGGTGCCCAGTTCGATCGTAATCACCTCAGATGATTACGAACACTACTCGAGCACCAGAGAAGGCTTCAGCTTGTTCTTAAAGGGGCGCTTTGCAGAGGGTACAATCCTCTTTCTTGGGACAAGTTTCGCAGACCCGCGACTTCGATACATTAACGAGGAAGTTTTCAAGCTTTTCGGCCCAGATCGACGAGAGGCAGTTCTTGTTTTAAAAAGGCCAGGGGAATCCGACCCAGAAAAGTCGCAATTCGATTTCACATGTATAAAATACAGAAACATGAAGTTACGGTTGCACATAATTGATGAATACGAAGAAATTGAAGCGCTATGCTTAAACATAATCAAGGAATTTGAGCATCAAAGCCGTTTCGGTAAACACCCAAGTATGCCGACGTTATCACACCTTCAAGACGAGCTTGCTAAGAGCGACAACAAATACCTAAAAGAACTAATATTGAATTGTTACTCAGGTAGCAGTATCAAATATCATGTTAACCAAGAGACGCTAAACAGCTTGGAAATATTCTGCAAAGAAGACAGCAAAAGCCCAAAGGACAGAGTTATAGGTTTGATAACTCTAACCGATTACTATCTAAATATCGGGGAAATCGATAAAGCAGAAATATTTATACAATTAGCCGAATCACTTAACCAAAATAATTTAGTTAAAAAGGCAAATTTGAGTCTTCGATTGTTTCGAGCTCAAGTATGTGTATATAAACAAGACTTCAATTCTGCATATGCAGAGCTGAAGAATGAAAAGGACCCTGCAGTATTTAGGCACCTACTAATGATATTGATAAGCCTTGATAAGCGTGATGAACTTGAGAAAATGGTTGGTGATGTTGAGAAAATACCGATTGAAATCGCCAGTTCAGCAGGCGCAGCTCTTACATATTTAGGCAGAGAGGATGATGCAAACCGGTTCTATGACATCGCAATAACACAACTCGCTTCAGACGAGAATATTCTGCCTTTCATGGCAGAATATGCGTACTATGTAATGCACGCATTAATATCAATCAATTCTGGAAATACTATTAAATTAATTAAAGAAAGAAGCGACACTATTCTGAGAAAGATGCGTGATGTTGCGAGCAAAGTAATCGAGAAAGCATCTGATAAAAGTCTTGTTATTAAGATGGCGCGAAAGGCAAGGCTCAACGCAAACTACATGCTCGGAGACGCTACTAAATCGTTGGAAGATGCGCTTGAACTTTTCGATATGAGGGGACCAACAGCAAGAGATGAAATAGTATATGATATAATATTCAATTCGCTCAATCAGATGAAGGTCGAAAAGAAGCAGGAAGTAATTAAGCGCTTAAAAGAACTGAGTGATGACTTCCTTGCGCAGCTCTACTTACTTAAATACTATGCGCATATCGAAGAGACCGGCAATAAGGAGGATGTAGATAAATGTATAAATAGATTGATGGTTTTATCCAAACACAACATTGCGCGAAGCAAAGATATGCTTGATATTATCCACGAGATTATTTATAGATACAAGAGAATTGATGCCGCACTAGAATTGGAGAATAGGTTTGCAAATGATGAGCCACATAAATACTATTTGAAGGCCACAAGGTACACTTATGAGTTAGAATATGATAAGGCAAAAGAGCAACTCACGAGTGTGCTTGACTCATCAGGCAAAAGCCCGTATCTATCATTTCTGTCGAATAAATTGCTTGCCAACATATTCTTAATGCAAAACGAGAATGGGGAGGCGTTGACATATTATGAAAGTGCACTCAGAATTGTAGATGACATGTTGCTGTATCGCAACTACCTTAAAGCACTCGTTAACGTCCGCAATTCCTTCGACGGTGTAAGGCAGGCAACAGATATTGGTGAGATTAGAGATAAGATCATCGTTGTTGCCAAACGAGTGCTTGAGAACGACTCGAACGATTTGCTCACACTCGGTATTTTGGCAACTGAGTATGTACAAGGAATGAAATACGCAGAAGCGCTTGAGATTATAAAAAGGATGAAGTCGATTATTGATGAAAAGATGGATAGAAATGCGAAAGATAACTGTATAACGACAGAGGACTGCCGAAAATATATTACGTACACCAATAATGAGAGTTATATACTAAATAAAATGGAAAGAACCGGCGATATAATTGACTGCGTTATGAGTGCAGACAGATATGTTGACTGGATTCGCATAAATGATCCAAAAGAATATATGCGAATAAAGGACAAAATATATAGTATTAAGAATTCTCATGTTTATGCTTTGAGACAGACAGGAAGGGAACAACAAGCAATTATGGTGTTAATTAATGTCGTTGACAGTTATCAGCTTGACAAAGAATACTTTAGAATATTTCCTAACGACTTAGTATATCTTATAGCTACACTACCTCGAAATGACAAAAAATATGCTGTTTTGCACGAGAATGCTGTTAAGTTAATGAGTGAAATGATGCATGATGAAGAAATTATGAGGCGTGCTGGTGCTTGGAAATGTAGTATAGACGAGTTTAAGGGCATTATTGAACAGCGGTCCAAGAATCTAAGTGACATATACGATGGATACTTGAAAGGAATTGCGCCTCGATTATTTATATCTCGGCAGCATAGTAATCATCCATTTTATTATGACTGGTTTCTTCGGACGAGGAATAGAAATTCAACTTATGCAAGTGATAGAATTCGCATATTGGAAAATAAAGGTAAATATTTGTCCCAGATGATGGAAGTGCCTTGTAAGTATAGAAGCGAAAATAGTGACAGAATTGTAATAGATTATTCGGCATTAATTACTCTTCATCAGCTTGAGGATGTTCTTGGTTGCGAGCTAATCCGAATGCTCCCAAAAGTGTTTCGAGGAGGTGTATATTATCCTGCTGAGTTTATTATGATGTTGGAAAAAGAAACACCAGAATTTGACTTCTTCGACCGCAGAAAGGCCGAAGCAGCAATTCGTCTGAGCCGTGCTCATCCAAATTCGTTAAGCGCATATTCCGTCAAGAATCCTGTCTGGGTAACATCTGAGCAGCTTGCGCGTGAGAAAGAATGGCCGATACTGCTTCGGGCAAAGGTGGAGACTAGTGATACTCAGCACAAAGATGTATCCGTTGTCTATGTATGCGAAATTGCTGACTGGTTATACACCAAAGGAGTTATAAATGACAATCTGCGCAAGCAGATCCGTCAACGGTACGAGTGGAATGAAGCAACCGATGTTGACAAGGTAAGCAGGAATTTAAGTACTAAGCGTATTGTATGTTCGTTTGAATGCGCAGTTGACCTTGAAATATTAGGGCTTTGCACAAGTATAGAGAGTAAGAATATTCAAATTGCATTGGTGAATACTGAATACGAAAAGCTAGTTAAGTTTAAGTCAGACTTAGATATGCGTGCTGAAGCAAAAGAGCGCCATAAAAAACTATTGGATTTGATCAATAATTGTGGTCTCAAGGCTGCACAAGTTGATTCTTCAATACAAGATCGAATAAAGAGCAAGGAAATCACCATGTCTCCGCTCAACCTGGCGATATCAATGCAAATACCTTTGCTGTCAGACGAAAGAGCATTCAATAAGGTTGTAGATGAGAACACAAAATGGAGTTGTAAGCGATGGATGCAGTTTGACACATACGCATTACTTCATTATTTATATAAGGCGCATAAAATAGATATTGTGAAGTTTTCTAAAGCAGCATTGCAGCTAATGGAATGGCGATACTATTTTAATGTGCCGGATGCTGAATTATTGGTATACTGGTTGAAGAATGACCCTCGCATTCCATCTGCTGAAATTGAAGTTGTATCAGAATGCATTATGGAGCAGTACGAAGACGCAGGTTTTAATAAGCAGTATATAGTGAATAGCCTACAGGAAGAAGGTGAAGTTGCGATTCCGTTTGCTATAAGATTCAGTGACTATTGTATTGAAGAATTTGGCAAATCCGTTTATACATTGATTACCGATAAAGCACTAAGCGGAGTTGAAAAGGTAAATATTACTGAATATATTACAAGGGCGTTGATGCTGTTCGTGCCTGAGTTTCTTAACGAGGAGGAAAAGCAGAAGTATATTTGTCTTCAGTACAGCAAGCTATACATAAAAATATTCGATGTGGCGCTAAGAATTGAAGTTAAGGTTGACCTTGAAGCGTTAAGAGAATGTATGTTAACACTTGAACCTTTGCTTGGAAAAAATGAAATTGATAGGCACAGGACATTTTTATTGTTCTGCGATATATTGGGAAAGCATAATGATAAGATGAGTGACAATGAACGAGATGCCACGAATATACTATTGGGGAGATTGAAATATTTAGTGTATGGAAATTCGAATGAGATAATAGTTCATGGTTTGCTTGCCGATGATGCAATAAAAGTCTTGGAGAGGACTAAAAGAGTAAACTGCAAACGGATAGAAGGTCGTGATGAAATGGATGTTGAATCTCGCGCTGCAAGTGTCGACAATTTGCCAAATGTCCGACTAAGCGAGTGGCCGACTATTGTCGCTCAGCTTAGGAGCGATAATATAAAGGATAGAAAACATGCATTGAGTCTTGCTTTAAAAACCTACAGCGATGATACATGGATCACAGAAATAACTAAGAGCGAATTTGAGCAACGAAGCAATAGGATTATATCAAATCTCGAGCATGTTCGTAAAACTGCGGTTGAGGAAATAGTAGTATTCTTGATGAAGGATTACAAATTCCTTACGAAAATGCTACGACATGTAATGAGAAGTGAGAGTATTGTGCAGAATGGAAGATTGTTATTTCCTCACTATGTGAGGAGTGAGGCATTAACATCACATCTCTTGTCACCCGATATTCAAACTGTGAAGGAATGCTTGCCAGACATATTTAGATGTGGCACAATTGATAAGGCGAAGGAAGAACTTTTGAAAATGGCAAGGGAACATAGCTTTGAAAATATTGCGATCGCTCTCGATCAATATTGCATGCAATACGCTTTTACTCCACTTGACTATCCTCTGGACCCATTTGCTTATCTTCTTCAGCTAAGGGAGATTGCAGAAAGTGATGGCAAGCCTCGCGATGTTATGCAATACATAAAAGAACACTCTGAAGAATTAGGAGGAAAAATAATGGAATGGGCAGACCAAAGGACAGATAGCAACTCAGTCACAGTGGCAATTGCAATACTTCTAAGTATTCGTGGCGCATCATTTAATGAAAGCACAAGAGCTGTCAATCGATTCTACCGAGGCGAATATTTCTATAATTGGCTTAATAAAAAATTGTTAATGCTGATGCCTTCACCTATTGAGAATTCAATAAAGGGGAAGCCGATTTTATATGGTAGCGACAGAGAGAGTCAAGTTAGCAATATGAACGATACAGATACTCCGAGCGATGTTCTAAATAGCAGACTTCACCGGTCAATTTGGCGATTTAATGTGCTGCTTCATGATCACTTTATTAAATATATTGATATCGTGGGTAAGTACTATGAGGAATATCAGAAGGTTCACATCGCATGTTATCTTGCATATAATGCAGTGCAAGTGTTTTCTGACTTTAGAATGGATGTCACATTGTCCCAGCGTATTGAGTGGATTGAGCGAGTTAGCACAGAGATTAAAAAGGAACCAGCGTTTTTCGAAACCGAGATGGCAAGCCTTATTCGTAGCGAGAAGATCTCAAGAGTCGGTCTCAGTAGAGTGAGACTGAATCTGTCCAATCCATCACTGCTATGCTCACTGCCTATATTCGCGCTGCTAAGGAGTTCATGTGTGGGCGATGATAACAGACACCGAGGTTTACTTTACCGGGGTATTGAACTTCACCGTTGCCTGTATCAAGAGACCATTGACAGGATTATGGATGTGTATGCGCTTTCCTTGCGATTCGGTATGGGATACGGTACAAGTCATGATAGAACCAACGAGTCGTTTGGCGATTTAGTACTGCTCAGTTGGCCGCTACCGGATTGTATAGACTCATTTTTAGAGGCCTATTTTCCAGACCAGTCTGTTCTGCCCAAGGAGTTTCGGATCCTCAGGAACTGCTTGAAGAATCTGCAACAACCAACCTATTTAAACAAGGAAGTTGATTATCTTCAGACAGCAAGAAGCGATACAAGCGAGTATCAACTGCGCGCGATACTGCTGTTCACACACATTGCCAATCTCTTACGACTTGAGATACCATGTGAAGACGCTATGTCAAAAATAATACAGTTGATGGCAGGCGATTCGTTTTCAGAATGGTTCAACTCGCTGAATGACGACGCGACACCATTTATAGAAAAACTTGCAGCGTGCTTGAATGGAATGCACATTCTCGGAATGCAAAATGAGCTTGCATTAGTGAAGAATATAATTATAGCCTATATTGAGTCTCATTCGGCTGATAGTATCACCAATAGCAATCTCATTCATGCAATGGACAGCATTCAGAAATATTGTATTACCTTTTTTGACGAAAATATGCTCAGAAAATGGAGGAGAATCACGGAGCAAGGACTTGGAGAAGAGGAATGGAGAGATTTCCGTAAACGATTGGAGGATATGATTGCCAGTTGTCCATTATCAGTTAAACACAAGCTTGTTTGGGCACACAGAATATTAACTCGCTAACAAAAAGGAAGCAAAATGAAAAAAAGGCTGTTTACTGTGCATTCCCTCAAGGGCGGTGTTGGTAAAACATCGATCGCCATTACAATTGCCCTTCTGGAAAAACGGGCAGAACGCAACCCACTTCTTATTGATGCTGACCTAACAGGAACAAGCATTATTGCGCTTACTGATCGCATTGATAATAAGAGAGTGAAGTATCTAAATGAATATCTTCTGGCAAGCCCAATGAAGTATCGTGAGATTAGAAGTAAACTCCCTGACGAATACTTTGTTACTATGTATGATGGAAAACCACATTCATTTACATGCATAGCATCCTCAGCGGACTGCAATGATGTAAAGGATATAATCCCCCTTATCTCGCAGGAAGCATACTTAGGTTATTTTAAAACACGAATTTTAGAATTGATTGACAGCCTGTTCAAAAAGCACAACTCGATTATAATTGACCTCTCGCCTGGCCATTTTGGCTTATCACATTCCCTTCTATATCATGATGAGAAATTAAAGTCTAATATATCGTGGCAAAGACTTATGATATGTACTGATGATGATGTCGACTGGTATTCGCTAGGTTGTTGCATGGATGAATTAAAGAATGCTAAGAGAATGAAGGTTATATATAATAAATTTTCAAGGAAATTTAAGCATGAGAACATCGAAATAGATAATCCTGCGCAATGTTTGAAAATGTATTTAGACGCGGATATTAAAACAAGATTTCCAGAAACTAAAGCGCTTAAATGCAAAGTGGCAAGATTTGTGCAGGGATTTATCATGACAGAAATAGCTAATTATGTTGATAATGAGCGTTTGAAGCATCGTGTTGTACCGAGACAAAGTATTTTAACGATTGGAGAAATCACTGATGAAGAGAAATGGGTAAGCGAGATTGTAGAAATAGTAGGAGGTATCTAACATGGGTTCTGTAATACTGAGTAATCAAAAATTTTACGATTGGAGAATAGACAGAGATACGAGTGTGGAATTTAAACGCTTTGTCGATCCTTCTATTGTTGGTGCGGTCGTGTCATATGGGAATACGGAAGCTATATATGAAACGATGGCGAAACTTAAGAAGGCAGTGCCACAAGAGTATTATGATGAACTATATTATTGCATTGCTTCGTATTATCGGATGTTTTGCCAAATATTTCCACCTTTAGCTCCCGCTGTCGGTGTATTTGCATATATCGAGTGGCTTATGTACACTGAGACAAATTACACGAAATACAGAGATCATATTGTTCATCAATATAAGACTGCATTTGTTTGCCATTCCGTTTATACGGAGATTGGCAAGAGTATATATCAGGACCAAAAATGTTCTGAGCATTTCAGTTGTTGGCTGAAAAGGAAAAAGATATACGAAGTCAACTTGAACTATGAGGAAATTGTAGTAATGGGGTTTCAGCTTGCTTCATTATTTCATGATATTGGATATGGTCAATATTATTCAAGAAGGATAAAAGGCGAATTGCGAAAATTATATTGTTGGCATGATGACCATAGAGGAGAGGTAGATTTGGACCCCGTAAATCTATCCGATTTTGAGCGAAGCTTAGCTTTTGAATTCATTCTCAGCATTCTGAATCCACCTAAGGAGGAAAGGTGTAGCGAATACATGAGGCATTATGCTGTCACACTATTTTGTGGTATGATGAATTCCGGACACAATCACAGTGTCGAGTCGGCTCTATTTCTCATTTACATTTCTGAAGAGCTTATGAAGCAAGGTGTCATTCGTATGCCGATGTATATCGCGATGCAGATCGCTGCGGAAGCTGCGTTGTTGCACGACCTTGTAAATGTCGAGAATTCTGTCGGTTTGTGTAGCGCGGACGGAATGCATTTTCTCAACTGTAATCTCCACAAAAAATCCCCTGTTGCTGCACTACTTATACTTGCTGATGAGCTTGCGTGCTGGCATAGGCCCCTGGTCAGATATAAACATAAAAAGGATGGTTCGATTTTATGTAAGATGGATTACAGTAAAACGGATAAGAAGATAGAAATAGAGATCAGCGGCGAAGAGATTGTAATAATATCAAGAATCATGGGAGATATTAAAAAGAAATGGAAATGTTTTTGCGCGACGGGCGAGAAGGATCCAAAGATATTTGGTAGGAAAATAACATTTAAAAAACCATCAGTTGGTGACAATACTTCCTCTCTTGCCTCTGCCCCCCCTCCTACCTCTTCGGTAGAAAATCAGTGACCTCTGTGATGACGGTTGTACGGTCGAAGTCGAAGCAGAGCATGTGGTTTGAGGCCGATACTAACACGAGCCTTGAACTGTCGGGTTCGAGAGACGAAAAGAAGGCTCTTGTCGCGCTGAGGCTGACGACGGTGTCGTTGACGGATTGAATGCCGAGGATAGGGCAATTGGATTTGCGCGACGATGCCATGTTGCGGGCAGTCTCGGCGACTATGCAAAGCTGTTCAGCAGACTGAGTGGGAAAGAACATATAGGTGAAGTACTTTCCGATCGCTGAGCGGTCGTTGACGCAGAAAAAGTGCTCTGAGCGGCCGACATACGGGATGTGCGGCGCGAAAAGTCGGTTGATGGTGCGCACTGGGAGAATGCGGCGGATGTCGTAGCGTATGTCGAGACACGGTGCGAGTAGCACGACCGCGCACGGGTCGCGCTCGAAGGCAAGCTGAGCGGCTAATGCCCCACCCATCGAAAAACCCACTACCGCAACCTTGCCGTATTGCCCTTGCAGTGCATCGTACTCGGCGAGTGCATGGGATACATAATCAGACGCGGTAACTGTTTCAAGGTCTGCCGGAAACCTGCCGTGCCCTGGGTGAAGCGCCATGCGCACGGGATACCCCTGTTCGACAAGAATCGCGGGAAGGTCGTTGAAGTCCTGTGGCGTGCTGAGATATCCGTGCAGAAAGAGCACAGCGGGCTTGCCGCTTTCGGTCTTTGGTAAAACAGTTTTGGGCGCGCATCCCTGTCGGATGCCTGTTGCGAGGTCAAGCTCTGTGCGAAGCAGCGCATTGTAGCTATCGAGCCTAACCCTTGTGCGGGAATTATACACCGCGATGGTGATTGCGAACGCGATGAACAGAACCGCGATGACCGCAAGAGCATACATGAGATATGTAATTCGAAGCTTCATAGTTGTATTATACAACTATTATGAGTTTGAACCACTCTTTTTGAAAGAAGCGAACGGCTTGCGAAAACGCAAGCCGTTTTGATTGCCGTACCCTCGCCGTTATTGGATGTGAATCCTCTGGGGCGTATTCATGTTGTTCACATGCCCAAGCCCAAGCTGGCCGAAGTCGTTCTGTCCCCACGAATATAATGCCCCATCCGTGCACGATGCGATGCAGAACCACACACCTGCGGAGATATGGGCAATACCGGCTTCTGAAAAATCTGGAACCGGAGTGGGGAACTGGTGAACAGAGTCATCGCCCGAGCCATGCTGACCGTACCCGCTGCTGCCCCACGAGAATATCGAGTTATCTCTGCAAATTGCGATGCTGTGCTCCCAACCAGCGGAAATTTGAACAACATCTCTGCCCGCTAACTCCGCAACAATCTCGGGGAGCTGAAGGTTTGCCTGATGCCCGTGCCCCAATTGCCCCGATGCGTTCATTCCCCACGAATAAACTGTCCTGTCGGCGGCAATTGCGAAACTGTGAAACTGACCTGCAGAAAGCGCAGTGACAAATTTACCTTGCAGCTCCTCAATCAGCATGGGAGTATTATAGCCGTCAAAGTCACCAAGCCCAAGCTGCCCAAACCTGTTCTGTCCCCATGCGAAGACACTGCTATACCAGTCAAGTGCAAATGCGTGAAAACCGCCCGCGCAGACTGATGAGATGCGCAGATCGCTCAAAGCAGAAACAGGAGATGGAATGTCAACAAAGCTCTGGGGAATCTCGCCAAGACCGAGCTGCCCGTCCTCGTTGCTGCCCCAAGAGAACACTCCGCCTTGGGTCGTTACAGCCATCGAAAATGAGTTGCCGCATGATATCTCTATCACCCTTTTACCAGACAAAGCTGCAACAAGCTGAGGGGTGGGCCGGTCAATTAGGTCGCCAAGCCCAAGTTGCCCTTTGTCATTGCGCCCCCATGCATATACTGAACCATCTGAACAAAGCGCAAGCGAATGATATTGCCCTGCCGATACAGCAATGGTGCGCTTCTCATTAAGGGATGCGACTAATTGCGGGGTGTTGTAAGTGATGTCATCTCCTGTGCCAAGCTGGCCAAAGTCGTTTCGCCCGCAAGCGTAGAGCTTTTTTTCGCCCGAAATCATCAGAGTATGCCCTTCGCCAGCGGTTATGTCAACGCCCTTGTAAGGGAGAAGAGCGACAGAGTGGTCAAAAGCCGTAGCAACCTTCAACGCGCCTCGAAGCGCAGGTATCTCAACGGGAGTTGTGATTCGCTGCTCAAAGGTCCCGATTATCTGACTGTAATAATTCTGTCCCCATCCGTACACCAAACCATCTTCCATTACGGCGAAGGCGTGAAGCTGAGTTGCGAAAAGGTCGGCGACTGCGCCGGGAAGCGGTACTTCGCGCAGCTCGTTTCGGCTTTCAAATGTGCCGTCACCAAGTTGCCCCCACGCGTTTGAACCATAGGCAAGCACCTCACCGTCACCTGTCAAAAATAAGACAAAGTTGCTGCATGGCACGATCTTCTTGGGGTTAGTGATCCCCTCCATGCGTTCAGGTCGCGCAATAGGCTGCAATTCGTCTTGATCAGGAACAGAGACGCAAGCGCCCCAACGCCAAACTGTGCCATCGCGCTTAACAGCAAAGTTGTTCAGATGTCCGCAAGCTATGTAAATCACATCGGTAAGGCCAGCAATACGAGCGGGTTTATACCTGTCAGTGGTTGTGCCGTCACCAAGCTGGTTGAACTTGTTACCTCCCCATGTAAATACGGTGCCATCCTTCATCAGCGCGACAGAATGGTATGGCCCACAACAAAGTTGGGCTATTTCTCCATCTATGCCTTCCACCTTAACAGGTAGGTCAACCTTATCCGTTGTGCCTATGCCAAGCTGACCTTGCTCGTTATTGCCGCAGGCAAGCAGCATCCCATCTTCGAACTGCACAAGTGCGTGATACGAGTTTGCGGCGAATTTGGCAACTCTGGTACTGCCATTAAGCGCATTTGTGCCGTCACGATTACGACCGAGTGCAAGCAAAGTGCCATCGGTGCGCAGGCCGTATGTGTCATAGCCCGTGGCGACAAGGTCTATTATATCGCTCAAGCCGTCAACAGGCTCGCACTGACGGTCTAAATTTGATCCCCATGCCCGAATGTAGCCGGGGATTCCGTCGCGCTTTATTGACGCTGACATATCGGTGTTAAAAACTGGTGCGGGCGTATTTTCACGAACAGGCGACGGCGGTGCGGGGGTAGGAAGCGGCTTTTCGGTTGGAAAGAACACATATGCCGACACTAACAGGGCAATACCTGCTGCAATCGCAAGTGTAGTTTTTACAATTGCTGATATTCCCACCGGCGGAGGTGTTTGCAGAAACTCAATATGTGGCGGGGAGAAGTCTTCTGCACCGATCTCTTGCGATAATGCAGTCAGTGTCGCGATGACGACTGAGAGGGTTACGCCTTTTATCTCCATCTTGCCACGAAGAATCGGCACGAGCTTTTTGATCTTCTCGCGTACCGAAGCCTCCGAAATCTGCAAGGCAGCGGCGGTTTGTGTGTTGTTCAAGCCAGCGAGGTAGAACGAAAGAAGGTCTTGATCCTTTGCTTCAAGCTCCTCGATCGAATCGTAAAGCGATTGCATGGCGAGCCTTCTCTGTTCACCATCCCGTCCCTCGAAAGTCTCTAATATCGGGGAAGGTTGCTCGCGTTTTAGGCGACGCGACTTAGAGCGACAGATGTCAACCGCCTTATTGTAGATAATCGAGTAAAGCCAAGCGGATTTGCGCGGTCTTTGCTCAGGCTTATGCCTATCTGTCTCCCAAGACTTCCAGATAGATATCTGCGTCTCCTGCAGAGCATCTTCGACATCATCGGGATTTCTCAGGCGGGTGAAGGCGATCATCTTTAAGCGTGGAGCCGCAATCTCGATGATCTGTTGCAGAAGCGACTCGGCAAGTTGCCTGTCGTCTGTCGTGAACATTCGTTGAAGCAGTTCGTCAACGGGGGAAGAAGGTAAATTAGGTTGACGGTTATTTTCCATTCAAGGATTATAAAGTCGTTATAGCGCGTGTAAAGCGAGTTGAGCAGGGGATCGTGTGTTATACTTCGTACAACTTATTAGAAAAGGAGCAAGATATGCCAGCAACCCCATCAAACATGATACCGCTTGGCACGCAGGCACCAGATTTCGCACTGACAGACTATAACGGTAGGAAATACACACTTGCCGACTTTTCATCGTATAAGGCTCTTGTGGTTATGTTCATCTGCAACCACTGCCCGTTTGTTGTGCATGTGCGTTCGAAACTCGTCGAGATTGCGCGAGAATACTCGAAGAAGGGCGTAGCGTTTGTCGCGATAAACTCAAATGACTTTGCGAACTATCCAGAGGATTCACCCGCGAAGATGAGCGAATACGCGCAGAAATATGGTTACAGCTTTCCGTATCTTGTTGACGATACGCAGGCTGTCGCAAAGGCGTATGATGCGGCATGCACGCCGGATTTTTACCTGTTCGATTCAAACCGCAAGCTTGCGTATCGGGGGCAGATGGACGATTCGCGCCCCAACAACGGCATCGAGGTTACGGGCAACGACCTAATTGCAGCAATGGATGCTGTATTGAGCGGCAAGCTCGTTTCCAGCGATCAGAAACCGAGCATTGGCTGCAACATTAAGTGGAAGGCGAAGTAACTGAAACTTAGTGTTTTCGGTTCTTGCCTTTTTCTTTAACGCGCCTCCATTGAATCTCATTGCGGTGGTGATATCTGCGCAGTGAGTTGCGATGTTTAGTCGGCGTTAAGCAAAATATTCGCTACTTTGCGATAAATTTGCGAAATGCACTTGAACATATAACACAACGGTTCTATAATGCCCCCCTTTGTCCTTGTGTGTAAGCTGTACATAGCCTCGGCACAACCTGCCGTCTATGTGCGATTTACTGTCTTTCTGGCAACAAGATCCGAGAGGGGGAGAGTATGGTCAGCGCATCTGAGCAGGGCGCAAACGCGCCCGCAAAACCGTTTTCGACGGGTCGGACAAGCATCCTTCGGCTCTCTGAACAGGTTGACAAACCGGCATTTCGTAGAATTTTGATGGTCATAGGCATTTTTCTTATGATCAATTCCGTGCTGCCGGTGATGACCTATGTAAGCGAATCGGGTTCTACTGAGTACTTTGGATTGTTTGACTTTTTCACCGTGAAGCCCTATCAGATCTCATCGGAACTGAGAACGGTCATCGGCACTACACTCGCATTGAACAATGCTATCTATGTAATCGGCCTCTATCTTGTTCTGTTGTTCTTCAGCGGAGTGCTGTTAGTCGCAATATCGCTGAAGAAGCTTGGAAAACTGAGGGCGGTCGCAGTGCCTTTGATTGGGCTGTTTCTCATTGTTGCGCATCTGACATTCTGCATTTTTACTGGTTCGCGTACCTATCAAGCGGGTTTCTTTATTGAGGGCTCGGGGCAGTTTTTGGGATTCACGGTTCTGAACTTCCTTGCTCTTGTTGCGCTTGTAATCGCGATGGCAGGCAATAACCTAAGACTTGTTCACCCCGAATCAAAAATGGCACGGTATGTAGCGGGCATTTCTGCTTTGGTATTCATAGTGCTGATAGGATTCGATACGCGATATGCGTTTGATAAGGCAGACTTCATCGCGTCTGCATGGTTCAATTCTGACTATTCGATCTTTTTCATCTCTGGCGCAATTGTATTTGCCACGGTTCTTATGGCGGCTGGAGCGCGTGCGATAGTGAACATGGGCAATCACGGCCTTGTTAGAAAGTTCGCCGCAAATGCGCAGCACATAACGATATGGACAGCGATTTTCTACACGCTGTACCTGTTCCTTCTCACATCACTTCTTATCTACATATATGAAGGCTTCACGCTTTACTTTGTATCTATGTCGTTCTTGTCGCTTCGAACACTGCTTATAACGATTTCGATTTTGCTTGTGTTCGGCATGGGGTTGGCATACAGGCTCAATGTGCACTACAAGTGGCGGCACATGATCGAGGTCAACAAGCAGTAGCATCGCCACAAATCAGAGAATGACGCGCCCGAAGAAATTCGGGCGCGTTTATTTATCAAGCATTGCAGTTGGGAGCGGGGAAGAAACTCCTATAGAAAAGGACATTTGCGTTTGCCCGCACAAAAATGCGTATATTAGTGCTGTGAGACATCGAGCAGTTTTGAAGTTCACACTTCTTGGAATCGTTTTGTTGCTTGCGCTAAGCTCTGGTTGTGACGGCTTTGTATCGAGGCCGCATCTTGCGCTAAAGCGTGCATTTGGGGTGTTACCCGAACCTGATGGAATTGGAAGCGCGGAATTTGAGGCGGCAATGGACAAAGCCACGCGCACATTTGTTAGGCAGGGCAATCGCGCAAACCTACTTGTCAATGGAGAGACTTTGTTTCCGGCGCTATTTTCCGACATTCGATCTGCTCGGCGCGAGATACTGATCAGCACATATATCTTTTATGCAGGCGATGACCGTATAGGATCGCGATTGGCCGAATTGCTAATACAAAAAGCGAACGAGGGTGTATCAGTCAAGTTCGTGTATGATGCAATTGGCAGTTATCAGCTTGCCGGAAACAGGGCGATAAACCGGATGCGCGATGCCGGATGCAAGGTTCGGCCTTTCAATCCGACTGTTAGTTGGACAATACTGCGTTTCAATAACCGCTGCCATGCAAAACTCGTTGTGATAGACAGCCGAATTGGCTACACGATGGGCATGAACCTAACCAACAAATACTACGGAGGAGGGCGCGAGTTTGACAAATGGCGCGACACCGCAGTTCGAGTTGTCGGCCCAGTGGTGGATGATCTTCGGCGCGCATTTCTGACTATATGGAACGAATCTGGGCGTGGATTCGGGCGACATAAAGTTCCTCTTCCGTTTCTCGATTTTGCCAAAGACGGCATAACAGATGCCCTTTTCGGCGATCCACCTTGGCCACCACCGAAAGAACCTTACGAAGGTGCGCAGAGTTTTGCGGACGGGATTCCCGTTCGCGTGTTGCTTACCAGCCCCGGGTGGTTTTCGCACGAAATCTACGAGGCATTTCTCAAGGCGATTGTATCTGCTAAAACAAGCATTGACATAACCTACGGCTATTTTCTGCCTGACCACCCCACTACAAAGGCAATCTTAGAGGCAGCGGCACGAGGCGTGAAGATACGGATTATTTTGCCGGACAGACTTGACTTCTATCTGACAAAAAAGGTGTCTCTTGAATGCGCTGCAAAACTATGGCGCAAGGGTATCAGCATGTACTCGTACCGCGATGGGTTGTTGCACAGCAAGACGATGGTGATAGACGGGGTGTGGTCGTCAATTGGTTCGACAAATATCAACGGACGCTCAATGTTTCTCAATTATGAATGTAATGTTTCAGTGATTGACAAATCGTTTGCATCAAGCCTAACAACCGCCTTTGAAGACGATCTAACACGATGCAGAAGGCTCACATTGCGCGATTTAAGAGCGCGCAATCCGATCCAATACATCACAAACAAGGCACTTCACTTTCTAAAAGACCAGTTGTAGCGCAAAACAGCAATCGTGCTCTGATCGGCCTGCAAAGCACATCGCAGAGAATTTCAGGAAATCTTAAGATTAGTGTTGTGTTTTCTTGTCTTTAAGATATAATTCTCTGTATGCTTAGAGTGAAGGGGGGTTAGTTGCGCGAGGCAAGTGTAGCGAGAGCGAGGGCGTATGCCCCTGACAGCGACTCAGGCGCGGACAAGGTCGAGGAGTTCGATGTCCTGAAAAGGCTCAATGTTGACAGCATCAAGGACTTGCGGCAAATGGGTCGAGAACTGAAGGAATTTCTGCGCGAGGGAATATCTACAAGCCGTTCTAATGTGGTAATGGTGCGGGTTAGAGATGATGTTAGCAAAAGTATTGACGCGCTTGTAGAGGCAGAATTATTTCGTTCGCGATCTGAAGCAGCGGCATTTTTGATTCGCAAGGGACTTGTTGCGACAAGCGAGCTTTTTAAGGATGTAATGGATAAGACGGCGGAGATCCATCGCCTAAAGATGGAGATCCGAAGCATCATCGGTCTTGAGGCTAATGATATTCCGATCGGCGATGTTGACCAGTCTGACGAATCAGAATCTTGATCCCAAACCCTGAGTCGAAGTAAGCCACGCAAAGGCAGTTTTTGCCGTTCGAGCGCGGCTTATGTAATTTTGCAGCGACCCGCCCTCTTCGGGGCGGGTCGCTTGTTTTTTCCGTGTAGTTATATCTGGGATGTTGCTTTGTCGAAGATGCTCAGAACAGTGTCTATCTGCCGTTCGGTGATGATAAGCGGAGGAATAAATCTGAGTGAGCAATCTCCGCAGTAGTATGTTAGCAAGCCATTTTTAAAGCAGTCCATCACAAGGCGGTTTCGCAGCTCAGGGCTCTTCTCCTTCGTGTCGAAGTCTTTAACAATTTCGACTGCCACCATTAATCCACGCCCACGCACATCGCCAATGAAATTGCGCTTCGCCTGAATTTTCTTCAAGCCTGCAAACAACTGCTCGCCCCGTTCGTGCGCATTCTTCATAAGCCCCTGCTCAAGAAGCTCGATAGTCTTTAGCGCAGCCATGCAACCCATCGGATTCGCGCCATAGGTATTTGAGTGCGCACCAGCAGGCCATTTTGTTATCTCGCCCTTGCTTATCATCGCACCGATTGGGAATCCTGACCCCAACCCCTTTGCTGTGTACAGGATATCAGGGCGGATACCAGTGTGCTCTATTGCGTACATCTTGCCAGTACGCCCGTTACCGGCTTGCACTTCATCAATTACTAAAAGTATCCCGTACTTTTTGCACAACGCTGAGAGCTTGGGAAAGTACTCTGGTGGCGGGACGATGTAACCACCTTCGCCCTGAATCGGTTCTGCGAAGAAAGCCGCGACCTCTTCATGTGGACACACCGAATTGAGAAAATCGTCAATAGCGTCAACGCAGGCAACTTTGCAGGATGGATAACTAAGGTTGTACGGGCAGCGGTAGCAGTTAGGGTTGGGCACATGCGTAACTTCGGGCACAAGCGGCGCAAAGCGATTTCTTTGAACGCTTTTTGACGAGGTAAGCGACATCGCTCCGAAGGTACGACCGTGGAAGGATGCTCGAAGAGCCATATAGCGCGGCCTTCGAGTTGTGTATCTTGCAAGTTTCATCGCCGCTTCGGTTGATTCTGCCCCACTGTTGGTGAAGAACGGTACGCCACCGTCAACTGGTGTAATTGAAACGAGCTTTTCTGACAGAAGCGTTTGCTGGATATAGTAGAAATCAGCACCGCAGAAATGGAAGAATTTCTCTGCCTGCTCCTGCACAGCCTTGACGACTTGCGGATGACAGTGGCCGACATTAGTAACGCCTATGCCACTTGTGCAGTCAAGAAATCGGTTTCCATCAACATCGTCCACCCAGACGCCATAAGCGCGCTCGACAACAAGAGGATAGCCTCTGCCGTGGCATGAGGCGGCGACCCGGTCCTCTCTTGCAATAAGCACATCCGCATTTGGCCCCGGCGGAGGGACTGAAATGCGCGGTTGCTCGATAGCCATCCAGTCATTAAGATTGCCTTGCAGTGCCATATATGCTCCTTATATACTTGCTGGCAGGCTACAGTCTTCTTCCAGCAATTAACATTCTCGCAACTAATGCTGCAATTGCAAGCATGAACAAAAGATTTCCCAACGAAAAAGCCACACCAGTCACATTGGAAAGAACTGGAATGGGGATTGGTGCATCGTTGGACTGTCGGGTGCGAAGGTCACTTTCTTCATCCGACAAGAGATTATAGGCGATACCGTCATGGTGTCCCGATTTACTGCGTGACGCGTTAGTTTTTGCCATGCGGACGCGCCGTGAAGTAGAACCTGCATCAGAAATGAATCGAGACAAAAACATCAAGAACGATGGATCGGATACCCAACTCTCAGAAGCGGTTGACGGAGAAAACGACGCAACCCATGTGCTATCGCGATGCGCCAGTGCGACAGTATCGCCAACTTTCAGCACGGGGGTCCAACTCGCGTCGAAGCCCATAACCTCACCGTTTACAAATGAGCGAAAAACCGATAGTTTAGATCCGTCTGCACCAACAAAGTACGAATGCGGAGGATCTGCGATTGCAATATCCCCAGAGTATTTTTCACCTGAATATTGAATTCCCTGTACTTCGGTCGGTTGAAAAAGTACTGCCGGTGCGCCTGCAGCGTGGATTTGCGTTCTTACGCCAATGTACGCGTCAGCCTCGATATCATCAGGAAAGCGATCACCTTCAATGTGTAAAACCTGAACGCCACCTATGCTATCAAGTGCGCCCAATATGCCACGGCGCGATGCGGAAGGCAGCTTGACTCCTGCGACAGCGACCTTCAGAGCCTTTGCTGCAGAAGCAACATAAAGTGCGTCATCATAAACAGCACCCGACGGTGGTATGAGCCTCAGTTCAGCTTCAGGGGGTATTTCAGAAATCTGAAGCACAAGGTCTCTCCGTTCACCCGCTTCAAGCGTTATGTCTGCGACTTTCAAATTAACATTTCCCTTGCCAACAAGGTGAATTGCACCCCGATATGGGTTAGATGAATAGTTAGCCAGCGCAACAAACAGACCATTTGCACGCGATTGTGCGGCGACAAACCCTGCGTTTTCCATTGGAGAACCAAAAGATGCCACATCTGCGTCTTGGATTTTCTGATCAAACCGATCTGTTAGAAGAAGCGGTTTTGCAGATGGTTCAATACCGCGCATCAGCAAAATCGCCTCCGCGTTATCCGCATAAGCATCCTCGGGACTAAGCGATCGAATAACATCAAGTGCACGGTTTTGCGATGCTCTTCTGCACACAATACGGGGAACAGCACCTGAAGACGCAATTGTAACCAGCTTATTTGCTGGTTCTGCGCTGATAGCTGTCTGAGCGAATGCAATGGCCTTGTCGAAAGCATCGTCTGCCTTCATGGATGCGCTGCAATCAATAACAATGCACAACAGAGCGTGTTGACCAGCGCGAGGTGGAATCTTGGGATCTGTGGCGCCAATAGCTGCGAAAAGCAATGCGGTGATAAGGAGAATCAGGTCAATATCAAGCGAAAAGCGGGAGGAACGGCGCTTTGCTGAGGCATCAAGCACGCTACGCCAAATTGAAATGGAAGCAACCTTGACCTCTGAACGCCGCGTTTTGAAGTAATGAAGAAGGATCAGGACTGGGATGAAAGCGAGTAGGGCGAGTCCAATAGGGTTGCCCATGGGCTGTCATTTCCTTCGATGGTCTGTGCAGATTCGAGCATTCGGTCGTTCTGGCCTTCTGCAAAGGTCGCGATAGTTCAGCTTGCACGAATCGCACAAAAACTCTTCGCCGATACCTAAAAACAGACGCAATCTTTGCATTAAAACTCGGAATAGCTTGACCATTTGATGACCTATTCTCCACATTTTTGGCGCAAGGCCAGAGTATTTTCGCAACGCACACCTATTTGGTGAAACTAACAGTGTGTAAAAAGTCTTGACTTTACACTACCATTCGCGTAGAATTGTAGGGTTAGAAACGGGTTGTTTTGAGTTTTCTGCACGGCGGGTTAGGGACCGCCGAGCGAATCTCCGAGCCTCATTCGGGTTAGGGACCGGGCGAGGTTCAGCCTTTTATGGCGGGTAGTTTAGGGACTATCTGCTGTCATCTCAGCTTGTTCGGGTTAGGGACCGGGCTTGCTGGGGAAAGAGCCTAAGCAGTTTAGGGACTGCAATGGCTCTCCGTCTGTTAGCCTTGAAAAACTTGGACCCTTTCACCTCTTGCTCAGGAGTGAAACGCCATGAAACGAATCGTATTCGCACTACTCTTTCTTTCTGCACTCATACTATCTCCTTCTCCTGCATCTGCCGGCACTTGGGATATTCTCGAAAACTGGGATACATGGACATACCAGACCAAGATCCAAGGTGTCGTTGCGCCTAACGAGGGTACATGGGGCAATTACTGCTCCTATACTGGCGGAAACGGCGCAACTGTTTGGAGTAGCTACGCTTATCGCACATACAATGCGATGATCGGCACTTATTCCTACAGCGCAACCGGTTCATCGTACCTTAACTACAAATTTCCCAGCCCAACACCAAGCGCAAATAACATCAAGTTCTACTACTATTCATATATGGTGGTTAGCTACTTTCAGTGTTACAATTCAAGTGGTTCTCTGCTTGCACAGTACACAATAAGCTCATCATCATCAAGCTCATATTCTGGCTGGATGACTCAGAGTGTGCCTGCTGGAACCGCTGAGTTACGCTGGTATGTGTCGTCAAAATACAGCACTTCATACAGTTACTCGCTGTATGTTGACGAGATCACATTCCAGTTTTTGAACACCTGGGACATAATGGAGAACTGGGATGGATGGAGCTATGGTTCTTCGATTTACGGAAACCGCGCGCCAAATGCTGGCACATGGGGCAGGTATTGCTCCTCTTCCGTCAGCAACGGTGGCACAACGGTGTGGAGCAGCTACACATACAGCGGTTATAACGCGATGATAGGCACCTATTCCTCAAGCGCATATGCCTCTTCGTATTTGTCTTATAGGTTCACCAGCCCGACACCATCGGCTACAACGATTCAGTTCTACTATTACTCGTACCGGGTCATCAGTTATTTCCAATGCTACAATTCGAGCGGTTCATTGATATCGCAGACAACGATTAGCTCGTCCTCTTCGAGCACATATTCAGGCTGGGCGAATTACTCGGTACCTGCGAACACGATGGAGATACGATGGTATGTGTCGTCAAAGTACAGTTCATCGTATAGCTATGCGTTGTATGTGGACGAGATTACTATGCGAGTACTCGATAAATGGGACATATACGAGAACTGGAACACAAGGTCAAATGGAGCAACGATAAACGGCTCGATTCCGCCTAATCAAGGTACATGGAGCCGTTATTGTTCATATACTTCGGCAAGCAACGGTGGAGCGACATCATGGAGCACAAGCTACGGTTACGGCGGCTCAATTACAGCGATGATCGGTCCTTACTCCACAAGCACAACATGCACTTCTTACCTTGCGTATAACTTCCCGAGCGCGACACCTCGAACCGCTTATATACAATTCTACTGGTATGCATATTATGTATTAGGTTACTTCCAATGCTATAACTCAAGCGGGCAGATGACCGCGCAGTACCAGCTTACAACTTCAAATTCAGGCTCATATCAAGGGTGGGGCAACTGCAAAGTCCCGGCAGGAACAAAACAGATACGATGGTATGTCGGCTCGATGTACAGCTCTTCGTATTCGTATGCTCTTTATGTGGATGAGATACGATTTGCGCTTCCTCTTGTGTCAATAGAGAACATCGGTGGAGCAACAACCGGTTTCGATGCGCCAAATGCGGGTCTTGTGCAGTTGACAGTTGACATAACAATAGACAGCACCGCGAGCTTCAGCAATCAATATACTGACTTCTACTATCGAAATGAAGCGGGCAAAGACTTCTTGTTGGGTACCGACTACACAACTGGAGACGGTACGCGCTCAACTATTTGGAACACTGGTTCGTTGATAGAGTTTGGGGGTTCTATCATCGTTAAGTTTAATGCGTACGATACAAAGACATCATCATGGCGTTCTTTCAACGACTCGCTCGAAAATGTCTTCATTTACAACCCGATATTAACATCATTTTTAGATGTGCCACCAGTCATTGGTGGTTTGGTTCGTCTTGGTGCGAGCTTTGACAAAGGACCAGATATATCTGGCAGTTTTCCTCCGAACCCATGGACAATGACCTCAAGCGGGTATTACAGCTCGGGATGGTACACTTTTGTTAACAACGGTTATACAACACCTCGATCGGCAACTTACACAAGCTATAACTCGTACTTCAACTATGTCCCATCTACTTCAGGGCAGCACCGCATCAAACTAATGACGGGTTCTGGCACCACATATACCATTATCGCAAATGGACCAGTTATTAATTCTGCTGTTGGCACACAAACATACTCATTGGAGAATGTGACTGGCTTCACGAATGTTCCAGCCGGTGTTATGATTGGCATGAGCCACAAATACACTGGTACATACAGACCAACGGGCAACCCAACTCCTTCGACTTACTATCTTGCATCCGGCGACCTATCAGGTACCGTCTCGTTAAGCTCATCGAACACATCATACGGTGTTCCTTTGTCGCTAAACTACAACATGAACTATCCCGAAACACCGAAGATCGAGTTCGGATTCAGCGCCAATAGGGTTGATGTGTCAAGTATAGGCGTTGCTAATGCAGTCAGTGGTGCAAGTTCGACAGAATGGAATTCGGAACCATTCGGAAACGCCTATGTATATGCTGCTGCACGCGCATTCAACGGTACTATGTGGAGTGGGTGGCATTTCAGCACAGAGCCTATTAACATTGTCAACAGAATCGAAGCCGAATTTGACACTTCAATGGGAGACGGTGTGCTTATTTATGACGGGGCAACAACGCCAGTTAGTTTTACGAAAACACTTACGGTTAGTTGGAGCGATATCTTCACCTACAAAGTCGAGGCTCCTGATATCCAACTCGAAGTAGTGGGAGACAACCGTTGGCGGTTCGTGTCATGGTCGAACGGTGGAGGAAGATCACAGGACTTGATGGTGCCGTCTGAATACGCGATAAACGGTATTACTCCGCGGTTTGTTGCGAATTACAATCGCCAGTACTACTTCACTTATGATTCTCCTATCGAACCCTTCAGCATAACCGAGGCTAATACATACTATGATGAAGGTGTTACGATATCTGGCTCAGTTCCCCAGATCATACCTGATCCTGCCCAGCCTTTGAAGTACAGAAAATACTGTACGGGATGGAGCGAGAGCGGAGGAGGGCTATCTGGAACGCGTAATGAGACGACCTTCCATTTGAGTGGAAGAACACATCTTGCGTTTCATTACAGAGACGAAATGTCTGTCATCATTCACAACGATCGAGGGGCTTCAACTGGCACGCTTGGTGGTTTCTATCCGCTTAACACACCTATTACATTAAGCGTACATCAGAGCGTAGATGATGGTCAATCGCGACTTGCATGCAAGGGATACAACCTTGTCCCAGGCGGAGCAAGTACATCTTATACGACCGGTGCCTTTAACCTGATCCAACCCATTGAGATAACATGGGATTGGGACGCTCAGCATTATGTTAATCTATCTGCGACAATGGGCACTGTCACTTTAGTTGGTGGCGGAACAGCCACAGGCTGGCATAACGAGGGCAGTGTTCTGAATGTTATTGCGAACAAACCAATTGAACCTCCTCTGACGCAATATCGTCTTTCAAGCTGGAATGGCTTGTCGGTCGAGCCTTTAGAGACAATAACTATCACGGTCAACCAACCAATAAACGCAGTTGCGCAGTGGGACACTTACTATCAGCTTTCGCTTAACTACACACAGGGCAGTGTAAAAGATGATCCATCGGGATACTTGCTTGGTGGTTCAAAGGTCTCGATAGAGGCAATACCTCCAGAGACTATCGTCGGTGAAAGGTATATCATTGAATGGAGCGGAGACGAGCCAGCAGTCAATATGGGAAAAGACCCTTTGAACCCTCATCTTGTCTCTCTCAATATGACAAAACCGGTGACGCAGAACATCATTTGGCACAGGCAGGTAGTGCTTATTATCACAAATCCAAACGCTTTTGCTGAGGTGGTTCCTTCACCCGGATATAACTGGTATGATCCGGGTACAGTAGTGTCAGGATATGCGGAATTCTCAACAGATTTCTATATCTGCGATGGTTTCCGTGCTTCTGGTTCAGTTGCAAGCTCAGATCAGCCATTCTTCTCCTTTGCCATTTTCTCTCCAACAAGTATCGAGTGGCTTTGGACGAACCGCACTGATGTGCCGGATGTGTTCTGGCAGTTGCCAAAAACGGTTGATACCGATGCTCAATTTACTTCTGCAGCACTAAAATCCGATGGCACGCGTGTGGTTACTTATTACAGCCCATCCAACAACTCGATTTACATTTCGAGAGGAAACGGAGACATATGGACAAAGTCAAGAGTCGCTGAAGGCATAACCGCGCTTAACAGCCTCGATATCGCAATTACGGCTGATGGCAACGAGTATATAGTTGCAGGCGATTCAGCAACACATACATTGTATTTGTTCACTCCTGCTTCGAATGCGGCTGGCGTGAATGGTTGGGCGATGCGCATTGTTGATGACCTGGGGGATGTCGGGCGGAGCGCCGAAATCGCAATTAATCCTAATGACGGGACGATTTATGTCGGATACCTTGACTCAAGCAGCGGGAAAATGAAGGTTGCGCACATTCAAGGTGACATAATCACCATCGAAGTTGTGCCGACCGAAGGTGTTGCAGCAATGTTCTGCTCGATCTCAGTTAAAGGGATAGACGGATTACCAGTTGTTGCTTTTTACGAGTCATCTACGCGCAGCCTTGTGGTTTCGAACAGAATTAACGATGGATGGGTTACTGAGGTAGTTGACAGAACAGGCTCTGCAGGATACTTCTGCAAGATAAAAGCAACGCTAAGTGGCGGAATGATGGTTGCATATCAGGATACCTTTGTAACCAACAATCCTGTTGTGAAATTCGCGCGCAAAACTGCGGAAGCTTGGGCTATCGAAACGGTAGATTCGCATCCTTCCGGTTATTTTCTTGACTTTGAGTTAGACAGCATGCATAATGCGCATATTGTGTCGAGTAATGGCGGTCGTTTGCGATATGTCCGTCGTACAGCAGATTTGTGGGAGACGATGACGATACCCAAGCCGAACGGAATTGACGGCTGGCTTTCGCTATTCGTGTTACCAAACGGCAAAGCCGGAGTATTTTATACACAAGGCGAAAAAGTCGGGTATCTTGACGCGACTGCCACAAAGCTTATAAATGTTGACGATGGGGTAGATCCTACCCCTGGAGATGATGATGACGACGATGACAACGGCACCGGAGCGGCAGGCGGCGGTGGTGGATGCTTCGTCGCAACTGCTGCGTTTGGAGCTATTTCCGAGCAAGCGGTTGTAACTCTATCGGCATTTCGTGATGCGGAATTAAGTTTTTCTGCATCATCTTTTGCTCTTGTTACACTGTATTACGAGATCAGCCCGAGTTTGGCAGAAGATTTGTCAGCCTCATGTGCCTCTCGTGCGCTGATTAGAAGTGTTTTGCGACCATGATCATCCCTTTGATTAGGGGGAAGCATATGAAGAGTCTTCGCCTTTTTGTGGCAACCTTGGTTTTTATCGCCTTCATGGCGGTCTGGCAAGTCTCTGCCTATGGAAACGCGTATGTAACCGACATAGCCGGATACAACGAAGGCGGATATAACGGCGGTATGATCGAATTAACGGCGATAGTCGTTGACGCGATGCCGTTCACCTCGGTTTATTTCGACTATTATGATTCAAAGCAGGATGCGTGGTTCTTTATTGCAAGAGACGAAGATGGAAGCGATGGATACACGGTATTTTGGGACACAAAGGACTTCTTCGATCAGACATCAAAAGTGCGTGCCCGTGCCGATACAGCGGGCATTTCGACCGAGGCAAGAGAAGAAAATATCGTTGTTGTTAACTATTATCCTCAGTATGTAACTTCTGATAGCAATACAGGAACTCTGAACCTTACAACACGCGTGGTCCCTCCGCAAGTTGCAGCATACTTTCCACCTAATCCGTGGGTCAGCACGGCTTCTTACACCTACACTTATACATTTACAGGAATCAACACGAACCTGTCGAATGGCTCGCCCGTTAATGGCACAGTTACGAAGATGATAACAGAGATATCTCCACAGATGTATGTCGCTTCAACAAGCCAATACATCAACCTGAAGCTGTTTCATGTTGATTCTACGACAGCAACATTTCTGTGGGCTGATATTAGCCGAACAGCAGTTGCAGGAACCACGATGGTTTATGATGTCAATGTGCCAAATATTCCGATGGGTGCCCAAACTGCGTACACAAATGTCTATACTTACATTCCAACACAGGCGACAGGCAACCCTCTTGGTATGCACTACCAATACAGCAACATAAATTCAACGATCGCCCTTTCTTCTTTGACAAGTGTACCGGCGCACTGCATCTGTGTTCGTGCATACATCATCTTTACCATTCCC
This sequence comes from uncultured Planctomycetota bacterium, assembly GCA_964571525.1. Taxonomy (GTDB): domain Bacteria; phylum Planctomycetota; class B143-G9; order B143-G9; family B143-G9; genus CAZNBY01. The sequence goes on from CAZNBY010000021.1 coordinate 46,826, forward strand.
CAACCTGACTATGTTCAGTTTGGGTACAGCCTTGATGGTGGCACGACAGTCAATCTTATCGGCGATGCAACCTCGACTGATAAGATCATGTGGCGCACATCATTTGATACGCAGGTGCTCAACCTCTCATCTGAGCAATTTGTTGTATGCGCTCGCGTATGGAATGGCGGTACATGGTGCTCATGGTATCGTGGACAGCAGTTTGTGCTCACAAACCTCGTAACAGCGACAATCAACACATCGCTGGGCACAACAGGGCAATTCTATGTTAATGATGTCTTGTACACAAACACGCGAACAATGCAGGTGTACTATTTCGATCCATTCAAGGTAGAAGCACCGATGTATCAACAGGTGTATGCAGACCGACGATGGGCATTTACCAATTGGTCTGATGGAGGTGACCGAATACATAATGCCTCCATAAAGAGCTATACAAACCGCACGCTGACTGCAAACTATGTGCGGCAGTATAAGCTTGATTTGATCAACCTATATCCTGAATTCACATCCGGCGATACCACCGGGTACTACAATACTGGCACTGAAATATATGTACTGGCTCAACAAGTTCACAATGTCGGTCCAAATGACAGGTACTACTGTGCCGGCTGGACATCCCCCCAACTTGGCTCGTCTCCAAGTGCTGAAGTACGCTTCACACTCAATCAGGCGGTAACTGTAAATATCAACTGGCAGCACCAGTACTATTTCGAAATCTTCGATGATAAATTCATGTCAACCGGAGACAGAACCGGATGGTACTCAGCTAACTCCATCGTCGAAGCGACCGTACCTGAGTTTGTAACTGCCGGATTCGGAGTTCGTTATCGCTGCACCGGATTCATTGGATCTGGCTCTTTCACCTATGGATTTTCGAACTCGACTGGGCGCGTTGTGGTCAACAGCCCTTCAACTGTTACTTGGCTTTGGGAAGAGCAATACCAGCTCACAATAAATTCCAACGCGGGCACGACAAGCGGAGAAGGTTGGTACAGTCTTGGTACAGATGTTACGGCTTCTGTTGTTCTCCCATTCAATCCAGCGTGGGAAAAGTATGAGTTAATTGGCTGGAGTTCGAATGTTGCAGGCTCGATTATCTCAACAAACGATGTGCTGCTACAAGCAGTTGTTCGAGTCAACCAACCTGTTATTCTTACTGTGAACTTCCGAGGCGAGTTCTACATTCTTCTCTCCGTTAGTGGCGCGGTGACAACTGGATTCGAAATTGACAAGACCGGCTGGTACGAACGAGGCGACTCTGTATCCGTTCAGCTTCTCAATCCTCCCGACACTTCTACAGTACGGTACATACCAGAGTGGATAAGCGGAGACGCTGCCGGGTTCAACTACGAGCGCAATATAGCTAACCCTCGCCTTGTTACTTTCTCGGTCACTGGCCCAATCAACCAGATAGTAAACTGGGTGCCACAATATCGCTTCGATGTCATAAACCCAAGCGGGCTTGGAATCATTCAGCCTGCTGTCGGAAATTACTGGCACTTTGAAGGAGAAACTGTTAACGCTTACAGCTCGCTCAGCGGCGGTAACTACTTTTGCGCCGGATATACTGGCACGGGTGATCTTGGCTCTGCTCCAAATATCTTCGTCTCCTTTGCGATCACACAGCCGACAACAATAATCTGGAACTGGCAGATGCGCGCTGCACTCCCTGTCCAATTCTGGCACCCTGCAGAGGCTATCTCTCCCCGTATGAACAGCCGAGCGATAGACATGGAGATGCATGAAGGCAATGTTCCAGTTATTGCTATGTACGATGATAACCGTGACAGTGTTATATTGAAAATTCCGCGCGTTTCTGGTAAGATTGCAGATTTTGATGATGTTGTGATCTACAGCGGCACTGGCAATGTCAATACCCTTGATCTGCTTCTTCGCGGAAATGAATACCATGTCACATTTGTAACAGCAAGTGGTCGAGTGTACTATGTCGTGTATGACGGCATCAATGTGCAACCGCTTCTTCTTGATACCAATGTGGGCGATGGCGTTCGCAGCACAGTAATGATTGATGGCACTGGGCGCGCCAGAATCTATTACCGCAAGGGCTTGTTCGGCGATCTTATCGAACGAGTGCTTGATAATGCCTCAGGTCAGTGGCTTGAGAACCTTATTGATACATCCGTATCGCGTAACGATCTTTGCGCTGTGAATCACCCCATTAACGGTCGCCCAATGCTTGTCTATCGTAAGGGTATCTATCTATACGCAGCGAAGTTCGATGGCGCACAATGGAATATCTATAAGGTGACAGGCGATGACGGCAATGCTGGCCATGATCTTTCTATTACCGTTGACATGTCAGGTGGTATATACACATCCTACGCTGACCTGTCGAACTTCCGCGGCTCAAGGCTCTATGCTAACCTTGAGAGCTTTGATGTTTGGGATCGTGTGCTTGTTGATCTTACATATGGTGGGGGGCTTGGCAGTAGAGTTGCGCTGAACGCTGACAACCTGCCGCATATCTCTCACCGTAGCGCATCTGCTGTCTTGTTTGCCCGTTTTACTGGGCAGACTTGGGATACTTCAGTGGTAGCGAACAACATCGTCGCTGACGGCCCCACATTCCTCGGCTTTAAGGCCGATGGAAGAGCCTTCTGCATGTTCTTCAATGATGGTGTTCCCATGATTGCTGAAGCTAAGGCCGAGGCTTATACAGGCGGTCAGACAGGTGACGACGATGATGATGACGATGACGATGATGACGATGACGACGATGACCCGACACCCGGCGGCGGTGGCGGTGGTGGATGCTTTATCGCAACCGCTGCATTTGGCACGATGTCGGCATACAGTGTAATCAACCTCACCTCTGTTCGTGATGGTTCGCTCGATGCAGCAGGCTCTTCATCTTCTCTTGTCAGCCTCTATTATGTTGCTTCTCCCTCACTTGCCGAACAGATTACAGGTTCTTCAAGCATAAAAGCTCTTGTTAGGAAACTAATCAGGCAATAGACCCCTCTTTCCTTGCTCCAAATAAAGGCCGTTCGAGCAATCGAACGGCCTTTTCTTTTAAGCCCTTCGCACGCGCAACGCGTTTCAAATCTGCAGACTAAGCCCTTGAATGCATCGAAGTAAAAAGTAATAATAAAAGCAAAAGCAATACAAACACTGTACAATGTAACTCTATCCGTGCATGAATCGGGGAACTATCGCGGTTAGAGGCCATAGATGCCACCGTACGCGACGAGTAGCAGAAGAAGCGGGGAAGTCCTGAATAAACAGGAACCGCAAAAATGTAACGCAAACAGTGATAGGCCGTATTGTATGTGCAGATGTAATGAATAGCGGTAATATGTAATACATAGGCATTCTACCAATACTGCGCTGTTCGTCATCTTTACCTTTCGGGGAGGATATATGCTCAGAAGAATGGCTTTCCTGCTTACATTCGCCTTTGTCTTATCATGGTGTTCCGTCTCTTCAGCCGGCACATGGGACATTCGTGAAAACTGGGATTCTTGGCCATCCACCACAAAAATACAGGGTGTTCGTGCGCCTAATGAAGGTACTTGGGGCAACTATTGCTCGTACAGCAGTGGTAACGGCGCAACGACATGGAGCAGCTCGAGTTATTGCTACTCGAACGGCTCGATATACCTGTCTGCCATGATTGGCCCATATTCCACAAGCACAACCGCCACATCTTACCTTAGCTACAAGTTCCCAAGCCCGACACCGAGCGCGAACAACATTTCATTTTACTATTATTCATATTATGTGATTAGCTACTATCAGTGCTACGACCAGTCGGGATCCCTTACAGTTCAAAACACTATAAGCTCATCCACCGGCAGCACATATTCCGGTTGGATGTCCCAACCAGTTCCTGCCGGCACTGCAGAAATCCGCTGGTATGTTGCTTCGATGAACAGCTCATCATATTCATACGCACTGTATGTTGATCACATAACACTTGTATTCTTAACGACATGGGAGCTTTACGAGAACTGGGACACACGGGTGAGCAGCAGCACGATTAATGGCATTATGTATCCGAATTTGGGCACATGGAGCCGCTATTGCTCTTACGCTTCTGCAAGCAA